>DASWVC010000176.1:0-5266 GCA_036401335.1 Chthoniobacterales bacterium
CATGGAGTAGCACTGTGCAGGGCCCAACCGGCCCTCCTCAGCAAGGCTCGGGCTACTGGTCAGCGCTTCACCGTCGTGAGAGCGATGCTTGGAAGATCTGCCTCTTAACCTTCAACGTGACTCCCCCGGCCGCCGCAGCGCTGTCCCCGACGGCCACCCCGAGCAGCCAATAGTATCCTGATCTGCGCGGTGATCCCCCTCCCCATTGGCAATCCGTGTTCGGCACGGATTGGCCCTCGCCCAACCGCAACGGCAATGCGGGCTTGGATGTCTCGCCGGCCGTCCAGCAGTACCTCGGGTTAAGCGGGCTGGACGTGGTGAGGTGGCGGTTCGTGAGCGCCTCAGAAGTGCCGCGTGGCCCGTGGTTCTTCCGCGCTGCCACGCTCGCACGACGGTAGAAATTTTCGGTTTCTGAAAACAAACGCTCAGCGTTCGATGTGCATGCCGCGGCTTTGTTTTTGGCCAGGCGGCTCCATGCCGGGGTGCCATTCGTGTTCCGGAGGCTGCGGGCGCTGCAGGGATTGTTTCACGGCGTTAAGCATTTCCTTTTCCGGTGCACGGACGTTAGCCTCCTGCAGGTCGATGCCTCTTCCGTGCTCCATGGTGATGCCCCGTTCCGCTTCCAGGGTTCCCAGGGATTCCCGGTGGGCGAGATCGCCTTCCACAAAATCAATCGCTGCCTGCCGGTGCCCGGTGTCCGCTTGGAACTTTACCTCGAAGGCATCGACCGAATCGGTGTAAATGCGGGCCTCGCGCTGAGCCCTGGAAACGTCCACGAGGGCCTGGGCAGCATTGATCTGAGGAAGTGCATTGGTCATGGCCAGGCAGAACATCTTTTCGCGCTCCTTCGATTGGCTGACCTGACTGGTCACGGTGTGCCCCTGCCGAACGTGCTGTGCTTTCTCCAGGTCTAGCCGGCATCCATTGTCGAGCACAAGCCAGTCACCGTCGAAACCTTCGACCCGTCGCACGTCGCCATTCTTTCCGCGCCTTGTGTTCTTCGTGAGCTGCAAATCATCCCCCACCGACACCTTCATTCCTTCGGTTTCGTAGACGGCGAAGCCGGAAACCTTGTCGAGGGTGAGCCGCTTTTCGTGTCCCTTTCTTGTCACCGTCACGCCGAGCGGATCGGCATCCACCACCGTCCACTGCTGGCCAGACTGGAACCCCCCGGCAACCGGTTGATGAAACTCGATCACCCTGCCCCGGTCGTAGTTGGTCCAGTGCTCCCTTTGCGCCTCCGTGAGGTGCAAAGGTTTGAACCGGGTAAGGGTAAAATCGTCTGCCCCAAGCAACCCTCCCTCGCGCATCCGTGCGCGCAATGCTGCAGCGTAAGCTTCGCCATCCCGGTGCACGGGGGCGATCACCAGCGGGTAGTGACCCGCCTTCTTCTCCGCAATGATGTCCTCAACCACAAACGGGCGTTTTCCACACCGACGAATGCGACGAGTACCCCATTGCTTGTTGTACAGTCATGAGGACGCCCTGGGAAGTGCCTACAGGCTGCGGGCGGCAGGGTTGTTCCACCCTCAAGGTAGGCCAACCAAGACGTGGAAAAATGCCTGGCGAAGAGCGACCCTGCTCTCTTCCCTTGGATGAACCTAACGGCGCTGCGCAACCTGGGTAACTTGGCCGACGCCCACCCGGTGATAATCGTGGGCACCCGCGAACAGGACCCGCTCGCCTTTGCGCGCCTGCCTTGGCGCCCCGGAATGTTGCCGACCGGGGATTACTCGGTGGGCGGTTTGGAAGAAAAGATGAATGTCCGAAGCATTCATGCCTAACCACCGCGGCTTTCTTGGCACCGCGGCCCTGACCCTGGCAGCCGCCCGGCTCGGCCTGCTCCGTTTTGCGGACGCGCAATCCACGGGCCGCCGAGATCGCGAAACGGCCGAGTTGGAGCCCACTCCTGCCGTCGGCGATAAAGTTGAACTGACGCCTGAAAAAACGGCGGGGCCCTTTAGCCGGCCGAACCCGCCGCTGGAGAATGACTTCCGCGAATCGAGAGCCGCGGGCTTTCCCTCAACGGCGTGGCGTCAGCAGCACCGCGCGGGAATGGCCTGTTGCGTTCTGGGCGCTTCCTACGATTTGGCCCAAGTCGTTGATGCCGTTCGCGTCCGTCACCGTCCAGCGTTTCGCGACCCCCGGTTCGAGCAAGCCGTTAAGATCGCGCATCCGCCCGTGGAGGTACACCCAGCCGCGGCCGCTCTGAAACAGGCCGCCACGGTACGACGTTCCCACCACCTGGCCGGAGGCATTAATGCCATATGCGTAGGAACTATCGGTGCCAGGTAAAGTTCCCAGATCGAGCATTTTGCCCCGCGTGTACAAAAAGGCATGGTAGGTCAGGTTGTCCGGATCAAGCAGCACGCCTCCCACGACCTCCCCGACGTCGTTGAGGGCAGTGGCGTCGCTGTCGGTTCCCAAGCCTTTCAAAACAAGCGGCACCTTCTTAGCACCCTGCGTCACAAACGCGTGGTAATCCCCGTGGGCATCATCCACCTCACCGGCCACTTCGCCCAGGGAGTTGATGGCGGAAGCCCCCGCGTTTTCCCCTCCAAAGGTCCCCAGGTCGACCAGCGTCCCGTCAGGTTGGCGTACAAAGGCATGGGTGGCATAGGGAAAATTCGCGATGGTGAAGGACCCGGCCACCTGCCCCAAAACGTTGATCCCGTCAGCTTCGGTATCCGAGCTGCCCGGCACGAGAAATATCTCCACTTCGCCGCGGGCGTAAACGAACCCCTGGGTGCTGGAGCGATCCCCCGGGGTAAAGGTTCCGGCGAGTTGGCCCGCGGCATTGATGGCGCTAGCGGAGCTCCTCCAAGGATCACCGGGATCCACTAAGACACCGACGTCCGTGAGCCGGCCGATTTGGGCCAGGAAGGCGTCGGTGAGGGTGGTTTCAGCATCCGCTACCGACGCGGTGGCGGCAACTTGGCCCCATGCATTGACGGCCGTCCCACCGCTGTCGGTGTATCCCGCTGGCGCGCCCAAGTCGTGAAGGACGTAGGTGGGAACATCACGGCAGGGCGGTCCGGCGGCGAAAGCCTGCCGGAGCGGTACGAAGCAGGACAAGGCAATGAACCAGGTCAGGGCAGGCCAGGCAAGTGCGACTCCGAATGGCCGCGGGATAGGAGGCGTTTTCAGACGGCGACGAAGGGCGGGGTCCGCGGGAAGACAACTTCCTGGGCGGACAGCCCGTGGCAGAGCCATGGAGGCGAGTTGCCGGAGTAGGTTGGAGGGGATGATAAAGACGCGTTGCAGGGTGAAGGGCGTTATAACGGGTGAGAACACCGCGAAGCTATACAAACTAGAAGGATCCTGTCAAAACTATACCCAATAAACACAGTCCGTGCAAAGCGCACATCAAGGCCGCGAATCGGCTTAGAACACCTGCCGATTACGTTAACAACCGGATTGCCTGGAGCAGCCGACGCAACGATCTCCTGCATTAAAGGTCAGCATACGCCGCTGCTTCAGGCGGCGGCATCGCCGATGGCCTAAAAAACGTACAACCTGATGCTGGTTAAGGTTTCTACCTCCTGATACATTCAAGCTAACTGCTACCATGGCCAAGCGGTCAATACCCTACTGCCATATGTGGTGGCGCGCTCAGGGGGATGGTCGGTCGTAAACGATCTTTGCTCCGGCGTCGTCGCGCCGTTTACTGGAGCGAACGCGAAAAAGTTGAGCGCCCGGGCGCTTTGATGGCCTCATTGCTCCCGTCGATGACCACATTCTTGAAGGATAAAACGCTTTGGCTTGGTTTGCCTGACGCCGGCAGGCGGTGCATCCGTTGCTCACCCATGCTTTTCGTTACGGGAACGGTAAGGTCACTGACCTCTTCAAGGACAACTTCAGCGTCGCCACCGGCATTAACTGCCTTGGCGAAATTGTGGGATATTACAGCAGGGCAACCTCGGAAGTTTACGGTGACGAAAACCCCGCCTACCCCTATTACGCGTTCGTGCACGGTGGGCGCGGAAGCCGTTTCGACACGCTGGGCACCCTTCCGGGCGGGACCTCCCCTTATGCGACCGGCCTCAACGATTCGGGAGAAGTGGTCGGCTACGCAGACGTGAGAGGACAGGCTCGGGCGTTCCTCTACGATCACGGGCGGATGATGGATCTTGGCATGCTTCCCGGAGACACAGACAGCGAAGCCTTCGCCATCAACCTCCAAGGCGACCTCATCGGCAATTGTTCGTCTGGCAACCCCGACGCGGGCACGGCTTTCTTCTATCACCGAGGCAACATGCAGGATCTCAACGCCCTCATACCTTCCGACTCCGGTTGAGTGCTCAACAACGCCCAAGCCATTAACGACCTCGGCCAGATTGCGGGCGTGGGCATCCTCATACCGTTTGCCAAAAGTCATTTCCGGAAGGCGCATTGGGCGGCAACGGTCTCGGGGTCCTTGAGAAAGGCGTGAAGGGCGGCCACTAACCGTTTGTGCAAGGCTTGTGGGGTCTTGGCCAGGAAGTCGGCAAACAGTCGGCTTTCAAACGCAACCAAAGTCCTTCGATGGGGCTAAAATCGGGACTGTAGGCCGGCAAAAAGTTCGGCTCGAAATGGTGCCCGTTCGAGCGCACCGCTTTGTGCCGGGAGGCGTTGTCGACGTTCAGGAGCCGGCGGGTGCTGGGGTCGAGCGGCACGGCGTGGGCCAGGTGGTGTAGATGGAGTTGGAATGCGTCGGTGTCGACGGTGTCAAAGATCATCGTAAAACACTGACCGGTCTGGGGGCAAACCGCTCCGACGACGTTGGCTCGGAGATGGTCCCCAAAGTACGGCACCGGCGACCGGCGGTCGCGCACCACCCCACGCCGGCCCTGGCTTATTCGCCGGAGCGGAGGATCGGTGCGCCCTGCTTGTCCAAGCACCATTTTCTCCGTCGATGTTATGGCGATCCATTCGGGCAAGACGCCGTCGCATCCTCAAGCCATGTGGGGGCTACGCCAGGAAGTGCTTCGCTTCGCTCGGGATTGGAAGTCCACACAGTGTTGCGAAAGCGTTTGACCCCCCGGTGAAACGTTTTGCGGGTCAGGCCATCGTGATCTGTCGTCGAAAATGCGGACAGGGCTTTTGGTTAGTTTGTGGGGTTAGTTGCGGGTGTCAAGTGGGTTTCGAATTCCAGCGGCGAACGGTAGCCAACCGCCGAGAATGGGCCGCTTGCGGCCAGCTCGTCGGAGGCGGTTCGTCAACAACTCGTCTGACGGGTCGCAGGGCGAGCCTTTGCCGCGTGGGCTTTGGGAAGGGTATCCGCGTG
>DASWVC010000177.1:0-2181 GCA_036401335.1 Chthoniobacterales bacterium
GATCGAGGGAAAGGGTGAGGGGCGAAAAACGCAAGCCAACCGCCGGCGAACAAAAGGTTGAGCGCGAAAAGGCTGACGGTTGCTAAGCCTAAAGCGCGTACGCCGCGCCGCGCTGCCGCGGGGCGTTGTAACGCAACGCGCACGAACGTGGCGTCCGGCCCGGCCAATTTCGGGGCCGGCGCACGTGCAAGGCTCCGGATTTTCGACTCCGCGGCGTTGCCGCGGGAAGGAGGCGGCTTCGTGCGCGGCACGGCCTCAAGGCGAATGGGGGCAGCGGGGGCCCACTCCGCAGCGCGCAACCGTTCCGCGCAAGGCCTCAAAGCCTCTCGCAGCTGAGACGGCGTTTGAATGCGTTTGGCTTTGTCTTTCTCCAGCATGGCCCGCAGCACCGCGACCACATCGGCCGGAACGGTCGCGAGGGATTCGAACGGCGGTTGTTGAAGCAAATGTTGGGAGATGACATTCGCGACCGAACCCGTAAACGGTGGGCTCCCCATCAGCATGTACCAAAGGGTGACTCCGAGGGAGTAAAGATCCGATCGGACGTCTTCGCTTTGGCCCTCGAGTTGTTCCGGGCTTGCAAAACCGGGGGTTCCGACGAAGCCATGCGTCGTTAAATCACGCCTTTCGGTGGAGTCCATTGCCGTGAATTTAACCAAGCCGAAATCGATGACCTTAACCGTTAGTTCTGGCCCATCAACCAGCATCAGGTTGGCGGGTTTGAGGTCCCGGTGAACCAAACCTTGCGCATCGGCCGCGGTGAGCGCCCGGGCCACTTGCATGGTCACTTCCAGCGCCACCGCGTGCCCTAGCGTGAGGTCGATGGCTTGGTAGGTGACGCCCATGGCGCCGCGACCCAATTCCAGCAGGGTGCCCCCGGGCCGGTGGCCACCTCGTAATGGTCGAAGCGCCTTTCCGTTTCCGCCAGCCCTTCTGCCTCCTCCAACGCCGGCATTAACAGGCAGGCCAAGCAGTACCCTGCTCGAGACTCCCCTTCCCGTACCGCCCTTCTGCACTTGCGGCAGGACGAGCGGGGGTCGTTCTCGGGAACGTCATGGCGAGGGTGCCTCACCATCTAGGTTCAACCGTTGAGCGCCGCGCGCAGGCTGCGCAGCTCCCCGTCGACCTCCTCGGGCGCGGCCACCGTACGCGCCACTTCCTCCCGCAACCGTGCACGGTAACGACCCCGCAGGCGGTGAAGGGCCGTTTTGAATGCGCCCAAGCCGATCCCGAGGGCGTCGGCCACTTGTTGGTAAGGCGTTTCCTCCTCGCCCAGCAGAAAACCTTGCAGCGCCTCAAACAACCGCCCCTTGCCTTCTGCTTCCATCTCGAGGCGCAGCCCGGCGAAAGCCGCGTCAATCAGCGCCGCGGCCCAGCGCACCTCGAAAACCTTCTCAGCCGTCAACGCTTCGGGTGCGGCCAGTTGGTACCGCGTCTCGGCCGTCTCATCGTCCAGAAATACCAGCGCGCAACCCCCGCCCCTTTTCCGGGCCCGGGCGCGTTCGTCGGCATGGGCCAGGAAATGGTCCAGCGCCCCCAGCAGGAACGAGCGGAACCTTCCCCGCTGCGCGTCGGCCCGTCCCAAAGTGCCTTTTTCCAGCAGGTGAACAAAAAAGTCCGGCGTAAGGTCCTGAGCGTCCGGGCGGCCGTACCCGCGCCCGGTGCTGATCCTGTTTCTGGTGGCGCAGCGCCAGATCATCGCGGGAATGGTTGGCAGCGCAATCAAGGGGTGAAAACGGCAGTTTAGCTAAGAGGAAGCAGTTTAGTTAATAAGCGAACGTTGACTGACAGGCATGACGAACGAACTTTCCAGTGGTTTTCTGCAGAACGTGGCGACCCTGCGCGACGCACGCAGCGGCAGGTCCTCAAGTTGGGACCAGACCGGCAAAAATCAGGATTACTGGGTCATTCCTCCCGGGGAAGAGGTAACCTTGACGGAGTTGATCGGTCCAGGCTGCGTCACCCACCTTTGGATGACTCAGTTCTGCCGCAGATTGATTGGCCCCGGGTTGATCGACCCGGTACTCGGCAGTTACGTTGCGGATCGGAAGATTATTTCAACCATGCGTGGGGCATGCAGGACAACGCCTACCTGATGAACGGCTCGGCGCTGCATGAGAGCATTGTTCCCGGATACCAGGTAAGCTACCGATTTCACCTGGCGGACCCGGTTCATTTCAC
>DASWVC010000178.1:0-6843 GCA_036401335.1 Chthoniobacterales bacterium
GGCAAAACACGTGATCGAATTGACCTTGGCGTTAACCAGGGTGTCAGCAAATTCGTCCGGATCAAAGTCCGCACCGATGGCTTCGAGGTGTTCACTGGTGTGAAAATCGAGGTGGATTTGGCGGAAGCGCAATTCGGCTTCCTTAGTTGGAGTTTGCATGTTTTTCTGGTTCGAATGTCGATTACTGACGATCAACGTTTCGTCCGATCAAAGCACTGGTTCTGGACGGCCTAACGGCCGCCGAATCCGGAAATCGATATCCCCTGGATGATGTATTTTTGCAATGCCATCGTGAGGAGCAGGGTGGGCAGGATCGAGATTGTGGAGGCTGCCATCATGTAGTTCCACTCCGTGCCGTGCTGACCGTTGAAGAGGTTGAGCCCGACCGGTACCGTAGCCATTTCCCGCGAATTTCCTACGATTAAGGGCCAAAGAAAATTGTTCCAGTAAGCGATGAAGGTGAACAGCGCGAGCACGGCAATCGCCGGTTTTGCCATCGGCACGATGACGTTCCACAGTACTTGCCATTGCGTCGCCCCATCAATGCGTGCTGCCTCCTCGAAGTCGCGAGGAATGGTCAGGAAGAATTGTCGGAGCAAAAAGGTCCCGAAAGCCGTAAACGCCGAAGGCAGGATCAACGCCTGGTAGGTGTTGACCCATCCAAGGTATTTCATCAGCAAGAACAAGGGTACAACCGTTACCTCCTGGGGAATCATCAGGGTGCCCAGGTAGATCAAGAACAACTGGTCGCGCCGCCAAAAACGGAGCCGGGCAAAGGCATAAGCCGAGAGAATGGACGTAAACAGGACGATGGCAGTGCCTGCGACCGATACGAACAGCCCGTTGAACATGAAAGTTCCGAATGGCACGAAATGCCACGCGGCGGGAAAATTTCCCCACTCAATCGACGAACCAATCAGCCGCGGAGGAAACTGAAAGATTTCGGCGTTGGGTTTGAGCGCGGTGCTCAGCATCCACAGGAAAGGGAACAGCCAAAAGGCGGCGAGCAGCGTGATCCCGGCTTGCGAGCCGAACGGACCGAGCCTGCGGGCTAAAGGCTGGCTAGCTTTCATAGTTCACGAACCGTTTTTGGAGGCCGAATTGCAGGGCGGTACCGATCATGACAATAAAAAACAACACCCAACCGATCGCGGAGGCATATCCCATTTTGAAATACTGGAACCCGTTGTTGTACAGGTAGTAGACAACCGACGTGGTGCTTACCCCGGGTCCTCCGGCAGTCAAAACGTACGGTTGAACAAAAACCTGGAAGGAAGTGATGAACGTCATCACCATCCCAAAAAAGATGGATGGCGTCAGCATGGGCAGGGTGATCTTCCAAAAGCGGGTCCACGGCTTAGCTCCGTCAATGGCGGCTGCCTCGTACAACGGGCGCGGAATCGAACGCAACCCGGCAGAAATGACCAGCATGTTGTAGCCGAACCCTTGCCAGACCGACATGAGGATCATGGCCGCCATGGCCCAACGTTCAGAGCCGAGCCAGTTCGGCGATGGAAGGTGAAGGAAGGTCAGCGCGGAGTCGACGACGCCGTGCGGAATCAACAACAATCGCCAAATCAGGGCATTGCCCACCATGGGCGTAAATACCGGCACGAAAAAAACCAGCCGGAAGATCCGGCTGCCACGAATGTTACTGTTCAGCCAGACCGCGATACCGACGGCGAAGACCAGGTTCAGCGGCACGTAGCCGACCACAAAGTAAACCGTATTAAGAAGAACCCGGAAGAAGACCGGGTCTTTGGTGAACAGCCTTTCGTAGTTCCCCCAGGCAATGTATTTCGGATGCCCAAGCACCGGCCAACTAAAGAAACTGATGACCAGCGAGGCCACCAGCGGCAACAAGGTAAATCCGAGAAAGCCGATTCCGTTTGGCAGCAGGTAAGCAAGAACGGTTGACCACCTCGAATACTCGGAACGTCCCTTCTTGCCTTCCGCCAAATGCTGCTTCCGCTCCGTTACGGGCAAATCTCGGAGCACGACGGGGTTGGAGGAGGGCACGGGAAAACTCCTAGGCGGAAAGTTGATCCTGAATCTCTTTCAACGCTTGGTCGGCCGGCTTTTGACCATTCAGCACCGGGATTCCGTATTGAACCATGAGCAAATTCATTTGCTGCCAGTTGGCAGTTGTCTTGAACGGGACCACGCCTCCGTTGAGCGTGTGAGTAAGCACCTCTTCGCAGCCCGTGGGAGCGTTCTTGTACCAAGCAGCTTGTTGCGCTTTCCGAGCGGGAAACGCGCGACCGGTCGTGGCCAGGTGTTCCTCCGCTTCCGCACCGGTGAGGGTCGTAAGGGCCTTGAACGCCAGGTTGGGGTCTTTGGCAGACGAAGAGATTCCAAAACCCGAGCCGGCGACAAGCGTGAGCGAGCCTTTACTCCCTTTGGGTATCGTGGCGAGACCGAAATCGAACTTGATGGAGCTTTTTACATTCACAACGTCCCACGGCCCGGTCACGAACATGGCAGCGTTCCCTGCCGTCCACATTTGCAGCGGGGTTCCGGCATCCTGGCTGGAGGGCAGCGGCGGCGCAACGTGCTCCTTGTGAACGAGGCCGGCATAAGTGTCGAAAGCTTTGACAAAGCCGGAGTTGACGATGTCGATTTCGTCGTCACCCTTCAGGTAGGTTGCCCCATTCGATAGGATAAACGGGAAGCAGAAGTCCGGGTAAGGAAAGGCTGCAAAGCCGTACTGGTTGCCGTGGGTCAACTTTTTGGCGGCAGCCAGGAATTCATCGTAGGTCCAATCCAGGCCGGGTTCCGCCACATTGTCACGCTTGAACAGGTCTTTATTGTAGAAGATGACGTGGGGGCCAAGATCATACGGCAGTGCACGCAGGGCGCCCTCGGACGTCAAGGCTTGCAGGATCGTGGGATCAAACGCGGTCAGGTCAAAATGCTGCGACTTGACCAAAGGGTCGAGCGCTTGGAAGGCCGGCGCAAATTGCGGGGTTCGCTGGCTCTGGATCGAGATAAGGTCTTGCAAACCGTTGGAGGCGGCCTGCATGGTTAGTTTGGTCCAGTAATCGTTCCAACCGGCGGTGACCAAATTGATGTTGAGGTCAGGGTCCTGTTTTTGCACGAGGGCGATGATCTCCTTCCAGACGGTGCCTTCGGCATCGGTATTGCTCCACATGTACCAACTGAGTTGTTGGGGCGAAGCCGCCCGGGTCGCGGCAAGGGATCCCAGCAACGCCAGTGAGATCGCCGATTTCGTGCTGACCGCGAGAAAGTCGCGTCGTTTGAGGCCATTCAGGTTAAATGGCGCGGGGGGAACGGGAGTATTGTTCATAATGATTCCCAGGGGGAACGAGTTCGTCGGATGGAGGGTTCCTTGACGGAACGACGTTGAAGAGCCAATTGCTCGTTTGTGAAAGAGGTCGCATGCAGGCACTCGTTCCTCGTAGCCTCAATCACTTTGAAAGGGATTCTGCCTGCACCGTCAACCACGGACTGTTCCCAACGATGACGTTGACGAGAACCGTGGGGCCGCACATCATCCCTATCGCCAAGGTTACCTTGGCAGAAAGTCGCCATAAACGGGGAGATTTTGTTCACTAACTTTTCTAACCAGAAGACTGGGGATGCTAACCCGCCCGTTGCCTCGACAATGGCCAAGTAGCAAAGTGGTAATGCCAAACAGATTTTGATGCCTGCATACTCGGTTCGTTTGATCCCCCTGAATCGCGCGCGTCTATTTTGCCCGATTTTTTTCGGCCAGAATCGACTTGCCTTCATTGCCCGACATTAGCGGATCACCATCGGCGATTGCCATTACTTGCTGTTTCACCAGTGCCGGCTCCGCCGGTTGGCGGTCATCGAACTCAAGCTCGGCAAATTCCAGGTGCCACGCACGCTCGGAGCATCCGGGTGAGTGGGGCCGCTCTTGTAAATGCTTGTCTAAACGTCTATGGCTGCCTTGAACTCCGGGGGTGCTAAACCCGTAGCCGGCCTGAAATGAAGCTTCATTTCAGCCTCAGCCTTGCGGCGGGGTGACTTTGAGCTGGGTGAACTTGCGGACCTGCTCCGTGATCCCGCGTTCGACCGGCAGGCGTTCCATGCTGGTTGCCCCGTAAAACCCGTTTATCCCGGGCATCCGCGCCAGCGCTCCGCCAACCGTTTCCGGTTCATCGAACGGCCCGCCGTGGCAGATGACCAGGATGTCCGGACGAACTTTCCGGGCAGCCTCGGCAATGCGTAAGGTGATGTCGATCGCCTCGTCCAGGTGCAGGGCCACGGCCGCGCCGATCGTGCCGCCCGTGGTCAACCCGACGTGAGCCACCACCAGGTCCGCGCCGGCCTCCGCCATGGCTTGCGCTTCGTCTTCGTTGAACACGTACGGCGTCGTCAACAGGTCCATGCCATGGGCAAGGCGGATCATCTCGACCTCCTTGTCGTAGCCCAGTCCGGTGGCCTCCATGTTGGCCCGCATCTTTCCATCGAACAGGCCGACCGTCGGAAAATTCTGAACGCCGGAAAAGCCCATTTCTTTCACCTGCTTCAGAAAATAGGGCATGAGCCGAAACGGGTCCGTCGCGTTCACCCCGGCAAGAACGGGGGTGTGCCGGACCACCGGCAAAACCTCTCCCGCCATTTCCATCACGATCGCATTGGCATCGCCGTAGGCGAAAAGGCCGGTCACAGAAACGCGTCCCGCCATCCGGTAGCGCCCCGTGTTGTAAATGACAATGAGGTCGATGCCACCGGCTTCTTCGCACTTTGCGGAAATGCCGGTCCCGGCGCCCCCGCCGATAATGGGTTCACCGCGGTCCACCTTGGCCCGCAACCGTTTTAAAATCTCATCCCGCGAAATGGCCATGTTTATTCCTGCTTGTTGTTGATAAGCTCCAGCAGCCGTTCAGTGGCCCGGCGCGAAAACTCCGGGTCATTGACCGCCTGATCGCAAAGTTCGACCGGGATGTCCGGCCGCAACTTGCTTTTGAGCGCGGCCACAAAAG
The DNA here is from genome assembly GCA_036401335.1 of Chthoniobacterales bacterium. GTDB lineage: Bacteria > Verrucomicrobiota > Verrucomicrobiia > Chthoniobacterales > JAFAMB01 > DASWVC01. The sequence goes on from DASWVC010000178.1 coordinate 4,974, forward strand.
CCGCGTCGGCTTCCGGCCACCAAAAAGGCTGTCCGGGCAAATCCAGCTCCGAAAAGCCGCCCATGGGCACCAGGACGGCCACGGGACCCCGGGCCGCGTTCAATTTCTCGGCGAAGATTTTGCCAAGGCGGGTGTTCTCCTCCACGTTCGTGCGCATGAGCGTGACGTTGGGATTCCAATGGTAGAACCGGCGTCCGTGCCACTTGGCCGGAACCGTTTCGGGCGCCCAAAAATTGCACATGTCCAGGCAGGCCGGCGTCACAATTTGCGGGACGCCGTTCCGGGCAGCCCCTTCGAGGCGAGCCGGGCCGGCACTTAACACCCCGCCGCACACTTCGTCTGCCCATTCGGTGGTGGTGAGGTCCAGTACGGCGGAAAAATACCCGTCCTCGATGAGGGTTTCCATCGTCCGGCCTCCGGCGCCGGTCGCATGAAAGACCAGGACCTCGTACCCACGCTCCTCCAACAGTTTTCGAGCGTGGTCGACGGCGCGGGTCGTGTTCCCGAACATCGTCGCGGCGATCAGCGGTTTATCCTGCAAGTCGGTCGGCCGTTCGCCCGTTACCATCCCGCAAATAGCGCCTGCGGCATTGGCAAAAATTGTTTTGCTGACACGGTTCAGGCCAGCCACGTCCACCACGGATGGCATGACCGTGAGGTCCGTTGTCCCGACGTAAGCCTCCATGTTCCCCGAGGCCAGGGTGGAGACCAACAATTTCGGGAAACCGACCGGCAAAGTCCGCATCGCAGCCGCCGTGATGGCCGTGCCGCCACCGCCGCCCATGGAGATGATGCCGTCGAACCTTCCGGCCGCGTGCAACTGCTTCACCACGAGGGCTGCTCCGTCGGCCATCACCCGCATGGCTTCGCCGCGATCGCGGCGGGTGACAAGGGCGGCAAGGGTTTGGCCGCCGGCCGCAGCAACGTCTTCGGCAGGCACCTCGGGACGGAACGCAGGCGCACCCAACACGCCCACATCGATGACCAATGTCCGGCAGCCTCGCCGCTCGATTTCCACCTTGAGGTAGGCAAACTCGACGCCTTTCGTGTCCAGGGACCCGATCATGCAGATCGTTTTGGCCATTTGAATCGGCTCCTACACGCCCAGGTATTTTCGACGGAGGTCGGCATCCTGCAGGAACTCGGCCGCGTCACTCTGGTGAACCGTCACGCCGCCCAGCAGGATGTAGATGCGTTCGGCAAAGGCAGCGGCCACGTGCAAGTTTTGTTCCACCAGCAGGATCCCGATGTTGGCCTCGCGCAGCTGGCGACAGACCTCGATCACCCGCTCGATCGCCACCGGGGCCAGGCCTTCCGAGGGTTCGTCCAGCAGGAGCAGCGTTGGATTGGTCACGAGGGCCCGGCCGATCGCCAGCATTTGTTGCTCCCCGCCGCTCAGCTTCGTCCCGCTGACGCTGCGGCGACGGTCAAGTTCAGGAAAAAGAGCAAAGACGCGTTCCGGCGTCCACTCGCCCGCGCCACCCTTGGTGCTACGGTACGTGAGCGTCAGGTGTTCGGCGACGCTCAACGACGGAAAAAGGCGCCGTCCCTGGGGCACGTAGCCGATGCCCATCCTGGCGATCCGGTGCGGTCTGCTCCCGGAGATCTCCCGGCCGTGCCAGCAGACACTGCCGGATCGCGGCGGGGTCAATCCCATGATGGACCGAAGCAGGGTGGTTTTCCCCATGCCGTTGCGGCCAAGCACCGCCACGCACCCCCGGCTGACAGAAAGGGAGCATCCTTGCAGGATGTGACTGGGGCCGTAGTACGCGTGCAGGTCGCGCACTTCCAGGCCGGGTGAGGTTTCCCGGGCCGTTTCACGCATGGAAATTTCCGAGGTAAACTTCCTGCACCGCCTGATTGCTCCTGA
>DASWVC010000179.1:0-2966 GCA_036401335.1 Chthoniobacterales bacterium
ACAACAGGTTCGCCCCCCTCCATCACCGCCATGCACGAGTTCGTGGTGCCGAGGTCAATACCAAGAATTTTAGCCATAAATCGGTACAGGATGCGTATGCAAGCCTTGTGCCAGCACGGTCTGCATGACTCGACCTGTTGATTTTGAAGCACTTATGCAAACTGGCGCCACAACCAGCAGGGACAGGGTGAGTCACGGTGTCACAGTGGGACAGGTCGGTAGGGTCAACCTGTCTGCGTGCCGGACCGTTCTTCGTTTCTGCTGAGGGTATGAGCCGAATCGAGGGCTTGGACGGGGAGAAGAAGCGTTTGCCCCGAAACCGGTTGTCTTGAACTTCCGCTTTGAGGTTAAAATCAGCCGCACTGAGAATGGGAGAACCGTCATGAACAACGAGCGAGCAGAACGCACCCCCGCCTTAACGCCCTCAGCCGACGAAGTTGAAACCAAGGGTATCCAAATCAGCGAACGGGACGTCGTGTTCACCTGTCCCCATTGCGACGGAGATCTGGTGGTGGACCGGGACGGAGCAGGAATGGAAGTGAATTGTGCGTTTTGCGGTCACCCGGTTACCGTGCCTCCGTACCAGGGGGCAAGCCTGCTTTTTCTTCAGGCAGCAACGGCGAAACTGGCCGACGCGCTGGAGCAATCGCGTCAGGCGGCGCCGAAACAATTTTCTTTTTCAGGAACGCCTTCCGCCGACTTGGCCAAGCGGCGCCGGGAACTTCAGCGCCTGTTGAGGGACACGCACAAACAACTGAGCGAATACCGGGGCCTTCTCAACCACTCCAAGATCCAGGTCCACCGCTACCATCTGAAGGTCGAGATGACCGAGACCAAGCTGAAAGAAGTCCGGGCTGAATTGGCCGCGTTAGAAGGAAGTGCGTAGCGGGACGCCGCGCTTCTGAAAGCATTTGCAAGCGGTCCCAATCGGCCTCACAATGGTCGGCTTCTCTCGGATGGGTGCCAGAGCGGTCGATTGGGCACGCCTGGAAAGCGTGTGTACCGAAAGGTACCGAGGGTTCGAATCCCTCCCCATCCGCCATGGATGCAAGCAACTGTAGCTGAAGAACTTGCAACCTTTACCAAGAGGGTGTTTTTCTCAATTGGTAAACGGATTGGTTTTAGACCCGTTTAGGTCTGAACTCACCCCTCCAGAGCCCGATCCACGCGTTTATTCCGCACCCTTACCCTGATCTCTCAGTCACTAGGCACGATAGCCTCACTGAAGACGAGATTTGGCAGAGAGGCAGATGGGTGGCAAGAGAGAAAACCTTGTATGGGCCCGGGGACACTGCTGCTACCGTGTACCGTAATCAGAATCTCTCGATCGACCCAGATCCAACGCTCGTTAATAGGCAGCATATGATTGTGCTTGGCTGGCCAGCGGACAAATCGTCCCAGAAAATGGTCGCAATAGAAATTGCTGCAAAGAGCCAATATAGGCCAGCTTAACCTGTCTTTTCCCTTTTTGGAGTTTGAACCGGGTGGTCGCGAGTAGGCAATAGCACTGCTCAAGCGCCCGTTCGTGATGGGAAGTCTGCTCAATCATCGCTAAAGTCCTCTTACCCTGCGCCGTAAACGCCCGAATGGACGGCCAACGCCATCAGCGCTTACCCGGCCGCCCTTGGTCGTGCCAAACGCCTTTCCCATTGGGTTCGGCACGATCAGCGCGCATTCGCTTAAAAGACCGCGCCAGTCTTCCCGCCGGCGGGTAAAGAAGTCGTCCGTGCGTTTGCCGTCCGTCTTAGCGACGCGCAAGAGCGGGTTACCGGGAAACAGCCGATCAATGATCAACTCGCTGTGCGGCCCCATGGGTTCGCGTGTGACGGTGTGCACGCGCCATGGATCCTCAGGGGTTTCCGCGTCCATCGGTTGCGCCGTTGAAGGTGAATGGAACAACCTGAATCAAAACGGTTGCTACCAACCCGTTACTCCGCCATCCTGGCGCGTTTGGTTGTGCCCTTGTCGAGCAGGCAGTCAGCCCGGTCGGTTTTGGCCCGACCGGGCTTCTTTTTCTTGACAGCAGCCTCGGGATAAGTCCAGAACGGCTGTTACCGCCGCCACCGATTCCCCTTTGGCCTGTGATGGGGTAACGCGGGGGACTCCTTCCTGGCAGGGATGAGGGGAAAGAAGCTGGGGCTGAAGCCCGCGCGCATTGGCCCGGACCGAGCCGAAAGGACGATGACGCGGTGACCTCCCCCCTTAGCAACCACGACTATTCCCTCCCTATGAACCGAAAACTCACGTTAACCGCAGCCGCTGTGGGGCTGTTCAGTGCGGTAACGCTAACCAGCAATTTGCCCCTCCAGGGCCATGACTACGATCGGGACGAGCAGCATTTTTCTGAGGCTGCCAGAGAAATCCAACGCGGGTTTGCCATCGCTCCGGTGAAACTCAGCTTGGAAGGTAAAGACCCGCGCCTGGTGGGACTGGGCAGCTACATTGTAAACGCGCAAGGAGGGTGTAACGACTGCCATAGCTGCCCGTCGTACAATCCGGGCCACAATCCCTTCCCGCAGCCGTTTGGCAATAATGGAGACGGGCAGGTTAACAACACAAGCTACCTGGCCGGGGGCGTGGATTTTGGCCCCCCCGGTCACACCGTCACGTCCGCCAACCTCACCCCCGATGCGACCGGCAAGCCCCATGGGCTCACGTTAGAACAGTTTGAATTTGCCCTGCGCACCGGTCACGATCCGCTTGAGCACGACCTTTTGGCGGTCATGCCGTGGTCCTACTACCGGTTCATGACGGATCGGGACCTGCACGCGATTTATGCCTTCCTGAGTGCGATCCCGGCGGCGCAGACCCCTGACACGCATTGCACCAATGCGGGACAATAAGGCAAGCGATCGATTTAGGGTTGGGTAACAGGGCCTGCACTAGCGCCGAAGCCGGCGCCATTGAGGAGTTGCTCCTGCTGCCGGTACGAATCGATTCGCTTGACCCGTTCCACGGGCGGGGTT
>DASWVC010000180.1:0-9015 GCA_036401335.1 Chthoniobacterales bacterium
TCCGAAAAGAGGCCTTTCCAGCCCGCGACCTCAAAGCAGGTAATACTTGCCGTTCGTTCGTGGTCCAACAAGTTTGCGAGGGTGCCCACGGTCCAGGCGGCCGCTATCAGTTCACGTTGGCGCGGGTCCACGGCGAAGGGCGATTCGCCGGCGGCACTGGGTTCCCCATTTGCCTCTGTTGCATTCGGGTTGAACCGCGGCCGCAACGTGACCGGGCCGACGTGGATGCGGCCCGTGGTGAAGGCGGCTGCGCTCCGGAGCGTGTCAGGCTGGGCCTCCAGGGTCTCCATCAGGCTAAGGTCGTCGAAGGCATGGACCTGCGGATTGAATGAGTAGACCACATCGGGATGACCCAAGGGCTGTTCCCGGTTGAGTTCCGTAAAGTAAAAATCCGTGCCGATCGCCACCGGGATTCGCGGCAGAAGTTGGTGGGCCAGTTCTTCCCAGTGCGCCGAGGTCGATTTTTCCCTTTGGTGAAATACAAGGCAAAGCGCGACGTGTGCCGGGTCGAGGAAGGGCCGCAATGCGGCGAGTTCGGCTTTGGCGGCATCCGACAAGTGCAGGGCGCAGTGAAGCCTGGTGTCAGCGCGGTGAGCGATGTCAAGGGCGCGGGTGAGGACCTCGGTCCAGCCGGGCGCGGTGAGGAAAAGCTCCACACGGAGATGGCCGGGCCGAAGGGCCACTAATCGTTCAATGGCCCAGGCGGATTCCATGCCGTCGGCACCAAGCTGGAAACCGATGCTGGGAAGTGGTTGCAACGCCCCATGGGGATCCACCGTGATTTCTTCGGGCGGCAATGCCGTCTCCAGGGCAGGCTGCGGCGTTGCGATCCTAAGTTGCACCTCCTGGGCAATTTTCTGTCCGGGTTCAACTGGCACTGGGAACGGCAGGGCCAACGGCGTGCAATAGGTCTTGAAGGAAGCGTCGGTCCAGTTCCGCTGGTCTTCCATTTCAAAGGTGTCGCCTTGGAAGCTCAGTTCTGCTTTGACGGCGGGTCCCGGTTCCCAGGCAAAGCGCTTCAAGTCCAAAAACGGCTGGTGGGGCGAGATTGCTTGCGGAAAGGTTCCTTCGTGCCAAGCGCCGTCGGCGGTTTGGTAACGCACCGGTCTGCCGGTGCATTCCCGGATGGGGTGCAAAATACAGAAACCGATCCGGTTCCGCCGGAACCCGGACTTTGCTTCCCCGTTAAACGTAAAGGAAAGTTGCCCGCCTTCACCTTGCAGCGTGCTTTCCCAGTCGAAAGCCACTGCTCCTTGCCGGCAACGGGCCGTGAAGCGCAATTCAAAACCACGGACATCACGGCGCAGGGAAGTGATTTCGATGGCAGGCAGAACGGTGTCCCAATTATGGTCGCGCACGGCAGCGTAGATGGCGCGCACCACCTCGATATGGCCGTGCCGTATGCGACGCACGAAGCCGGTGGCGGGTTCAAAAAAGCACCTGTAAACGTCGGTGGCCAATTCCAGGCGTGGGTGGGGGGCGGCAAGCATAGGTCAAAGCGGGTAGAAATACCGGTGAAAGCTTGTCGCGACGGCCAGGGTGCTTGTCCCTAACCACCACCCGGCCAGCGGCCCGTTCCCGTGACGGGTGGTTGAGGATTACAAGGTGCAAACCAGGGTAGTTTCGACAGGTAATCGATGCTCGCCCGAGCCCAGGTTTCTTCAAGTGCCAACGTTTGTTCCAACGAGCCGGTGAACGGCGTCCAAAGCTCAATGGTGGCGTTCAACACCCGGTCTGTTTTTGCTGCCCGGGAGAAAATTTCCTCAAACGGCAACCGCCCTTGCCCAGCCGGCCGGCCGTAGAAAGCAAATCCCATCAAGTACGGCAGACGTTCAACGCTGATGTCTTTCACGTGCACATTGATGGTGAGCGGCGCCAGCGCATCCAGAATGGCGTCTTTGCTCTCAAGCGCGCCCAAGGAATTGGAAACGTCCAGGCAAACGCCGAGGTTGGGGTGGTTGATACGGCGGATCAGGCCAGCCAATTCCGCGACCGGGTACGTCTCGTAATTCTCCATGCCGATCGCAATGCCGGCCTGGGCGAATTGGGGGAGGACTTCTCGAAGGTTCGCCTCCACTTCCGTAAGGGGTGGGGCGGAGCCGGGCCAACCCGCCATCGTTCGGACCAATTTGGCTTCCAGAAACCGGGCAATCTCAAGGTAACGAAGCAGGTGCGCCGGGTTAACCCCGCGGGTCCCGACTTCCAACGCAATGCCGCATTCGCGGGCAGTACCCTTCAGTTCGTGAAGTTCTTCCGGGGAAAGCTGGTCCAAAGGCAGGTTGTCGACGAGTTGCGCCGTGTGCGCTCCCAGGTCACGTGCTTTCCGCACTAACCCGGCCGCGGTCAGGGGCTTTGGCGGTTGATGCTCCCGGACGGTGCCGATCGCCCAGGGAAACGTCCAGGAACCAACCCCGATGCTGCCCAACCTGGCAGGGTTCGCCAGTGGCGCTGATCCAACCGACTGAAAATTTGAACCGTTGTCCATGCGTTGATGAAAAAGTTAGGCCTTTTTTGCCGTTGGCGTTTGAACGGTCGCCACTGCGAGCACGAGAAGGATGAGCATGCCTTCAACGATGTCCTGGAAGCCGCCGGCCACGCGCAGCACCTGCATCGTCGTGACGATCATCACGAGAAAGATCGAACCCAGCAGCGTGCCAAACGCATTTCCTCTACCGCCGAGAATTGAGGACCCTCCGACAACCACAGCCCCAACCGATTGCAGCAGAAACGGCGTCCCCATCTCCAGGAAAGCCCCGCTTACCCGGCCCGACAACAAAACGCCGCCGAGCGCAGCCAGCAAGCCGCTGAGCACGTAAGCAATGGCGGTCGTCACCTCGACCCGGACCCCGGCAAAGTGGGCGGCTCGCCGGTTCTGACCGACTGCCGAAAGGTTACGCCCGTAGACGCTGGCGTGGAGAAGGAATGAAGTTGCCCACGTCAACACCGCGGCAACGAGAAGAATGAGCGGGACCCCGGACACGCGCCCGCTGGCAACGTATGCCAGCAGCGGGCTCACGGCGTAGGTCTTGAATCCCCGGTTGAAGACCAGGGTCGCCGTGGTCAGGATATAGCCCACCGCCAGCGTGGCAATGATGGGAGGGATCCGCAGCCGGTTGACGATGAGGGCATTTGCGAAGCCGACGCCGGCCCCCAGGGCGGCAACCGCCAGCAAACCAAGCAGCAGTCGCGCGTCCTGGCCTCCGGTGACGCTGGTGGCGATGAATGCAGACAGGGTAATGACGCTGGGAATCGAAAGGTCCACGGCTCCGTTGCCGGTGGTCACCACGAGCATCTGGCCGATTGCCACAATTGAAAGGAGGGCCGCCGAAGCCATGATGCCGCTGAGGTTGCCGAGGTTAACCTGGTGCGTGCCGATGCTCAGCAGACCCCAAAGGGCCAAGACGCCCAGGAGCGCCCAAATCCATGGTTGCGAGAAAAGTTTTCTCATCGCGCGCGGGCCCAGACGGTTCGCAAAACCACAATGCCGATCAGGATAAAACCCTGAACCGCTGCAATGTTATCCGAACTAAGCCGCATAAAGCCCAACAAGGTGCCCAGAAGGGAGAGGGTCACCGCGGCAAAAACGACGCCCACCGGTTCGACCCGGCCGCCGACCAAGTCGCAGCCTCCCATCACCACGGCCGCGACGCTGAGCAAAGTGTAAGAACTGGCTGCGTTAATGTCGGAGGCGGTATTCACCCCGGTAAGGCAGAGGCCGGCGGCCAACCCAAAAATGGCGCTTAACAGGTAGGTGATCACGTGGGAACGCACCGGCGGCCACCCAAGCTGACGCATGGCCGTTTCGTTGTTGCCAAACCCGCGCAGCACGATGCCGAGCCGTGAACGGGTTACCAAGACGGCCGCCAACGCCGCGATGAGCAGAATCCAGATGGGCGGCGGCACCCACGGGATGGGCATGTTGAAAGCCGCCGTGAGCCATTCCGGAGAACTTCCGCCAGGGGCAGGCTGCAACACGTACCCGAGTCCGGTCCAGACAAACGCGCTCCCCAACGTGGCCACGAGGGCGGGAATCTTGCGAACGTAGATCACCCACCCGAGCAAGCCGTACGCGACAAGCCCGGCCGCCAAAGCCGCGGTCCCGAGAAAGGGTTTGTCCACCAGTAACGTGGCGCTGATCACGTTGATCAAGCCCGCAAAGGCGCCGATCCCAAGGTCAATTTCACTTCGGGCGACGACAAACATCTGCCCGAACGAAACCAGCACGAGTGGCACTGCGGTGCTCAGCAGGAGTCCTAAACCGAATGGCGAAAGCGCGCGCGGGTTGAAAAGGCCGATCGCTGCCAGCACGATGGTCAAGGCGGCCAGTGGCACCAACCACCCCGGCATCGCCCTTCGCGCCGCTGGCTGCGGTTCCCCGACCTCGGCCCGGGTTTCCGATGACCCGAAAAAGGCCGAGGTAAGGCTTTCCCGGGTGGCTTCCGGCCCGGAGATCTCGGCCGCAATTTTGCCCCGCCGAAGCACCAGGACACGTGAGCATTCCAGAAATTCCGCGTCTTCTGAACTGTACCACACGATCAGCTTGCCGCTCCGGGCGACGTCACGCAGCACCTGGTAAAATTCCCGTTTTACCCCGATGTCAACGCCGCGCGTGGGATCGTTCAATAAGACAACGTCGGCTTGGTCGATCAGGGCCCTGCTCATCAAGGCTTTCTGCTGGTTGCCGCCGCTGAGCTGGAGGATCGGGCGTTCCATCGCGGAAGCAGTGAAGCTGAAACGTTCCCGCCAGGGGGCCGTCCACTCCTTTTCGACCGACGTCGATACCGCCTGCAAAATGCTGCGCCGCGCGTTGCGCGCGATCGTCATGTTCTGCATGGTCGTCCAGAGCGGGAAAACGCCCTCTTTCCGGCGGTCGCCCGTCACGTAGGCGACCTGAGCCCTTCGAGTGACCTTGGCCTGGGGTCGCGCCGAAGCCCCATGCATGTCGAGGAGAAGCGGTTGTTGGCCGCTGCCTTCGAGGCCGGCCAGCCCAACGATTTCTCCACGAAACAGTTTGACCGCGCCAAGCTCCGGCTTTTCGCGCCAACGCCCCGCCACCTCCACGAGCGCCGCTTCTCGCGACGCGCCGGGAGGCGAATCGCCTGCCGAAAGGCCAATCACCGGCCCAGTTTTCTCAATGCCCGGGGCTCTGGCCGACAGCAGGATGACCAATTTTTCATGGTCCGTCTCCGCCCGGGGTCCACTCCACACCAGGCGGCCGTCGCGCATCACCAGAAAATCGTCTGCCAGATCGAGGATCTCACCAAGTTTATGCCCGATGAAAACCACGGATAATCCGGCCTGGGCGCGGTGCCGAAGGTATTCCAACAGCTGATGGGACCGGGCGGCATCAAGGGATGAGGTTGGTTCATCCAATATAAGCAGCTTGAGCTTGGGATCTGCAGCCGCGCGGGCAATCTCAACCATTTGCTGCTGTGCCAAGGTCAAAGCGCCGATGTTTGATGAACCCCGGACGCGGTTCCCCGGGAAGACCGTTTCAAGGGTTTCTTCGACAAGGCGGCTGGCCTTCCGACGCCATGAACCCACCGCCAAATGCGCGCTTAACTCCAAAAACAGGTTTTCCGCGGCATTCAGGTTTGTGCAGACCGAAAGTTCCTGGTGGACGACCCGGATGCCAAGGTTTTTCGCTTTCCGGACCGAGTACCCGGCGTCGGCAATCGGGTGCGAATCGAAGGTCAACGTGCCTTCGTCCGGATGGGTGGTCCCGCTCCACAGGCGCGTCAAGGTGCTCTTACCCGCCCCATTTCCGCCAAGCAATGCCGTGATGGCGCCGCGCCGGATCGCAAACGACACCGAGTTAACCGCTACGGTCGGCCCGTAGGCTTTAGTGAGGTTTTCGCCGACAACCAAAGGGTCCATACACCAAGCGGGTTCAACCCGGGCACTGCGATCGCGATCTTGAACGGCCTGCGCGGACGCCGTAGCCGTTATTTGCTTTGCAGCAGGTTCGCCTTCACCCAATCCTCCGTGTACTTCGGACTTACTATGAACCCCGGCGGCAGGTCTGCGAACTCCGACAGATTTTCTGCGGTGACCCTGGCGGCCGCCATGCTCAATTTCTTTGGCACGTTCGCGCCGTTCAGGAGGTCAAGGGTCAACCAGAACGCGGCAGCGCCGATGCCTGGAGCCGAATTGATGGAGATGGTCTGGTATCCGCCCTCTTTTTTGGCCTGTTCAGACCACCATTTCAGAAAATTCGAGCTCCCAGCGCCCTCGATCACGGGGACCTTTTTGCCGGACTGTTCAAAGGCTTGCACGATGCCGTAATCATCGCCGCCGCCCTGGTCCAGCACGGCATCAACCTGTGGCAAACTGGGCAGAAGGTTGCTTACCTCCGATTGGGCCACCGCTGCCGTGGCCATCCCATAGACCTCACCGACAACTTTAACGTTCGGGTATTGTTTCAGCGTTTCCACCTGTGCTTCGTACATCAGTTGGTCAGGGGCTGAGCCTTTCACGCCACGGACGATCAACACGTTCCCTTTGCCCTTGAGCAGCGAGTCGACGATGAATTTGGTCGATTCGCTGTGCATCGCTTTGAAGTCAAAATCGAGTTTGTAACAACAATCGGTGGTAGCGATTGAATCAAACGCAACCACTTTGATGCCGGCGCCGCAGGCTTTCTGAATCACGCCGTTCAGGGCTGTGGGTGACGCCGAATTGATCGCGATGGCGTCAACCCCCCTTAGAATCAACCCGTTCATCTGGGATACTTGCTGGTTCACCGATCCATCGCCGTTCTCAATCACGTAGTCGGCGATGCGCCCCTCTTGCTTGGCTTTGTCGGCCGCTTCTTTGAACGCATCGACCATCTGTCGGCGCCAGGTGTTTCCGTAAAACGAATTCGACAGTGCAATGACCCATTTCTTCTGGGCAAACGCGTCGCGAGGGCAGCTTACTCCGATCAGGAGGGCAGCTGCCAATAGCAGGGTAGTGGGTCTCATGGGGGTTGGATCTCTCCTTTGTTGGGGGGAATGCTGCGAAGGTGTCCTGCTTTTGCGGCTAAGTCATTCGGGCAACGACTGCACGCGTTGCCAAATGACAAAGGGGTTAGGAGCAACCGCGCCAGTAAAACGTTTATCCGTTCGGGGGTGCAGGCTGTCAAATCAATAACTAACGAGACTCAAAGATTTTTCGCGGAAGGATGATTTTTGTTTTATAGGTGGCCGGCTAAAATCAGGCGAGGGCAGGCGTCGGGTTTTAAAAGGAACTGGCTGCCGGCCCGCCCCCTGCCTTCATGTGACGAGTGGTCGAGCGCCGGCCGTCCTGAACCCAAAAACGAGGGTGAACCAAGAGTTTCAATGAAGAACACAAGTCGAGCGAGCGAACTCCACGGGGTCGCCAACGGTTTAACCTTCGAACCACACCGCATCTGGCTGGACCCGACCGGCCGGTACGATGAACCCCTGGATCGCGAGTTCCCATTTGTGATCAAGCTTTTTCGGTACCGCCACCACGACTTTACCCCTGGCCTGAGTTGGCACGAAAGGCTGGAACTTTTTATGCCGCTCGATGGCCCAGTCTGCATGCAGATGGGCAAGCGGCAGGTTGACGTCGCTCCCGGTGAACTCTTGATTGTCGACAACCTGAAGCTGCACATGACCGTGGATGCACCGGAACTGAACACCCGGGTCATTGTCATCAGCTTTCTGCCGGAGTTTGTTCACGGCGCGGGTTTGCCGGCGCTTGATCACGTGTTTCTGCTCCCTTTTTACATGCAGGTAACAGACCAGGCGCGGGTCGTCCGGACTGACGCGCCACTCCTGCCGCAGATGCGTCACGCCATGGCGCAACTCCTCCCGTGCTACGCCGGGCGCACCGGTTATTATCAGGCGGGGTGCAAAGTTTACCTGCTGGAACTGTTGTATCACCTGGCCCAGCATTTTCGCGCCGCCGATGGTCTCCGTTCCGAGCTGATCCGCCAACAGGAACGCGCGGCAAGACTTAGACCCCTTTTTGAATTCGTGGCCCGCCATTACGCGGAGCCGATGACGCTCAAACAAGGGGCTTTACTCACCAAGCTGAGCATGCCGCAATTCATGAAGCTTTTTAAGAAAGTTGCCGGGATGACGTTTGTCAGTTACCTCACGCGCGTTCGTCTCGCCCATGCAGTCCCCCTTCTTAAAGGCAGCTCATTAACGATCGGGGAAGTGGCCAAGCAGGTCGGTTTCTCTGATCAGAGCTATTTTGACCGTCGCTTCAAAGCGGTATTTTACCAGACGCCGCGTGCCTTTCGAGCAAAAGCGGGCGGCTAGGTTAAAAACGTCCTAGAAAATCTGAACGTGTTCTGGACATCAAACAGCGGAGCGGGTACTACCTTTCTGGTAGCCCCCCGCCTGAAACCCGTGCGTGTGCCCGGTCTGACCGTTTTACAAGCGTGTTTTTGCCGGCCGTTCGCCTGGGGCTGGAACGCATGAATGCTGACCGCTTTGTCGCCAAGTACCTCATCGAGACGCCGCTGGCGGTCGAGCGTGCAGCAGAAATCATCGCCGGGGAACAGTCGTCAGGAACCTTTGTTCCGCTGCCAGGAGAAACGGCCGAACTGAAGGAGCGTGCCCGTGCCCAGGTGCTGGCGATCAACCGGCTCGAAAGCGTGCCTCAACCGAGTTTGCCCGGGGTGCGCCGGCCACGGGAGGGCCCAGAGCGTTACCAGCGCGCGGAAATCACCATTGCGTTCCCGGTCGACAACGTGGGCCCGAACCTTCCCACGTTGCTTTCCACCGTTGCGGGAAACCTTTTCGAACTCAGCGAAGTCTCCGGCCTGAAGTTGGTAGACCTGGAACTGCCTCCCGTGTTCGCCGAGCGGTACCCCGGCCCGCAATTCGGCATCGAGGGCACCCGGCGACTTAGCGGGGTCATCGGACGGCCGTTGATTGGGACCATCATCAAGCCAAGCGTCGGCCTCACTCCTGACCAGACCGCGGCATTGGTGCGAAGCCTTGGCGAGGCCGGCATCGATTTCATCAAGGATGACGAATTGATGGCCAACCCGCCCCA
>DASWVC010000181.1:0-22117 GCA_036401335.1 Chthoniobacterales bacterium
GCCGAAGGTAACGGCCTTCCGGCAACCCCTTCGAGTAAGCCATCAATTGGGCCCGGAGGGCGGCCATGGCATGTTCTTCCGAGGAGCTTTCCGCAACGGCCATCTCGCAGTGCCGCACGATGAGCCCCCAACGTTCCTCCAGCGTCGGTTCCGGTGCAGGCGTGCGCCCTGCCATCAAGGCCTTTGCCTCACGGAAAAGGAACGGGTTTGCCATTGCCCCCCGTCCAATCATCACCCCGCGTACCCCGGAAGTTTGCAGCCGGTGCCCGACGTCCTGCCCGGTTCGAATGTCGCCGTTGCCGATAACCGGAATGGCAAGCGCATCGGCAACCCGGGCAATTTCATCCCAGTCAGCCTCCCCTCCATAACCTTGTTCCTTTGTCCTGCCGTGGACGGCGACCGCCCTTACCCCGGCCCCCTCCAGGATACGACCCGTCACTACGGCATTGACACTTCGTGCATCCCAACCCAGGCGCACCTTTGCGGTTACGGGCACCGGGGCCACCGCTGCCACGACCGCCCGGGCCACCCGTTCCAGCAACGGGCAATCCCGCAGCAGGGCCGACCCGCCATGTTTGCAGACCACCTTGGCGACCGGGCACCCGAAATTAAGGTCAATAAAATCCGGCGCCACCCATTCGACCACCGCGCGCGCGGCCGCCGCCAGGCGCTCAGGATCCGCCCCGAAAAGCTGCACCCCGATCGGGCGCTCGGACGGGAAGAAGGCGACCATCTCCCGGGTGCGTTGATTGCGGTGAAGAATCCCTTCCGCCGAAACAAATTCGGTCACCATCACGTCCGCGCCCATCCCCTTGCAGAGACGGCGAAACACCGAATCCGTAACGCCTGCCATCGGCGCCAGGTGAAGCAACGGTCCGTCCTGTTCCCAAGGTAACATAGCCCAGGCAGCATGGCCGCAAAGGTCGGCCCCGGCAACTGCAACGCCTAGGGCTCCGGCCGGGCGTTGGCCGTTCCTTCCGCCAGTAACCGGCCGACCTCGGTCTGCACGGCCTCAATGTCCCCCCATCGAAGCTGCGGATCTGCGATCAGGAACACCTCCCCGGTTCTCACCCATTCGTACACCAGGATGCGTCCTTCGTCCGATTCACGCGCGTCCACCTGCCGCAAAACGCGTTTACGTTCCAGCATCACGGCCAGGATGTAGCGCGCATTGATCTGCTGCGGCCGTTCTTCCTGCAGCAGTCGACGCAGGAGACCCTCTGCCGAACCATGCGTAACGGCTTCGGGCGGCTTCGCCGGTGGGGTGCGATAACAGGATTTCCAAAAGGAGAAAGGCTCAGCCCCGGCTTCGGTTTGATGCCAGATTCCTTCCAGCACGTCTTCTCTCCTGAAACCTTCCTTGTCTCGAAACAACAGCGTCAGGATCGTGTCGCCCTCAACAAACGGCCGATCGGTCCGCGAACACCGGTGGGCCCTGGCCTTGATTTCCCAATCCGACAACATTTAGGCCCATTCTGCCGCAGCCGCCGGGCCGCGGCAACTGCACCTTCGCGGGTGCCCCGGCGTCACGCTCCGAATTTGCTTGCGCATCGGCGGTTCGGACGTCTCTTCACCCCGCACACCTTAACACGCTATGTTCGCCTTCACGCCGCCCGGTTCAACCATTGGACTTCTCGGGGGTGGTCAGCTCGGCCGCATGTTCGGCATCGCTGCCCGCCGCATGGGCTACCGGGTTCATACCTATGAACCCGCCCCGGACAGCCCGGCCGGTCAGGTTTCCGACCGCGAGTTCAACGGTTCGTACCAGGATGCGGCGTTGCTCGCAGAATTCACGGACTCGGTCGACGTGATCACGTTCGAGTTCGAGAACATCCCGGCCGATGTCGTCGAGGCGCTTGCGTCGCAGCGCCCGGTCTTTCCCCGGGCGGAGGTTCTGCACATCTGCCAGAACCGGCTGCGCGAAAAGCGCTTTCTCCAAAGGCAGGGGTACCCCCACGCGCCGTTTGAACTGGTTGAAACCGCTGCTCAATTGACGGCCGCCCTCCGCAACCTCGGCCCGCCAGCCGTGCTGAAAACGGCCGATTTCGGGTACGACGGCAAAGGGCAGGTAAAGATCTCGGCGGAAAACAGCGCAGCCACAATGGCTGAATTCAGCGGTCCGGCCGTCCTCGAAAGCTGGGTCGATTTTGAGCGCGAGCTGTCCGTGATCTGCGCCCGGGATCAGCGGGGCCAGGTGGCGGCTTTTCCGGCCGTTGAAAACCATCATGCGCGCCACATCCTTGACCACTCCATCGCCCCGGGACGGTTCCCGCCTGAAGTGGTCGCCGCAGCCACCGAAATCGCGGTAAACCTGACCCACGACCTTGGGGTGGTAGGATTGCTCGCGGTCGAGTTCTTCCTGTGTGCCGACGGGCGGCTGCTCGTCAACGAGCTTGCCCCTCGGCCGCACAACTCCGGCCATTTTACCTTTGACGCCTGCGTCACCAGCCAGTTTGAACAACAGCTGCGGGCCGTTTGCGGCCTGCCGTTCGGTTCCCCAGCCATGCTCTGCCCAGCGGTGATGGTCAACCTTTTGGGCGACCTCTGGCAAAACGGCACCGTGCCGGACTGGATGCCGGTTCTTCGTCATCCCCGAACAAAGCTGCACCTTTATGGCAAGGTCGAAGGTCGTCCCGGCCGGAAAATGGGGCACTATTGCGTGCTGGACGAGACCGTTGACCGCGCGGTGAACACCGCGCTGCGCCTGCAACACGAACTGCTCCATGCCAACCCGCACTCCCTTAGCCCTCATCCTTAGTTGTTCACTGTTTCTTGCCGGCCAGCTGGCCTGCCAGGAACGGCCGGCGGCTTCCAATGCGTTCGGCTTGCAAACCAGAGAACTGCACCTCGGGCCGGCGAAACTTACGGTGGAAGTCGCCGCGACGCCCGAACAATCCGCCACGGGCCTGATGTTCCGTGATGCGTTGCCGCCGGATCGCGGGATGCTGTTTGTGTTTGAAACCTCGCGTCAGGCGAGTTTCTGGATGAAAAACACCAGGATTCCTTTGTCCATCGGATTTATTGACGCATCCGGCAGCCTCCTTGAGGTTCGTTCGATGCGCCCTTATGATGAATCCCTGGTCAAAAGCGTTTCCGATCGGGTTGCGTATGCGCTGGAGGTGAACGAAGGCTGGTTCTCCGAACACCACATCAACCCCGGAACTAAAATTCAAGGCCTGACACGGCGCTAACCCCTTCCGCCCTCATGGTCACCAAGGATCAGACCATTGCTTTGCTCGAGGCCATCGCACGGCTGCTGGAACTCAAAGGGGAAAACCCGTTTAAAGTTCGTGCTTACACCAATGCCGCCCGGGTGTTGGAAACCTATTCCGGCGATTTTGCCCAGGCGGTGCAACAAGATAAACTGCACGAAATTGCCGGCATAGGCGTTGCCCTCTCAAAAAAAATTGCGGATTTCTATAACACCGGGAAGCTGGAGTATTACGAGCAGCTGCGCGCCGATTTTCCTGATTCCATTTTTGAATTGTTCGAACTACAGGGCCTGGGCGCAAAAAAGGTCAAGGCACTGTATGACACTCTAAAAATTACTAACATTCAGGAGCTTGAAGCCGCCTGTAAAGACGGCACGGTAGCCGAAATGCCTGGATTCGGCGAGAAAACGGCCAGTAATCTGCTTCAAGCCATTGAACAGCGCCGCCGCCATTCCGGCCGTTACCTGCTCTCTGACGCGCTGGTCTGGTCCGAACAGGTGCTCGAACATTTCCGACACCATCCCGATGTCTCCCAGATTAGCGCCGCCGGCAGCCTGCGACGTGGCAAGGAAACCATCGGTGACCTCGATTTCCTCGTCGCCACCGCCAACCCGGGCGGCGTGATCGAACACTTTCTGACCGAACCGTCCATCGATCGGGTCCTGGCGAAAGGCGAAACCAAAGCAAGCGTGCTTCTCCTGGGCGGCATCCAGGCCGACCTTCGCGTGGTTGCCAACCACGAGTTTCCGTTTGCCCTCGTTTACTTCACCGGCAGCAAGGAACACAACGTCGCCTTGCGGGCCCGCGCCCTCGATTTCGGGTGGACCCTGAATGAGTACCGGCTTGCGCCGGAACCCCACGGCAGGAAAGTGGCGTCGGCCATTCCGGCGGTGCACACGGAAGCGGACCTCCATCACGCCCTTGGTCTGGATTACATCCCACCCGAGTTGCGCGAAGACCTGGGCGAAATTGAGGCGGCCGCACGTCATGACCTGCCGAAGCTGGTCGAGTGGACCAACCTGCGCGGCGCTTTTCACAACCACACCCATGCCAGCGACGGGCGCAACAGCCTGGAAGAAATGGCCGAGGCCGCACGCGAGCTCGGCCTGGAGTACCTGGGAATCGCTGATCACAGCAAAAGCTCCTTTCAGGCCAACGGTCTGGACCAGCACCGCCTTCTGGCGCAGGTGCAAGCCATTCGCAAACTGAACCAGCAATACGAGGGTGCGTTCCGCCTTTTTGCCGGCGTGGAATGCGACATCCTGAAAGACGGCCAGCTGGATTTTCCTGACGAAGTGCTCCGGGAACTGGACTACGTTGTGGCCAGCGTCCACGCCTCGTTCACCCAAACGGAAGAAGCAATGACCGCACGCATTGTTCGGGCGCTGCAAAATCCTTACGTGACCTTCCTCGGACACGCGACCGGGCGCCTCCTCCTCTCCCGGGAACCGTACCGCGTCAACGTGGGTGAGGTGATCCGTGCCGCTGCTCAAACCGGAACTGCCATCGAGCTTAATGCAAACCCGCGCCGCCTGGACCTGGATTGGCGTTTTTGGAGGGCTGCCAAGGAACATGGCGTTGCGTGCGTCATCAACCCCGACGCGCATTCTACCCAAGGCTTGCACGACCTTTGGTTCGGCATTCTGGAAGCCCGCAAAGGATGGTTAACCCGGGCGGACATCCTCAACTGCCTTCCGGTAGGCCAGGTGACCGCCCGCCTCGAAGCCAAGCGGCTGCGCTTCACCAAAATGCGGAATGCGGGCGCGATGCCCGGCAGAGAACCTTAAGCCGGGCGCACCTTCGGCAGGGACAGGCAGAAGTCGCTGTAGCTCTTACCGTCGCTTTTGACCGCAAGGGTTCCGCCGGTCACGGCGAGGTAGCCCTGCACGCGAAACAGGCCGATGCCCATGTTATCCTGGTTTTTTCGCGTCGTAAAAAACGGTTCGAAAATTCGTTGCAGGCTTTCCGGGTTGATCCCGGTCCCATTGTCGCGCAACGAAATGTTGTAACGGTCGCCGGCGTCGGTGACCGTACAAACCACCTTGGTTGCTTCCGCCTCAGCCGCATTGCGCATGAGCTGATCAAGGGCGGCCTGTAAGTGCGGGGCATCACCGTAGACTTCCAGCCCACCGGGGGGCTGGAATAGGGCCATTGGCGTAGCCGAGCGCTCGCACACGCTCCGCAGGACGGCGACGAGGTCAACCGGGCCAAGGTTCAGCTTCGGGGACCTCGCCACAATTACCGCCTCGTCCAGGTACCGCGACAACAGCATTGTCGCCTGCGCCATTTGTTCGATCGGATCTTTCACCGAGCGGCTTAGTTTCGGCTGGAGCAGCAGAAGCCCGGTGTGCCCGGACAGCACGGTGATGACGTTATTCAATTTATGAACCAACCCCGCCAACAGGCGCGTGTACTGTTCCGGCGGATAGTAGATGGGATCGACCGTCGGGGCAGATTTGACCGGCGCAGCCGAACACCACGCTGCAGCGCTCGGGCCGCCCGTATTGAAATCGTGCACCATATCAGATAATAATCATAAATACAGTATAGATCTAAACACTATAACGCCGATAGCGTCAAAGTTTTTTCGCTTTTCCATGTGCTTCAGGATGCACCATTGCCGGTTTTCACCCACGGGCCTTCACTTTTTTCATCAGACTCACCGGCTCCCACCCCAGGTAAAGCGTCTCAAAACGGTTCAGGATCGCTGCCGCCAGGTGCGTGCGGTTCAATGGTTGCACCGCATGCTTTTGCGCCCACGTCGTGGACGCCCCCGGAACCTCCGGGGCAGCATGCACGTTAACGCCGAAACCAAGCACTTCATAGCCTCCCGTCGCCGCTTCGAGCAAAAACCCGGCCAGTTTTGCCCCGTTAACGTAGAGGTCGTTGGGCGGTTTCACGACCGCGCGCGGCTCCAGGAAAACATCCAGCACCTCGGCCGTGGCCAGAGCGGCCGCCTGTAAAATCAAGTGGTGCTCCGGTTGCCGGATGCGGCTGCGCAGCAGCACGGAAAACCAGAGACCGGCCCCAGGGGGCGACACCCAGCGCCTTCCGTGCTGGCCCCGGCCCGCAGTCTGGCTTTCAGCGAAAATCGCCAGCCCTTCCGCCGCGCCACCCTCGGCTGCTTGCCGGACGCGGTCGTTCGTGGAGCCCGTTTCCTGGTAAACCACGAGTTCCCGCCCAAACCGGCGCGTTTCCAGGTCGCGCTGGATCGCATCCGGGTTCAGCCAGGAGGGTTCCTCGATCGCCAGGATGCGGGCGTCCCGCTCGCGAAGCCTCCAGCCGTCTGCCTGCAGTTCGCGCCGCACCGCGTCCAGCGTTGGCCCATCCATGCCCGCCGCACGGGCCAGGGCGCTTTTTTCCCATCCTCCTTCGGGCACTTTCCGCAGGTTGCGCAGCACGGCCAGGCGCCTTTCCCGCAATGTGCTCACGCCAGCAATTCCAGCGAGAGGTCGACCGCTGACGCGGAATGGGTCAGCTTTCCCACCGAGATAAAGTCGACTCCGGTCTGAGCGATTGCCCGCACGTGCGCAAGGTCGACGCCTCCGCTGGCTTCGAACTTCAACCCCGGACGCCGCATCGCCACGGCCGCCCGCATCTCCTCGACTCCCATGTTGTCCAGGAGGATAACGTCGACCTCCGGCCAGGTCACGAACCGCTGCACCTGCTCCAGGGTGTCCGCTTCCAGCTCGATCAGGAGCCGAGGCCGTTCCGCCCGGAGTTGACGCAACACTTGTTCCAGGTCCGGTTTTGCCAGCAGGTGGTTGTCCTTCACGATCACGCCGTCATACAATCCCGCCCGGTGATTCTGGCCGCCTCCCGCTTTCACGGCTTCCTTTTCCAGTTGCCGCAACCCCGGAGTCGTCTTGCGGGTATCCAGGATCCGGGCCGGGCTGCCCGCAGCCGCCTCCACGTAGGCGCGGGTTAAGGTGGCGATCCCGGAAAGGCGCTGCAGAAAATTCAACGCAACCCGTTCGCCGGTCAGAATGGCTCGGGTCGGTCCCGAAAGCTCCAGGATGGTCTGCCCAGGCTCGGCCCGTTCACCATCTTCCCGGACCATGGTTATTTCCAGTTCCGGGGCAAGCCTTTGGTAGACCGCCCGTGCCGGGGTGGTCCCGGCCACCACCAGGCGTTCCTTTGCGAAAATGCGGGCCCGGGCCGAGTGGTCGGCCGGAATAAACCTTAGGGTCGTCACGTCTCCGGGGCCGATGTCCTCCGCGAGCGCGAGGTCAATGATGTCGCGGTTCCCTTCCACCTGTCCACCGTAAGCCGGACACCATCCCGGACGCAAGCGGGCGTCCTCCCCTGCGGCGAGGACCTCGAGGGCGCCCGGCGGGCAATCCGCAGCCGCAGGACGTTGGTGCACGGGGTTGAAAGCGCCGCGGCAACCTTTACTCTGGCATCGGAAACCTTGCCGGCGAACGACACCCAACCACGCCCGGCGCGACAACGGAGCCAAGACCCCGATGGAACCAGAATGGTGGCGCGGAGCGCTTATTTATCAGATCTATCCCCGAAGCTTTTTCGACGGGAACGCCGACGGGACGGGCGACCTCGCCGGAATCCATGAAAAGCTGGACTACCTCCATTCTCTGGGGGTCGACGCCCTCTGGATCTCGCCGTTTTTCAAGTCGCCGATGCGTGACTTCGGTTACGACGTCGCCGATTACCGGTCCGTGGACCCGATGTTTGGAACCAATGCCGATTTCGCTTTGTTGATCTCGGCGGCTCACCAGCGGGGTTTAAAGGTCATCATCGACTTGGTCCTGGCCCATACCTCCGATGAGCATCCCTGGTTTCAGGAAAGCCGCCGGAGCCGGACCAATCCGAAAGCGGACTGGTACGTCTGGGCCGACCCCAAGCCCGATGGCACCCCGCCCAACAACTGGCTTTCGGTTTTCGGCGGCTCGGCCTGGCAATGGGATTCACGCCGCCGGCAGCATTACCTTCACCATTTCCTGCGCAGCCAGCCGAACCTGGACTGGCATAACCCGCAAGTCGCCGCCGCCATGTACGACGAGGTGCGCTATTGGCTCGAGGCCGGGGTCGATGGGTTTCGCCTCGATGCCATCACCACGCTCGCTCATGACCCGGAGCTGCGCGACAATCCGGTGCGTCCGGTCGATCCGGCCGCGCCCGCGGTTTTTGCCGATTCCAGCAACCCGTTTACCTGGCAACAGCTGGTCTACACCCGTGACCAGCCTCGTACCCTGGCACTGCTCGAAGAACTCCGCTCGCTCGTCAACCGGTACGACGATCGGTACCTGATCGGCGAAGTGGCCGATGTCGACATGATCGCCGTCAGCGCGAAGTACACCCGCACCGGAAAGCACCTGCACAGCTGCTACAACTTTGAACTGATGCAGTTGAGGTTCAGTGCCGCTTTCCTCCGGGACGTCATCGAAAAGGCGGAGGCGGTCCTCGGTGCCGGCTGGACGACTTGGGCCATGAGCAATCACGACAACATCCGGGTCGTGAGCCGTTACGGACAATTGGAGCACCTCAAGGGCGACGACCGGGCCCTGGCCAAGCTGCTGCTGGCCGTCCTTTTGTTGCTGCGCGGTGGAGCCTGCATCTACCAGGGAGAAGAGCTTGGATTGACCCAGGCCGAAATCGCCTTCGAGGACCTGCAGGACCCGTACGGCATCGAGTTCTGGCCCGAGTACAAGGGCCGCGATGGGTGCCGGACCCCGATGCCGTGGTCGTCCCAGTTGCCGAACGCGGGCTTTAGTACGGCCAAGCCGTGGTTGCCCGTCCCGGTGGGGCATTTCCGCCTTGCCGTGGATGAGCAAGAAAAAGATCCGAACTCGGTCCTGCACGCCTTCCGTCAGTTAACGGCTTGGCGAAAACAGCACCCTGCCTTGGTGCGGGGCGATCTTGCCTTGGTGGGCTCAACCGGTCCAGTGCTCGCATTCGAGCGGGCCGGGGAAGGTGAACGCATCCTGTGCGTATTCAATTTCTCCAACCGCGAAGCCTCGCATCCGGTGCCAGAAACCTGGCGCTGGATCGATGGCCCGGCAAGGGGCGGTAGCGTGGAAGGGGGTACCCTTACCCTGCCGCCTTTAGGGGCCGCCTGCGGCCGGTTGTCCGAAACCAGCGGTTAGCCGGGATTTTCCCGGCGCCCTGCGCGTAGCCGACGCCGCGCCCTGGCTATACAAAAACATAATTCATTTTTGTATTGAAATTGAAACATAACATCCTGTACTGATGTTATGCATATGAACGCTCTTCTGCTGGTTTCAAACGGACGCAAGGCCGCCCGGGCCTGCGCTTACCTGGCCGTTGCCGTCATCGCCCTTTCGCCCCTGGGTGCCCGGGCGCAAAGCACGTCTGCCAATGGGCTGAACCAATTTATTGATCCACTCAAATCCGGACTGAACTTGATCGTGGTGTTCGGTTTCATCGCCGGGTGCGTCATGATCATGGGCGGATTCCTGAACGCGCGCCGGGATGAAAACTGGAAGATGACGGTTATTTACGGCATCGGCGTTGCGGGTGCCGTGGTCTTGATGAAGGCCCTCTTTGCCATGTTCGGCGGCAGTGCCGCCGGCACGGTCAGCCAGTTCTAAACGCCAGCCGTTAAATCCTCGTTTTTGCTCGCTGACAGGCATGGACAACACCTTGATCTACACCGATACCCGGCCTCGCGCCAAGAGCACCGGGCACGCCTTCGGGTTTGAAGGCAACCTGGGGCTGCCGGTCATCATCTCGGCCATGGGCTCGATTTTGCTGCTGACCGTTTTGTTCACGGGCACTTCCTCTTTTTCGTTGCCGGTCCGCTTCGCCGTCGGGCTAACCCCGGTCCTGCTGACGACGACGTACGTGGTGACCTTGCGCAGCCGGCGCCCGCCCCGCTACGACGTGGACCTCCTGCGGTCGGCCGTGAACGGCCGCGCGTTTGAACCGGCCCGCCGGCAACCCCTTCATCCGTGCCTTCAGCCGTGATCTCACCGTTCCTCAACCGCTGCGGCCAGTTCATCAACCGTGCACCCGGGAAATCCCGCGTGTCGAGGCGCGGGATGCCGAACGGCTTTTTTCTGAACCACCTCCTCTGGTTTGGGGACGGGGCTTCCCGTCGGACGGCCGTGGCCCGCGGGTTTGCGGTTGAACCCGGAGAAATCAACGCCTGCAGCGTGGGCCAGCTCAACGGTTTGCACGAACGTTTGCGGGTGCTGCTCGGGTCGTTGGGGAACGAGTACACCTTGCAAGTGCACTGGAGCATCGACAGCGATTACCGTCAGGAACTGGCGCACTACCACCGCGAAACCCTCGAACTGCGCCGCCGGGACCCGGTGCACGGAAAATTCGGCGTCCTCGTCCGGGCCGAACGCTACGAACGGTACCGCGCCGCCATGGAGGAAGGCCGGTTGCGCCGCGAGCGGCTGACACTTTTTCTGGGCCGGGTTATCGACACGCAGGTCCCAGGGTCGAGCCGGCACGCCGCGGCCGCGCACTTCCATTTGGCTTCCCGTAAAGAGGCGGCCGCGCTGCGCGAGCTTGGTTTCGGTGTTTTAACCCGCTTGTTCCCCGATTGCGTGGTCCGGCCGCTGGAAGACGGCGAGCATTTTCTTTTCTATTACCGGTTTCTTAATCCGACGCTGCCGGTTTCAGGCGCCGATCCACTGGCCTCTTTCGACCCCGGCTGCTCGATTCAGCAGAATTGCCTTCACGAAGAAGGAATGACGCACGCCGCCGTTCCTGGGTCCTCCTTTACGCTCGGGGGATGCCATCACGCCTTGTTCGCCGTCCGCCAATGGCCGCGGCGCACGTTTCCCGGGATCGTTTCAACCCTTACCAGCATGGGCTTTCAGGAATACGCCGTCACGCTGAACATTTACCCGAAGTCGCTGGACCGCGTGATCAACCAGGAAGAAAGGCACATTCAGCGCCTTCAGATCGATGCCGTTTCGGAGCGCAAACAGTCGCTGGTGGCAGACCTCGCCGCCAAACAGGACAAGGTCATCGAGCTTCAACAAGGCAAAGTCATTCCGCTCGACTGCCTCTACGTCGTCCGGCTCTGGCACCGCGACCCCGACGCCCTGGCCTCACGTTGCGCCGTGCTGCGCAACGCGTTCACCGCCATGGGCGGCGCCGTGGTTCATCACGCCACAATCCCTGAAAATGCCCGGCAGCTCTTCTACCAGACGTGGCCAGGGTGGACCTATGGCACGTACCGGGCCTTTGACCTTGCGGCCGAAGACGTTTACCTGGCTGACTTGATTCCCTGGTCGGCCACGTTCACCGGGCACCTGGACGGGGCGGAAGCACTCTACAATGGCGCCCGCGGCAACCTGGTCGGAATCCGCACCCGCCTGGGGCACACCCCGCAGCACGGGGTCCTGTTCGGCATGACTGGCGCGGGCAAGTCAGTGATCGTTGGCGACCTGCTGGCCCAGGTGGGGCACCGGTTCGGTTTCCGGCTGATCGTGGAGGAGGGTCTATCTCACGGTGTGCTTACCCAGACCCAGGGCTGTGAACCGATCATCATCAACCCGAACGGAAGTCTCACCATCAACTACCTTGACACCGGTGCGACGCCGTTGTCGCCGATGCACCTGACGTTTGCGGCCGGCCTTTGCGCGCTCTTCGCCGGGAGTGAAGGGCTGGACGGCGAACGGCAGGCGCTCCGGCATGCCCTGTTGGTCGAGAACCTGCAGCAACTGTACACCGACGTGTTCAACGATTGGGCCGTTGCAAACGAGCCGGCTGCCGAAGAACTCCGCTGGCGCGCGTGTGCCCTGGAACGGTACCGCAGGACCCACCTGAACGGGGCCCAATTCAATTTTGTTGATGCGTTTGCTTCTTTCCGTGATTGGGAAGCGCAATTGCCTGAGGAGGCGCACGCCTTCATCCAGGCTGGCGGGGAGGAAGCGGTGGCTGAGTTCGCGAAAAATCCCGCGACCGCCCATTACGTCCGAGACCTTGCCTTCGCGTTCCTGCGCCCGGAGCAATGCCCGGTCCACAGCGCACTGGTAGAACAACTGCTCTACAATCCGCGGGGAGGCGTGAAGGAGCGGGAAGAGAGCGACCGGCTCGGCAAACTGTTACGGGCCTGGAGCCGGGACGGCGAACGCGGCCAGCTTTTTGACGGCACGAGCAACGTCCGTCTCGATGGACGGGTTGCTCATTTCGAGCTGGGCCAGATCCCTGAACATGCGGTGGAGATGCGGGTTGCGGCCAACTTCCTGGTCGCCAATTACGGACGCCAGAAGATCATTTCGATGCCGCGTGCCGTCCCGAAGATCGCGGTTTTCGAAGAAGCCGCGCGCACCCTGGACATTCCGGGCGGGGTCAAAATGATCCAGGAATACTACCGTCAGATGCGCAAGTTCGGCTGCAACATCCTTGCCGTCGTCCAGCAATACGACGTGATCAAGAACTCGGCCGTGCGCGGCGCCATGATCGGCAATTCAAAGATGTTCCTGATCACGGCCCAACAAAGCCGCGAAGACGCCAAGGAGATCGGCGAAGCCCTTTCGCTGTCCGAAAAAATCGTAGACACCATTCACAACTATCCATTGCCCGAGCTGATGGACCCAAACGAACGGTTCAGCGCGTTCACTTACGTCGCCAACGACCGGTTCCGCCGGTTGATTGGCACCGTGAAAAACGTGGCTTCGCGGGAGTTGCTTTACGCAGCCGCGAGCGACAACGAAACCTTCGACCAACGAACCGCCGCGTTGCGGGGCTACCCTCAGATCGTGGCCGGCATCATGGCGGAATCGGAGAAAGTCGCGTGCGCCCGCGAGGATACGGCGACGGAGCCCATCTTATGAGGCCGGCCGTCCTGACCATCACCGCGCTGCTCGCGGTCGGGTGCACCGTGGGTCCCACCATCCCGAAAGGTCAGCTCACCTTGCAGGGCCGGGGCGCGGAGGCGTTGACCAATGGAGGTGATCCGCTTCTCGGCGAGGGGACCGACGTCCGCAAGGTGCCGGTCGAATTTGCCAAAGGTTACACCAAAGGCGTTTCGGACCAGGTGAAACGCACCTATTGGGCGCAGCAGGACAACCAACGCACCAAAGGCGCTGCGGAAGGCCGGGTCCGTTACTACAACGCTGCCATCCCGGAACACGAGGACGGCACCGGTGTCGTTCGGGTGCACCGGGACGTTGTCATTCCGATCGTCGAATAACGTCAGTTGCTTCCTCTAACCATGAAATTAAAACCTCCAACAAGATTTGTTGTATATGCCCTGGCGGTGGGCTGGTGGGCCAGCGCAAGGCCGGCTTTCGCCGTGGATGTGGTTCACGACCCGATTCACACCGTGCTGAACATCCTCCAGCAGCTGGAAGGGCAGATCAGCCAGGCGAGTTACCATGCACAGGATGTCGCCAAATACGGCGAGATGATTCAAAAACAGGTCGAGCAGATCAGACAGCTCACGACGGTAATTAACCAGAACGTGGACCAGCTGAAACGGTTTGGTAACCCGGACACCTACGTCAATCTGCTTGGGTTGAACGACCTCCTCGAAGAGGTGCAGAAAGCAAAGGCGGGGACCGGTCAGACGATGGCCGACGTGCGGCAGACAGCCACCGGCGCGCGTGCGCTCCAGAATCGAGCCGGCGGGTTGTACGACGACCTGAGTGCTTTGACGGATAAATTCGGGCAGCGCGTTCAGCTTCAGTCCGACCGGTTTCGGAAGTTCGGCATGGTTCAGGACTTGTACGACGGTTACAACCGGGAACTGCAGGCAACCAACCAGTCCGTTGCCCGATTGCAGGACGACAAGGCAGAGACCCTCCAGCAGCTAAATGCCGCCGGGTCCCTGGTCGAGACCCAAAAGTTTGCGGCTAAACTGCAGGCGCTGCAGGCCAGCCTCGACAACCTTTACGCCCGGGCCCACGACTCCGCATTCAAAGTCCTGGTCCAGGAGGCTGCCAACCGGAACGACGAAGCGCGGCGGGCGGAAGCAGCCGTGGAGAAACACGCGCAGGAAGCGGCCGCCGACGGCCAGCGTTTCCTCGAACTCGGCCGCGAAGCGGTCCACGTCCTCAGGTAACGGAACTCAGCGATGTCCATGCTTGCCGTCACCGGAAACGGTTACCTTAACCTTGACGACGTTCTCCGTTCGCTTCGGCAACTGGGCGATCAACTCAAAGCGGTGTCGTACCTGATCGCGTTTGTCATCCTGGTGGTCGGCACGATGGACGGCTTTCTGAAACCGCAGCTCACCCGCTTCCTCCAACACCTGGCAAGGCTCGTCTGCCTCGTTGCGCTGATCTGGGGTCAGGCGCCCATCCAATCCCTGCTGACCCGGACCGTGGATGGCCTGACTGCGCAAACGGTTGCGCTCACGATGCAGGATTACGCGGGCCAGTACCACGTCGCGGCGGTCGGGACGCGGTTGGACGTCGCCGCCCTGCAGGCCATCATTGATGCGAAGGTGACGCCCTCCCGTGCGTCCGCACACCAAACCTCCAACGGCCAAGGGTGGTTGGCCTGGTGGGGTGGACAAGCGGTCGACGGCCTCAAAACGTGGGCCGGACAAGCCTTTGCCTCGGTCGTGTACGGAATGATTTACGCCGGCCTCCGGGCCTGCGCCCTGATTGCGTTGCTGACCAATTTCTTGCAGCAGCTTATTCTGGTGTTGTTAGGAATATGGTACCCGATCGGCGTGGCCCAGCTTTCCGTCACGGGTCTCAAAGCGGTCGGCACCCATTTCTTGACGACGCTCGTGGGGGTGTCCGTTTGGCCGGTCGGCATGGTCTTCGTCAACCTCGTGGCGTGCGCACTGCTGGCGGGGATCACCCCGGCAGCCCCGGGGGACCTGCTGCCGATGTTGATGATGATCGTTTACCTCATTCCCGTGCTGCTCTGGCTGTTGGTCGGGAGTTTTTTCGCACCGATTTTTGCGCAGAAACTTGTGACGCACGGCGGGGCTGCCCTGCAGAGCACCCTCGGGGCGATGATCTCAACCACGAGCGCGGTCACGGGCGGGTTGCTTGGCGGAACGTTGGCCGGCCTGGGTGACGCTTTCGTGCCGAGGAAGGGCTCAGGCGGCCATGGCGGCGGTTTCTCTTCCGGAGCTGGCTCAGCCGTCAACGCAGGCGGCGGGTCCACCGCTGCCAGCGGCAGTGCCGCCGGTCAGCGATCGGGCGCGATCTCTTACCCGGATGTCGGAGCGCTTGGCCGCGTGGCCGCCGGCCGGGCGTTCAAGGCGGCCGGGGGCACCGTCCGTCGTCTCGGCGATCTGGGCGAAGCCCTTGGCGCCGTCGTCTCCGAGGCGGACGACCGGGGCCGGCCCGCCAGCAATGCCGTCCAGAACGCGCTGCGCCCGGTTTCGCTTAACCTTTCTTCGCTTCGGGCAAGGGAATACGTGAGGTAGACCATGCAGCTGACCCTCGATTCATCTGGCCTTTCCCACGACGGCCCAGGACGGGACCTTGGCCCGGGATCGGTGCCGGTCGCCGGAAACGACCCGGAGACGGCGCAAAATGATTCAGCCAGCCACTTGTCGCTGTACGAATATGAAGTCTTGCGCGACCCGCGCGCGCAACCCGGCACGACGTTTCCGCAGGCTGCCCATCAACTGGCTCGGC
Source organism: Chthoniobacterales bacterium (assembly GCA_036401335.1). Lineage (GTDB taxonomy): Bacteria > Verrucomicrobiota > Verrucomicrobiia > Chthoniobacterales > JAFAMB01 > DASWVC01. The sequence continues at coordinate 15,758 of DASWVC010000181.1, forward strand.
AGCGGCGGGCGGTGCGCTGGCTCTGGGGGGCGCTGGGCGTGTCGCTGCTGGCGCACCTCGTGATTCCGGCTTTCCTGGTCGCCACGTTGACCCGGCCGGAAAAGGTGGCGTTGCTCGACGGGACCGAATCGCTGGTGATCGCCCCCCTGGTGCCGGCGGAGGAGAGCAGGGAAGTCATTGAAACCGTTTCGTACTGGGCCGCCAAGTCGTTCCTCGACCGTGGTCCGCAAGGGTTTGATGCGCCCGACACCCTGGAACGGGTGTTCCTTCCAGAGGCCGCCAAGAAGGCAAAAGCCGAGTTTGCCAACGTGGCCGAAGAGTCCTCGAAAAAGAACATCCACCAGAAATTAGAGATCGCGCGAATCGATTGGCAGCGGCTGGGGGACGGCCTGCTTTTAAGCCGGGTGGTTGGCCAGCTTCTCACGCAGGCCCAGATTGGCGACGAACAGGTGAATCAACCCCAGCCGGTCACCCTCAACCTCAAGCTGGCCCGCAACCCCTTCCTGGGACGGAACAAACGCTACCCCTATGCGGTCGTGGACTACAACTTTGGCCCCCCGGAAGTTCTCAACGTCATCAAACGCGATGAAAAGTAAGCTCCGTTTTTGCTTCCTTCTCGGTGTTTTGGAAGCGGCCTCGCTCCGCGCCGACACCAACCTTTCCTCCAAAGTCTTGCGCACGCCGCTTAACCAGAACGAGCCGGCCATCGTCCGGGTGGGGATGAAAGGAGTGACCACGCTGGAGTTCCCCGCCCGGATTGAGGCCCTGGACGGGTTCGGCTTTAGCGCCAACCCGCTTCCCGATGGGCCGGACCTGTTTCAAATCTCGTTCAGCAAAGGCACGAACTTTCTTTCTCTCAAAGCCGTGCGCCCCAACGTGGAGGGCAACCTCTCCGTGGTGTTGGGAAACCGGGTTTACTGCCTTTACTGCAAGGAAGTTGCAGACCCTAATTTCGCGGTGATCTTCGAGGACGGCAGCGGCCGACTCGCCTCGGGCGCACCTTCCCCTCAACCCAAACCCGCGACGCCTGCCCGGCTGCTCGGATTTCTGGACAAGGTCAAAGGTTACCCGGCCCTCAAAGTCAGTGCGGCCGAGATGTACCAGAACCTGGATGTGGCCGAACCGAATGCCGCATTCGATTTCGATGGCATTAACGTGCTGCTCCGGCGCGTCATGCGCGACGATGCGCTGGACTCGGTCGGATTCGAACTGGAGCTGAAAAACGGCTCCGACAAAGATTTCTTTTATGATCCCGAAGGCTTTTCGGTGCGGGTGAAAGAGGAGGTTTACCCGCAATCGATTTCCGATGCTGGCGGGTTGGTGCCGCCGGGAAAAACGCAGACGGCCTACTTCGTGGTCACGGGCAGTACGGCGGGCGGTCGGAACGACCTGGCCGTGACAAACCGTTTTGAGGTGCTTTTGCGAGCCTTGGAAGCCGAAAAGGAATCGCCGCGCAAGGCCGCGGTAAAGTGGCAGGAGCCGCCCGACCACCTGCCGGGCCCGACTCCGCCCGGGAACCGCGAAGCCGCCGCAACCGCACCGGATCGGCCCGACCGGAGGGCGGGAAAAAAGGTAGTTCAACATGAGCCGTAGCCGCACGCTGCTGGTGATCGCCGTGGCCGTGGCGGCGATGGGCGCCGTCCTGGTTCTGGCGCTTGTCCAGCGGGGAGGCGCGGACAAGCTGGCCCGGAGGCCGGAAACGGTCGCCGCCGACCTCGGCAAAGTCACTGAACCGATGATTTCATCGCTCCGAAACTTCAACCCGGTCCAGCCGGCAAAGCTTAAACCAAAGGTTGAGCGGAGTGCGCCGGTTTATGAAACCCGGAACCTTCCATCGGAAGCTCCGCCCGCTCCTCGACCGCCGGCTGCGTCGCTTTCCGTCTTCGTTGCCGAGCCCCAACCGGACAAAGGAGAGCCGCATGGACCGAAAGGCGATTACGCGCCGGCGTTCCGGCTTCTCAAGTGCCAGTTGGTGAACACCGTTGACTCCAGCAATCTTACGACGCCGATCATCGGTTTGGTGACGGAAGACTTGTGGTGGAACGGGCGGGTCGTGATCCGGGCCAACTCCGAGGTGCACGGATTGGCCAGCGTCGATCGCACGCGTGAACGCATTGCCAGCCAGGGGGATTTCACCTTTGTGCTAAACGAACCCGACGGCCTCGGGCGGGAACTGGTGGTTCACGGCCTTGCGCTGGACATGGAAAGGGACGGCCAGGTGGACAGTTATGGGATTACCGACGGGAGCGCCGGGTTGCGCGGCGATGTCATCCGGACCGCCAATGGCGACACCATTAAACTCTATGCCGCTTCGTTGTTAAACGGCGTCGCTGGCGCCGTTTCGAGCTCCACCAGTGGCTTGCTCGGCAACCGCGTTTACACAAACGGTGCTTCGCTGGGACTGAGCGCGCTTCAGGGTGGGGTTGTAAATCCGCTGGCCGGCGGCACCCAGGGAGTGCTTGACCGGTATGCCCAGCAAATCGCGGACTCGATCGAGCGGGATGGTTTTTTCGTCCGCGTACCCGCCGGCAAACAGTTTTACGTTTATTGCACCGAGGCAATCGACCTTGGCAAAGCCGAGGTGGGTGCCGACGAGCAACGCCGCAACCGTGAGCAGGCCGCCTTCGACCTGCAAAAGGCGCGCGAAGGGGTGCGGCGGGCCCTGCCGGTTGACCCGACAGAATTGCTCGGCCCGCTGCTGCCCGCGCTGGGCGCTTTGAACCAGAGCAAAAAATGAAAATTTCACCATCGTATGCACTTGGGTTGCTTGCCCTCATCCTGACGGGAGGGTGCCATTCCAGGCAGGGGCCTTCCGTTCTGTTCCGCCCTGCGACGGCCGGCGAACGGCCCGTAACTGCCCAGCAGGTCTCGTCGGGGCACCCCGCTTCCCTCGGGTCGTTGGCGTCCGTGCGGGATCGAGAAACCGTGAAGGTTTATGGGATCAACCGTTACGTCGACCCGGCTGACGGGCGGGTAATGCACGAGCGGCATGCCGTCTACCGCCTCGAGCAGCCCGCGGGTTGGGTGTTACGCCAACCCGATCATGCGGGTGAAGTGTTGCTTGGTCCCGTGCTGGGGTTAAAGCGGGCGGAATACCGCCCGGAACCGATCCCTGGAGAAACGGCGCAAGCGTTGGCCCAGCAACGGCGAGCTTTGGAGGAGGCTGCGGCCGGGGTGGGGGGCCTTCAGGACAGCCAGCGGCAACTTGCCGACAGCTTGTTAAAACTCGGCCGCGAGTCGGCGGATGCCCAACAGAAACTGACGGCAATCGTGACGGTATTGAACGAACGGGTAAAGCGCCTCGAGAACGACCCGCAAGGAAAATCCGAGAACGGGCCAGGCACCGCCGAAGGCTCGAGCACTCCCCCGGCTGGGGCGGGAGGGATGAACCGCAACCCGGAATGATGCGTCCGGTAGAGAGGCTGTCGGGGTACCGGCGGGCGGGGGTAACGGGGCCCGTCTCTGAACCGGCACCGTTGGTGCCTGCTTCTACAATGCTCCTGATGACGCCGGCCTGACCAAACCAATCCCGCCAAAACCGTTCAGTTAGTCAGCTACCCAGATGGATAAAGACAGACTTATGGTCGCCGATACGACCGAAAGCCGCGTGAATTTATCGGGTATTTGCCTTCCGGACGAACTGACCTGGCGCAAATACCTGGCCGGGCTGGCCGCCCATTTAGAAGCGAACGTGATGGGTCAGGAAAACGCCTCGCGGCGGATTGCCCGGGCCGTTCAGGCGGCCGAGCTCGGTCTGAACGCCGCATCTTCCCGTCCAAAGGCCAGTTTCCTTTTCCTGGGACCCACGGGCGTCGGCAAAACCGAGTCGGCGAAGGTTTTCACCCGTTACCTTTTCGGGGGGCATAGCGCGCTTGAAATGCTGTTTATGAATGAGTATTCGACCGCCACCCGTCACGGCGAGTTTTTGGAGCGGTTGGAAACGGCGGTGCGCCGGAACCCGTCCGGGGCCACCCTTCTCTTTGACGAGGTTGAGAAGGCCCATCCGCACTTGATCGACCTTTTTCTGTCGTTGCTCGACGAAGGTGAGTTCACAACGTGCTCCGGAACCCGTTTGTCCGTCCGGCATTGGTACCTCGTCCTGACCAGTAACCTGGGAAGCAGTGACCTTGCGAAGATGGAAAGTGCCCTTTACGCCACCATGGAAAGGGTGGCGCTGGATGTTGCGAGCCAATCGTTGCGACCGGAGTTGTTCGCCCGGATCGGAGAACGGATCGTGTTCCGTCCGTTAGACCTCCAGGTTCAGAAGCAAATCCTGGAAAAGTTAGTTGCAGGCAAGGTAGCCTCCTTGGGTTGTTATTTTCAACGCCGGTTAACCGTCGAGCGTGGGCCGGTGATGGCCTTTCTCCTGCGTTCGGCCTACAGCCGAGCCCAGGGAGCCCGTTTGCTGCGCCAGGAGGTTGAACGGCAGTTTAACCATGCCTGCCTGCCGTGGGCCCTAAGCTGCCGGCCGCCGGTCGACGGCCACTTCGTGGTGGATGGATCGGGCGGAGGCTTGGTGCTACGATGAGAGGGCGGAGTGAGTTGTTCCCGACTGACCGCGGGGGCGGCCCCTGGCCCGGTAGGGCGGCGAGTCCCTTCGCCGCCGGCAAGGGACTGCCGGCCCTATCCGGACCGCCTCAGCGCCCACATGGGCCCATTTTGGAACGGACGTTTGACAAACGGTATAGTTTCGACTTAAGGAACACGCGCCAACTCCGTGTCGGCCACGACTTACCGGCGCAGCGTTTCCACCCGCCGGCGTCTGCCACACAAGGTTGTGGCGCAACGCGTCGCAGACGTTGCGGTTCTCATCACACCTCTGGTGCATCGGGGTGAAATGGTTTCCTGGGCCAAACGCCAGCAGGTCAGGCCTAACGGCAGTTGCTCGGTGGGGGAAAAGGTGCCTGTTCGAGGCGGGAGGAACGCTCATGAGCACGTTCGAACCGATTCCGCCGGAGACCTCTGACGGATTCTTTCGTTCGTCAGCGCAGCTTGAAGTTCAACCGCTCCCACTGGTTTGCTCACGTAATCGTCCATGCCCGCCGCCAGGCAGCGTTCCCGGTCGCCTTGCATGGCGTTGGCAGTCATGGCGATGATGTGAACCGGCAGTTGCCACGGGCAGGGTGAATCGGTGCCTTGCTCCCGTCGGCGAATCGCGCGAGTCGTTTCGTACCCGTCCATTTCCGGCATCTGGCAATCCATGAGAATGACGTCATAAGGGATGTGCTCAAGTGCTTCGATAACCTCCAGGCCATTGGCGACTGCCTCCGCCCGGTAACCAAGTTTCCTTAATTGGCCCAAGGCGACCTTCTGGTTGATGATGTTGTCTTCCGCCAGGAGGATGCGCACTTTTTCGAACGAAGGATCCGGGGAAGCAAGGGCAAGCGGGGCCAAGGGGGTCCCGGCGTTTTCGGCTTCCGCTTTGGCCTTGCCCATGACGCCGAGCAGGCAATCGAGCAGGCGCGATTGTTTAACGGGTTTAACCAGGTAAGCTTCGATTCCCGCTTCCTTCAATTCCGCTGCGGTCGATGCTTGCCCCAGAGACGTCAAGATAATCAACCGGGTAGCGTTGGTCAGGGCCGGGTCCGCCCGGATCGCCCGGGCCAGCGTCCAGCCGTCCATTTCCGGCATCTGCACGTCCAGAAGCGTCAATCGGTACGGCTCACCTTCTGCCGCCGCGGCCCGCAACATTTTCAACGCTTCCGCCCCGTTTCCGGCACTGCTCGCCCGCATCTTCCACACGCCAAGCTGGTGAAGAAGAATCTGGCAGTTGACGGCGTTGTCATCCACCGCCAACACGCGCAACCCGACCAGGTCACGGAGGCAGGGTTCAGGCGTACGGGTCTCACCGGCCTGTTTATCCAGTTGGGCGGTAAACCAGAACGTGGAACCGATCCCGGGTTCGCTCGTGACGCCGATCTCGCCCTCCATGATCGCCACCAACTGCTTGGCGATGACCAACCCTAAGCCGGTACCTCCGTACCGGCGCGTCGTGGATCCGTCGGCTTGGCTGAAAGCCTGGAAAAGGCGTCCTTGGGTTTCCGCCGAAATGCCGATCCCGCTGTCTTGCACCTCAAATCGAACCTTGGCGTGTGTCTTCGTTTCACTCTCTTTCGACACCCGAACGACGACCTCTCCTTTGGCTGTGAATTTGATGGCGTTGCCGATGAGGTTGGTCAGAATCTGTCGCAACCGTCCGGGATCGCCGCACAAACGGGAGGGCACGTCGGAGGAGAACGCGCTGGCTAACTCGATGCCCCTGGCCTGGGCGCGTTCCGCCAGCGGATCCAACGTGCCTTCAACGGTATCGATCAGGTCAAAGTCGAGCACCTCGAAGGTGAGTTTGCCCGCTTCAATCTT
>DASWVC010000182.1:0-1974 GCA_036401335.1 Chthoniobacterales bacterium
GGCCCCTTTCCACCAGCGGGAGGATTTTCTCGCGCACCGGGTGGGTCCCGCGCGGCTGCAGCAACCCGGCACCCGAGAGGATCTTGCGCACGGTGTCGGGGTTCAAACCAAGGCGGCGGGCGATGACCGACGGTTTATGACCGCGTTCGTAGAGTGCCTGGATGCGCTTTCCGTAGGCGTCACGCACCCGCGCCTTGTGCGGGCGGCGTTTCACCGCGGGGGCTTGGCGGAAGGGTTGGCATGCACGCCTTAAAGCCCCGGGACGCGGGTCCGTCAACCTCCCTTGACCCGTTCCGCCAGCGGCGTTCATTGCCCTAACATGCGCATCGCCTCCGTCCTGGCTGGCTTCTTGCTCGCTTGGGCGTCCGTTGCCTCGGGCCAGCAGCCCACCCCGCTTTCGCCCGACCCGCAACTCACGCCAGGCGACGCGTTCGACGTGGGCGTGGCCGACCTTTGCATCCCCGGCTACACCAAATCGGTGCGCAACGTGCCGGCGGAATTGAAACGGCAAGTCTACGCGGAGTACGGCGTCACGTCGCCCGGGGTTGGCAGTTACGAGGTTGACCACGTTATTCCGCTCAAACTCGGCGGCTCCAACTCGATCAAGAACCTTTGGCCCGAAAGCAAACTCACCTCACCCTGGAACGCGTTCGTCAAAGACCGGCTGGAAAACCGCCTGCACGAGTTGGTGTGTTCGGGCCGGCTCGACTTGAAAACCGCCCAACGGGTGATCGCGTCCAACTGGATCGGGGCGTACAAACGGTACGTTGGGCCGCAGCCCAAAGCGATGGGACGCCCGTCGGAAGACGAACGGGCCGAAACGGCCCCGGAAGCCACGCCGGCGGTTCCCGGTCAGGTGTGGGTCAACACCAAGAGCGGCAAATCAGGGAGGGTACATGGACGAAGCGGCAGCCAAAACGAAGGGGTACGCGCGCTGCTGGCCCGAGTTGGTGGCCGAAGCCGACCAGGAGCAGCGCGTGATCGTCTTTGTTGATGAGAGCGGCTTATCGCAGCGCCCCGCGCGCAAGCGGACCTCTCGCCCTCCGTGGCCAGACCCCCCTCCTGGAGTTTAACTTCAACACAGAAGCGGATCTCGACCCTTGCGGGGGTGAGCTTCTATAAACTCTGGTTTGCCCTGCACGAGGGCACCGTCCGTGCGCCGCAGGTCATTAAGTTCATCCAGCAATTGCAGGCCCGCATCGGGCAAAAACTGCTGCTGGTCTGGGATGGCTTGAGGCCGCACCCCAGCCGAGCCGTGCAGGCTTTCCTGACTGGCCTGGGCCGTGCGCGTGGAACGATTGCCGGCGTATGCACCCGAGCTGAACCCGGTGGAATTCCTGTGGGGTTACCTCAAAAAACCACCCCCTGGCCAACCTGACGCCCGACTCGCTTTGAAAGTGGTCCAAGGCCGCCCGTAACGCCTTTCGAGGCGCAGAAACGCCCCTCGGTCATTGCGGCTTTCTGGGTTCAAGCCGAGCTGGTCCTTGAATAATCTCATCCATTAAACCTCAATAATTTCCCCCTTTACCCACCGTGCGCACATTCATCGCACCTGTGCCCAGGCGTAGTGGGTCGCCCGATTTTCCACCGGATCATCCGTTTTGATGAAAACGGTTGCCTTGGCCGGCTGACCGGCATTTTGCGGCGTCACCGCCACCTCGACTTTTTTGCCAGGCGTGACTTCCTTCAAGTCCACTCGCATCGCCAGATTATTCGATGTGATTGAAACGATCTTGGCCGGAAGACCTTCCGCCACGGTCACGCGGATGACCTTTGGCTTGGGTTCCTCGCCTACTCGCCAGAATACTACCTCCGGCTCGATCTTGACCGCTTCAGGAATGGTCACCAAAAGCTTCAGAATGACCGGTTGATTGATCGTGTCCTTTGTCAGTACCACGATGGATTTTTCCTGAGGACCGGTGCGCCCCGCAAAATCAAATCGTGCCGCCAGTTCGCCCGATTCACCCGGTGCAT
>DASWVC010000183.1:0-1916 GCA_036401335.1 Chthoniobacterales bacterium
GTCTGGTGGTCAAAGAAATGCAACTGTTCCGGCTCAAAGGCAATCCGGACGGGCTGATCCAAAGCCACCGCGATCGTCGAAGGTACCGTTGCCCGAATCAGGTGATCCGCCACACGGACCGTCACAATTTTTTCGACCCCATGGTCTTCCGCTCCATAAACCGTGCCTGGAATGCCGTCTGTGTCGACCAGTTTCACGTGTTCCGGGCGCACGCCGACCCGGACCCGGTCGCGCGCACCCGCAAGACCGCCGAGGCGGCTTCGGGTGGCTGCATCGAGTGGAAATTCGAAGTGCTCGGCCACGACCACCAGTTTCTCCGTGCCGATTGCGGCCTCGAACAGGTTGATGGCCGGGGTGCCGACAAAAGAAGCCACGAACGTGTTCAGGGGCTTGTTGTAGACGTCGTAGGGAGAGCCTACTTGCACCAATCGGCCATCCTGCAGGATGCCGAGCCGGTTGCCCATAGTGAGGGCTTCAACCTGATCATGGGTCACGAAGATGAGCGTTGTGCCCAGGTGCAGCTGCAGCTCCTGCAATTCTGCCCGCAACACCTCACGCAGCTTTGCGTCGAGGTTGGAAAGCGGTTCATCCATCAGAAACAAACGGGGTTCACGGACAATGGCGCGTCCGATCGACACCCGCTGCATCTCGCCGCCGGAAAGGCGGTCGGTCCGCCGGTCGAGCAGGTGCGTGATCCGCACCGTTTCCGCGGCTTTGTGCACGCGCCGGGTAATGTCTGCCCACGGTGTCCGGCGCAGTTTCGAGCGGAGGGGAAACTCGAGGTTCTGACGCACTGTGTAGTTCGGGTAAAGCGAGTACTGCTGGAACACCAGGGCCACGTCCCGTTGCGCGGCGCTCCAGTCATTCACCAGGTCATCACCGATTTTGATGTCGCCGCGCTCCGGTTTCTCCAGGCCGGCGATGCAGCGCAGAGCGGTGGTTTTGCCGGCTCCGGTGGGTCCCAGGAGCACGAAAAACTCGCCTTCACGCACCTCGAAGGAGACGTCTTGCAACGCGGCCACTTGGCCGTAGGTCTTGGACAGGTTTCTGAGGGTCAAACTGGCCACAATCTTTACCGTGGTGTCCGGAGGGCAAGCCCGGTTTTCTTGTCGAAGAAATGGGTGCGCTCCGGGTCCAACCGCACCCAGACGGGTTCATGGAGGCCCGTGACAAACCTGCTGGGGGTGCGGGCCCGCAAGACGGTTTCTCCAATCGCGAGGTCCAGGATGTCGTACGCGCCCTGGGGTTCCACCAGCCGAAGCTGAGCCGGAACGTAGCCGGGCTGCGGGGCGCGTTTGACCAGGACGGCTTCGGGCCGCACGCCCAGCGCAACGTCATCGGCCGAAGCGACGCCCGGCGGCACCTCGGGGCCGAACGGGAAGGCGGCAGGTGCGCCGTCAAACCAGATGTCCACCGCTTTGTCCGTGGTTTCCACCCGGCAATCGGCCACGTTCATGATGGGACTGCCGACAAACTGGGCGACAAACAAGTTTGCCGGGTGCGCGTAAACCTCGGTCGGGCGGCCCACCTGCTGCAACGTCCCATCGTTCATGACCGCGATGCGGTCGGCCATGGCCATCGCCTCGACCTGGTCGTGGGTGACGTAAACCGTTGTGGCCTGGTTTTCCACGTGCAGCCGCCTTAGTTCGACGCGCATTTCTTCGCGCAGCTTGGCATCGAGGGCTCCGATGGGCTCATCCATGAGGACGGCTTTGGGTTGACGCACCAACGCCCGGCCGATTGTCACCCGCTGCAGGTCACCGCCCGCAAGGGCTGAAGGCCGTTTGCCCAACAAATGTTCAATTCGCAGCACTTTGGCAATGGCGGTCACCCGGTTGCGCACATCCTTGCCGCTCATCCGGAATGCGCGCAGCGGGAAGGCGATGTTCTCAAATGCCGTCAGGTGCGGGTACAGC
>DASWVC010000184.1:0-2180 GCA_036401335.1 Chthoniobacterales bacterium
CGTAGCAGCCGTCCTTTTGGCTCCAATAAACGACGTAGCGGTAAGGGTCGTGGCTCATGCCTGACTGTCTCTCAGGGCTCGTTGGACTTCTTGTTCCTGGTAAGGCTTGGCATCGTCCCCGAGCCTGCCACTTATTACCACAGGAAGCGGCCGTTTGGGATGGTAGAATTTTCGGTGATCGCCTTTTCCGGGCCGGAACACAAACCCGCCTTTCTCTAAATCCCGGATCAACTGCCGGATTTTGCGCGGCATAAGGGGTGGGACTTAGTGGTGCATCCGGCAAGTTTATGGGTTAGTGTTGCGGGGTGAAAACCCCGCGTGTTCGGAAGGTGTTTGCGCTGCGTGAGGTGGACGCCGCCGAGCGTGCCGCCGTCGAGAAACTGGCGGGCAGCCGCAAGGCCGAAGCGCGCCTGGTCGAACGCGCGGCGATCGTGTGGCGCTGCCTCCAAGGCGAGTCTCCAAAAGCCATCGCCGCCGCGCTTCAGCTCGACGGGCGCACCGTCACCCAGTGGCTCAAACGGTTTGACGCGGGCGGCTTGGCGGCCCTGGAAGACGCCCCCCGCCGGGGGCGACCGGCCACCTACTCGCCCGAGGAGCGCGCGGAGGTGGTGGCGGCCGCGCTCCACCGGCCCCAGGAGCTCAACTTACCTTTCGGCTGCTGGAGCCTGGACCGGCTCACCGTCTACCTGCACGAGCACAAGCAGATTGCCCTCCAGCGCAGCCGCGTGGGCGAGATCCTGCTCGAAGAGGGCCTGCGCTGGCGCAAACACGAGACCTGGTTTGGCGCGGAGCGGGTTGACCCCGCCTTCGCCCAAAAAAAAGGCGGCCCTCGAGCGACTCTACACGGCCCCGCCCGAAGGCAGCGTCGTGCTCTGCCTCGACGAAATGGGTCCGGAGTCGGCCAAGAGCCACCCGGGCGTCGAACCGCTTCGGACCGCCCCCGGCCCGGGGCAGCCCGCCGGCCGCGCCCGGCAGGAAATTGATGACGGCCGCCGCGGCAAGGGCGACGGGTTCGGCGCCTTTGCACCCAGCGACGGTCGCGCCTTCACGTTGCCCTACCCGGGGCGCACCACGGCGAATTGGGTCGACTTTCTTCAAGCCGTCGATCGCTGGGTAGGAGCCGAACCCCAAGCGGTCTTTGCCATCGTCGACAACCTTTCGACCCACCGGGCCGCCGACGTGCTGCTTTTCTCTTTGGCTTACCCGCGCTGGCACTTTGTGTTCCAACCCACCTACGCCGCTTACCTCAACCTGATCGAACCCTGGTGGAAAATCCTGCGGGCCCTGGCGCTCAAAGGCCGCCGCTTTGAGGATTGGCCCGAGATGGCCCGCGCCGTGGAGCAAGCGACGGCCTACGGGAACGCGCACCGCCATGCCTTCCATTGGGGGCGCCGCCGCCGCCATCGCCCCCGCCGTCCACCCGGCTGCGCCCTGGTTCCACATCCCGCATAAACTTGCCGGATGCACCACTTAGTTGCTTTTGGTTTTTCGGAGTTGGGGTGCCGAAGATCCGCGCAATGAGTTTGTTCTGCCGCTTCAAAGCCGCCTGCGCTTGTTCTTCCTGGCGCTGTTCGGAAGCCTCTTCGAGTTCCTCGCGACGTTCGATAAGCTCCTTCTGCCGCACCGCAAGCGCTTGCTCCGCAGAGCGCTGGTGACCCATCCACCAATGATGGCTCCGGTCAACAGCCCAACCAGCATCGCCCCTGCCATCCAAAGCCAATGCTTCGGAGTGGGAAACAATGAACGGCACTCAGCGATTACCCAACTTCGCACCTGAGGAACCGATCTCAGAAAGCGGTTTCAAACACCCTTTGAAGAGGAACTCCATCCTCCTCGCCCATCATAACCCATTGTGAGTGCGGTTCAACGAACCACACAGGATACAGGAAAAAAATTAATGCCGGGCACAGCATATTGCCGTGTTTGCTTGAACACCATTCTCCTTTGGAATAACTGCGAGAATGAACCATACAGAAGCTGAAGAGGTGAAAGAATCACTGCAGAACGATAGTCGCGCGCCGGGAGCAGAAACAATAATCCAGCCTTGGGGCGAGGATGACTACTCAGTAGTGGCGAAGTTGCCCAACGGGAAAATCAATAAATTCAACCACCTGGCGGAGTACTACGGTTCTTGGGGATAGGCACGCCGCGAGGCTGATCCCAAGAGGCACCAGATTGAG
>DASWVC010000185.1:0-5644 GCA_036401335.1 Chthoniobacterales bacterium
GACCGGCACGGTCACCGTCCTGGCGCAAGGTTCCGTGCTGGCGAGTGGCACCTTGGACGAAGTTAAACGCAACCCGGTCGTCATCGAATCCTACCTCGGCCGTTAGAACGCACGCATGCTGGAAGTCGAAAAGCTCAATCAGTACTATGGAGGCAGCCACACCCTCCGCCACCTGAACTTTAACCTGCCGCCCCGCGAATTGACGGTGCTGCTAGGGCGGAACGGCGTCGGCAAATCGACCCTTTTGCGTTGCTTGATGGGCGTCGTGCCGATTCGATCCGGGAGCATCCGTTGGGAAGGCAAGGATGTGACGGGTCAACCATCGTATGCCCGCGTGGCTGCCGGTTTCGGGTACGTGCCGCAGGGCCGGGACATTTTTCCACGGCTTACCGTAGAAGAAAATCTGCTCGTGGGTGCGGCGGCCCGGCCAGGAACCCGGGAGGTGCCGGCCTTGATTTATGACCTTTTCCCAGTGCTGCAACAGATGCGCACCCGGCTTGGAGGCAACCTTTCCGGCGGGCAGCAGCAACAGCTGGCGATCGGGCGGGCGTTGATGAGCAAACCGCAGCTGCTGATTCTCGATGAACCTACCGAAGGCATCCAACCTTCGATCATCCAGGAGATCGGCCGGACCTTGCGCCGGCTGGTGGAAGAATTGAACCTGACCGTCCTGCTGGTTGAGCAGTACTTCGAGTTCGCCCGCGGCATTGCCGACCATTACCTCGTGATGGACCGGGGCGAGGTCGTTGCGCAAGGTGTCGGTGCCGGCCTTGACGATGGCATCCGCGAGATGATTTCGGCGTGACCTCCCGCCCTTCGCCGGACGATGCCCGGAAAATGTCGGTGCGCGCCACCGCCTGGGTTGCCCATCCCGGTCTGGCACCGTGGAAAGGTGAATTAAAGCTCAGGTTTGAGCGGCGGGAACACCGCACCGTTTTGGCTGAGCAACGCCACCAGGGGCCGCTTCGTGTGCAAAAACCGTTGTACCCCGAAGGCCCCGGCGTGTGCCACACCGTGCTTGTGCACCCACCCGGCGGATTGGTGGAAGGTGATGAGTTGCAGATCGACGTGGAGGTTGGTTCCGACGCCCATGCCGTGCTGAGCACACCCTCGGCCACCAAATGGTACAAGGGAATCACCGGCATGGCCCGGCAAATCGTGCAGGTGCACCTTCAGGACGGTGCGCAACTCGATTACCTGCCGCAAGAAAACCTGTTTTTTCGGCAGGCCCGGGCGACGAATCGCCTGGCGGTGACCCTGCCCGCAACTGCCAGTGCGCTTGGTTGGGAATCCGTCATGCTCGGCCGGCTGGGCTCCGGCGAACGGTGGGATGAAGGCGAACTGCGGCTCGAGACTGCCCTTGGGCGTCCGGACGGAGAATTGCTGTGGACGGAGCGTGCGCTTCTTTCCGGGACTTCCGCCCTCCTCCGTTCACCCCAAGGGCTGGCGTGCTACCCCGTTTTCGGCACGTTGTGGGCGACCGGACCCCGTTGCTCCCCGGCCTGGGTGGGAGCCGTTGAACCTGCGCTCGCTTTCCACGAATCCTTGCGGGCGGGCGTCACGCACTTTGCCTCCAACCTGTTGTTGGTTCGTGCCGTGGCCCGAAACATGGAGATTTTGCGGCGGGCAATGACCGAATGGTGGACAAAGCTCCGCCCGCTGGTCCATAACGTTCCGGCGAAACCTTTGCGGCTTTGGGCAACCTGATCCATCTGCCTGCAAACCTATGAACCTTACCCCGCGCGAGAAGGACAAGCTGCTGGTATTCACGGCTGGGCTGTTGGCGGAACGCCGGTTAGCCCGCGGGCTGCAACTAAATCATCCGGAAGCCGTGGCTTACCTGAGTGCCGCTTTGCTGGAAGGAGCCCGCGACGGCAAAACCGTGGCGGAGCTCATGCATTACGGCACCACGCTGCTCCGCCGGGAGCAAGTGATGGAAGGAGTGCCGGAGATGATCACCGAGATCCAGGTCGAAGCCACCTTTCCCGACGGCACCAAACTTGTCACCGTTCACCACCCCATTCCCTGAACCGGACACCCTGGCATGATCCCTGGAGAAATCCTGACCGCAGAAGGCGACCTTGAGCTTAACGCCGGGCGCGAAACCGTCACGTTGACGATTGGCAACACCGGCGACCGGCCCATCCAGGTCGGGTCTCATTTTCACTTCTATGAAGTGAATGACGCCCTGCATTTCGACCGCGAGCGGGCCCGGGGATTTCGCCTTAACATTGCCGCCGGGACTGCCGTCCGCTTTGAACCGGGCCAGGAACGCACCGTTGAACTCGTGCGTCTGGCCGGCGAACGCGTGGTCTACGGCTTCAGTGGCCGAATCATGGGCGCGCTGGACGTTCCCCGTTGACCGCACGCTTCCCTATGAAGATTTCGCGACAAGCTTATGCCGAAATGTTCGGTCCCACGACGGGCGATCGCCTTCGCCTGGCCGACACCGAACTGTTTATTGAGGTCGAAAGCGACCACACCATCTACGGAGAGGAGGTCAAGTTCGGCGGCGGAAAGGTCATCCGTGACGGCATGGGGCAGTCACAGCGCCCACGAAGCGAGGCCGTCGACACGGTGATCACCAACGTCGTCGTGCTGGACCATTGGGGCGTGGTTAAAGCCGACCTCGGAATCAAAGACGGCCGGATCGCGGGCATCGGCAAGGCCGGCAACCCCGACATTCAGCCCGGCGTCACGATCGTCATCGGCCCGGGCACAGAAGTAATTGCCGGCGAACACCACCTGGTCACGGCCGGCGGCATTGACTCGCACATCCATTTTATTTGTCCGCAGCAGATCGAAGAAGCCCTCGCATCCGGCATTACAACCATGATCGGCGGCGGCACCGGCCCGGCCACGGGGACATTTGCCACCACTTGCACCCCGGGGCCGTGGCACCTCGAGCGAATGCTGCAAGCAGCGGAAGCCTACCCGATGAACCTCGGTTTTCTGGGCAAGGGGAATGCCAGCCGGCCGGAAGCCCTCCGGGAACAAATTGCGGCCGGGGCCATCGGTTTGAAGTTGCACGAAGATTGGGGAACCACCCCGGCGGCCATCGATTGCTGCCTTTCCGTGGCCGACGAAACCGATACGCAGGTGGCCATCCACACCGACACCCTCAACGAATCGGGGTTTGTGGAGACCACGGTTGCCGCCTTCAAGGGGCGCACCATCCACACCTTCCACACGGAAGGGGCCGGCGGCGGGCACGCCCCCGACATCATCAAGGTGTGCGGCGAACCGAACGTCCTGCCTTCCTCGACCAACCCGACCCGGCCGTTCACAGTGAATACGCTCGATGAACACCTCGACATGCTGATGGTGTGCCACCACCTCGACCCTGCCATCGCCGAAGACGTGGCCTTTGCCGAATCACGGATTCGACGGGAAACGATCGCTGCGGAGGACATCCTGCACGACCTGGGGGCAATCTCCATGATGTCCAGTGACTCACAGGCGATGGGACGCGTCGGTGAGGTGGTGCTGCGAACCTGGCAGACCGCCCACAAGATGAAAGTGCAGCGGGGCAGCCTGGAAGGCGACCCGGCCCGCCACGACAACCTGCGGGTCAAACGTTACGTGTCGAAATACACGATCAACCCCGCGCTTACCCACGGAATCGCGCACGAAGTCGGATCCATCGAAGTGGGCAAATGGGCCGATCTGGTGCTGTGGTCGCCGGCCTTTTTTGGCGTTAAACCGGCGATGGTGATCAAAGGCGGCATGATTGCCACCGCGCAGATGGGCGACCCCAACGCTTCCATCCCGACGCCGCAGCCTGTCCATTCCCGGAGCATGTTCGGGTCGCACGGCCGCGCGTTGACGGAAACGTGCCTTACTTTCGTGTCCCAGGCTGCCATGGAACGAAATGTCGGGGCCCGCTACCACCTTCAACGACGTCTGGTCGACGTGCGCAACGTGCGGCACCTGCGCAAGGCTGACCTCATCCACAACACTTACACCCCCAGGATCACGGTCGACCCGGAAACTTACCGGGTTGAGGCGGATGGCCAGCTCTTAACCTGTGAACCGGCCACCGTCCTGCCGATGGCCCAACGCTATTTCCTTTTTTAGAGCCATGATTCGGGTGGAAAACCTTCTCTCGGCAGCGCCTCCCAATTCGGCACCGGTTGACGCCGTGGCGCTTCCCTACGAACTACGCCAAAAACCGCGGCAGCGTCTCGTGCTGAATGACGGCACTGAAATCGCCTTGTGGCTGACCAGGGGCACCGTGCTCCATGCCGACGACTTGCTGCAGGCGGAAGATGGCCGCTTGATCCAGGTGAAAGCGGCCTGCCAGCCCGTGCTTCGGGTAACGGCTCCCGACCGGCTTACCCTGACGCGGGCCGCCTATCACCTTGGCAATCGGCACACACCGGTAGAAATAGGAACCGATTACCTCCGGCTTGAGGCAGACCCCGTGCTGCACGACCTCTTGCTCCGCTTGGGCGCTCGTGTGGAGGAACGCGAGGAACCGTTTGAGCCGGAGGCGGGAGCCTACGGCGGCGGCCACCGTCATGGCCACAGTTCAAGCTTTGCCGAAGACCACGCCCTGGCGCAGGCCCTTTACCACGAACACTCCCCTCCCGACCCCACCTCTCCCGACCATCCCCCCCGTGCATGAGGCCGACCCTAAGCCTCACCGCCGAACGGGACACGGCACCGGCCTTGAATCCCCGGGAACTTGGTGCCTTGCTGCAACTCGCCTCACCCGGACTGCCGGTGGGAGCTTTCAGCTATTCGTCAGGGTTGGAAGCGGCCGTCGAACATGGCCTCGTCACGGATGCGGCGTCGGCCCTGGACTGGATCCGGGCCGGGCTTTGCGACGTCCTTGGAAACGGCGAAGTGCCGCTCCTGGCGCGTCTGCGCGTCGCTTGGCGCAATGGCAGCTATCCCTGCGTGTTGCATTGGAACGGTTGGCACCTCGCCAGCCGCGAAACCGTTGAACTGCGGGCTGAAACCGAACAGATGGGTTGGTCGTTGGTTCAAGTGATCGAACATCTGACCTGGGGTTCTCCGGAAAACCGTGCCCGGCTCCGGGCCATGCGCCCCGTCGGGTTCGTTTGTGCCTTCGCCTTCGCCGCCGCGGCCCTGAACCTGGGCCCGGAGGCTGCCACTACCGCCTTCTGCTTCTCGTGGCTCGAAAACCAAGTGATGGCCGCAATCAAAGCCGTCCCGCTGGGTCAGGCAGCCGGTCAACAAATCCTGTACCGGCTCACGAAAGAAATCCCCGGTGTGATCGCGCGCGCCTCCACCCTGGCCGATGATGAAGTCTCCTCCTTTGCGCCGCAGCTTACCGTTCTTTCTTCCCGTCACGCTTCTCAATATTCCCGGATTTTTCGTTCCTGACCGTATGCGTTCCAAATCCAAATCGCCCCTGCGCATCGGCGTCGGCGGCCCTGTCGGTACCGGTAAGACAACGCTGGTGGAAGTACTCTGCAAGGCACTTCGCCACCGCTACGACCTCGTCGTCATCACCAATGACATTTACACGAAGGAGGACCAGCGGTTATTGACCGTGGCGGGTGCGCTGCCGGCGGAACGAATCCTCGGCGTGGAAACGGGCGGATGCCCACACACGGCCATTCGTGAAGATGCGTCCATCAACCTGGAAGCGATTGACCGCATGCTCACGCGTTTT
>DASWVC010000186.1:0-30949 GCA_036401335.1 Chthoniobacterales bacterium
GCTTTTGAGCGCCTCGCGCAGGGCCGTACCACCATCGCCATTGCCCACCGGCTCTCCACGGTGCTGAAAGCCGACCAGATCGTGGTGATGCACCACGGCCAGGTCCGCGAGACCGGTACCCACCGTGAACTCCTGCAAAACCCGACCCTGTACCGCCGCCTTTACGAGCTTCAGTTCAACGTTCAGACCGAAGAACTTGCGGGCGTCGCCTGAAGGGGTGGACGGACGTGTCGGGTAAACTAAATGCCACGAATGGTTCAGGAGCCATAAGAGGCGGTGCTTCTCTGGCTCTGCCGTTTGTGGCATTGCCGGCCTCCGCCCGCGGCCCTCAGGTTTCTATCGTAAACCTGGGCGCGACCGTTTCTGCCTGCCCGTACACGCGACCGCCCCATCGCGTGCTCAGGAAAGCTTCCAGACCGATCGTTTCCTGCCTCACGAAACCGCCGGGCAGCTGGCCCCGAGCAAACAGCTCCAAGGCGGCCGCCAATCCGGCGGCGGTCGCGAGCTGGATGGCGGACAACGGTCGCCCACCGATGGTGCCGGCATAGATTTTTTTCACGAAACTGCGCTGCTGGAGCAGTCCGGCATCGTCCGTCCCCACGCTGTTCACGTATAACACCACCACGTCACTGAACGTGAGCGGCACTTCCTGGTCAAAAATCTGCCTCAACACGTCCCGCTTCTGACTCAGGTTCAGGTCAAAAAGTAGAAATTTTAACAGGTCGCGGTGGCCAGGGTAGCGCAACGTCTTGTAACTGAGGTCGCTAACCCGGCCGGCAAATGTTTCGCACATCGTTGCGACGCCGCCGGAAGTGTTGAATCCTTCGTATTCCACACCGTCAATCGTCAGGCGTTCGACGCCGTCCAACGGGATCGTGGCGATGCGCCGCCCCTGGTACAAAGCCTCCCCCAACTGGCAGTACTCGTTGATCAAGCCGGCCGTGCTCCAGCTCAGGTAATATTTCATCTGGTTACCCGCCGACAGAGGCAGTGCACCCACGCGCATGTCAAGGGTCCGAACGTCTTTGAACGAGTTCGCCAAACCGCTGCCAATCACGTTGATCGCCCCGGGTGCCAGGCCGCACTGCGGCATGAATGTCGCCCGTTGGCCCTCGGCCAGCCGGCGCACGTAGTCGGTTGTTTCCACGTCTTCCGTCAGGTCGAAGTAGGACCGTTGGACGCTCGCGCAGGCTTTCGCAATCGCTTGGTTGAGGTAAAAAGGTGCTGCGCTGACGACCGCATCGCATCCCTCGGCAAAACTCTTAAGGTCGTCCGGAGAAGTGGCGTCCAGCCGGTACAAACTTGTTTTCGCCAAGCCTGCAAGCGCGGTCACGCTTCGAGCGTCCGCCACCAGGGTTTCAGTGCAGAAATCCGCTTCCTCGAGCAGCGTGGCGATGGAGACGCCGATCTTGCCTGCCCCGACGATCCCTACTTTCATCGGCTAATAAACGGGCGGGGGAAAATCGTGCCTGCTGCCCCAAGGTAAAATGCCATTGGCCCAACGTAGGCGGGCCCGGCAAATCTGACCAGCTTTCTCACCGGCATGGCGGAGGAGCGGCCCGGTTCAGATCTCCCGTCAATCATCAAGGGGGAGCTTGTCGCGCCATCCAATTCAGAAATCCCTGACGCCGGCGTGCTCGAAATCGCTCCATTCGCAGCTGCCCGTCTGACGGAAGTTCAGCGCCGATCCGGGCCAGCGCAGCATCCAGTTCCAGGTCACTGTCGCTCACGGCCTGCCGTCGTGTTTCCTTCATTTTCTGAATGGCTTGATCGATCTGGGGACGGTATCTGGCGATCTGGTCAGGCGTCAACCGAACCTCCCTCCCAAGGCGTTCGTAGAGCCTCGCCGCCATCGTTCGCGCCGGCACCCTTGCCGGCCGCAAACCCGCCGCCACCCGGTAAGTGATGAGCGAACCGCAGAGGCCGCCGATCAGGAAAAGGGCCGCAAATGCTGGGATTAATTTCCAGCGAAATCCCATACCGCGCCTGAGAGCTCACCGGGGTCACCGCCGTCGTCGATTGCGCCGGCGAGGTCGTCAAAGTTAAAACCGACCAGTGCAGCCAGCATGACAAGCGACGCAAGCACAGACACGATGCCCGTTCTGATGGCCGAACGTTCCTCCTGTTGGCGTTGCCGATGCTGCCGCCACAGTTCAGTGGCAAACCCCGGCGGGATGCCGGGAGGCGCTGGGGCCTTTGCCTCCCTGGCCTTAGCGAACAAAGCTTCTAAGCTGCCGTCGTTCATTTCTCTGCCTTCTTCAGGGCCGCCGATAATTTCTGCCGTGCTCTAAATGCGGTAACCTTCACCTTAGACGTTTTCCACCCGGTTAGGCTACAAATCTCCGCGACCGACTTCTCTTCCAGGTACATGAACTGAATCACCAGACGTTCATCGGGCTTTAACCCTGCCAGAATGCGATGCAACAGTTCCCGGACTTCTTCCGGCGAACGTTCCGGGGGCAAGGTGGCATGGTCGCGTAAGTTGCTCAGCATTGCTTGCTGTTCCTCGGTAAAATCCGACCAGCGGTATTCCGGGCGGTTTCTCTGCTTTCGAAGGTGGTCGATGCAAGTGTTGACGCAAATGCGGGAAACCCAATGGTCAAAGGGCACGTCGGCTCGAAACTGGCGAAGTTTGGTAAACAGTTTAAGGAAGACTTCCTGGCAAAGGTCCTCCTCGAGTTCGCGGCGCGGCAGGTGGTTGCGAACGATCTTCAGCACCAGTGGGTACAGTCTCTCGACGATGGCTTGGGCCGCCGTCTGATCCCCCTGTTCAATTCGGCCGAGTAATTCAAGGATCTCGTCGTTGGACATGGTTTCGCAGCAGCGAAGGAGCCGGTCGTTGTCGCGTCCCTGCCGCCGCCGGCTCTAGCCCTTTCCAGGTGCGTTGCTTCCCGCCCGCCGGGCCGCAGAACCCCCTTCTCACCGTTGACACGCGTGACGATCGTACCTGTTTCAACCCTGAACTCAGCCGTTTGATCCAGATAAGTTCCTGCGGCGGTCGAGGTGTCACCACAGCGCGGTCAGGAGGTAAACGATCAGGCACAAAACTCCAAGCCCGGTTACCAGCCAACGAAGGCGCACCGGCGTTCCCGACAGAACGACCACCGCCGGCACCATGCCGACAATCAGAATGATCAGCAGCCAAGTGACCATGAGGCGCTGGAACTGCGGGCTAGAAGCGTGCCAAACCCGCTTGCCTTTGCCTTCTCCGCGGCAGTATGGCTTTCCCGCCGAGATCCATCCAGGTGTTCAGGGTGCATCCTGCACGGCGGGCTGCCCCAGGTTGCACGCTCGGCGGCCTCCCTCCAGGTCAGGCCGCGTTCCTGAGCGAACGCCAGCGGCCCGCTCCACCTAACCAGCATCCTTCCGGATGGTTTGGCGCGCTCCGTGCGCCGCGCTTAGTAAACCCGCTCTTTCTCCGGGTCGCGCCGTTGATCGCCCAGGTACTCGTAGTTATCGGACAACCGGTACATGGCGCGCCGCCAGAGGCCCACGACGTTCGGACGCATCGCATCAAACCATTGTGAGGCCCGCACGAATAACAAGATTGCACTTACCACGCGGGCTCCGGTCCACGTGCCCGCCACGGCGTTTCCCCAACCGACCAGGGAAGGCAACCCGAGGCTGAGGTCCGCAGGGAGCGTGACGGTGTTCCACCAACCGGCCAGCGCAGCGGCTGTGTTCCAGATGATTATCCGTTTCAGTTGCGGCTGAACCATCGTCCAATAAAAACGTTCCGGCGGCACCGGCTGACGCCCGGTCTTCCATCCCCGCAAATGCCACTGCCGGCCCAAGATCTGGTAGTCGTGAATCACCAGAAAGGGCGAGGCCAAAGCCGCTGCGGCAAGGGCCGGGAAAAACGGCAGACCGCTGAGCCAAGCGCAAAAAGACGCGACCAGCCAGCCCAGGGCAGCGAAGACAGCCAGGACTTCGACCATGCGCAGAAATATAGGCTGGGCTGGTCAAAAAGGAAAGCTCACACACGATCCAAAATCGCGTTTACCGACCCTAACGGGAAGCGGTTGATTTTGCCCGGGACTGCAAAAACGCCTGCATTTCACTGCGCGTGCCACGAAAAGCGACCAGGCAGCAAACGTCTTCGTCCCCGCGAAGGGCGCCGACCCAACGTTCCCCTTGGATGATCTCCCATTGGTCGGAGGGCATTTTCACTCCAAGATCGTGGGCGGAAAACACAAACAGGAGTGCCTCTTTCGGCCCTGCTACCATGATTTCGGCGACTTCGGCGCCATTGAACTTCACCACCCGGTAACCCAGCGTTTTCAGTTCGCCCAGCTCGCGCGGCACGGTGTAATGCTCAAGCCCGTGCTTCAGGAAGAAGAAATCCTCCAGGTCGCGCGCGGCTGTATTCACAGGCTCAAACTCATCGCCGTTCAGGCCGTTGGCTGAATCCAGCAACTCCGACACCCGCTCGGCGCCAGGAAACGAGTTCATGTGCTCGAAAATCACGAACCAAGCGACGATGATCGTGCCGACCAGCCCAACCCCGATGGCCAGCAGGATGGTCCGGGGCCGCGCCGTGCGGGTGGAAGTTTCTTCCGTGTCGTCGCCTTCCGGCGACGGTTCACCCGCGTCTACGGCCGGGGACTGGCCTGGCGGCGCGACGGCCTCGCCCGGCCCCTCGTCGCGCCGGCGTTGCGCTTCGGGCTCGTGTTCCAGCGCGGCCGCCTGGGCCGCCAATTGTTGCCGGCTGATTTTCAAGGCGTCAAGTTCCTGGCTGACGCCGTCGTCAAACCGTTGCTGTTCCGCGCGTTTCTCGGCGGTGCCAGCCGCCGCGTAGCCCGGTTGTTCCAGGCCGGCCAACCCGGGTTCCTCCCGGTAACAGGGGCGCCACAGGGCCAGCAAACCCGGCAGCATGGTCTCCGCCCGCAGGTCACCCAGGCGGCGTCGAGCGGTTGCGAGCAGCGTTGCCAATTCCAGTGGCGAAACCCCGCAAACCTTCGCGATCCGGTCCAGGGGCAGCAACTCCGCGTAGAAAAGTGTCGCTGCAGACCGGGCCGGTTCCGGCCATTCATGAAGGTGTTGGAGCCGGCCGGTCAAACGGGCCGAGCTCCCAGACGGCGTGGCCGGTGCCTGGATGGCGGCCCGCAGCAACTCCTCCCATGCCTCCTGCCGCCCCTGGGCGAGTTTTGCACGCCAGTTCGCAAGGTCCCGGTCCACGGCGGCCTGGGCCCGGCCGGTGGAATTGGTTTGAATGAGGCGGACCAGGTAAAGGGCCTGGAGATGATCGCAAACGGAGGCTGGTTTCAACGTGTGCATGCTAGAGCCGACGGCGGAGCGGCTCAAGATGCGAATGCGCCAGCCGACCGCTTGAAGACCGGGCTTGAACATGTCAGGGTGAGGCTGCTTTGAGCCAGTCCAAGATGGTACTATTTATCTGCACCGGGAACGTTTGCCGTAGCCCGATGGCAGAAGGTTTGTTCCGGGCCATGATTGCCGACCGAAGCGATTTGACGGTCCGGTCGGCGGGCGTCAACGCTTACCCGGGGCAGCTTGTCAGCGCCCATGCGGTGCAGGCGCTGGCAGAGCTGGGGATCGACATCGCCGATCACCGGAGCACGCCGCTGGGAGACGAACTCGTGCAGGATGCCGCCTGCATCATCGCCATGACGCGCAGCCATTTGGATTCGATCCTTTACCTCTACCCGGAAGCTGCCGAAAAAACGTTTCTCCTGCGCGAGTTTGAGGACGGCGCAACGAACCTCGACGTGGCCGACCCGATCGGGCTCGGCTTTGAGGCTTATGCCTTCACCCGTGAAGTGATCCGGCGTGCGTTGCCCGGCGTGCTGCGTTTCATCGACAGCGGTGCGATTGAGGCAGCTTCCAGCAAAGAAAATGCCATGACGAACCGAGCCGGAAATCAGCCTTTGCAGCAGGTCGACCCCGAAATTTACGAAGCCATCCAAAATGAACGCAACCGCCAGTTCGAAAACATCGAGCTGATCGCCTCCGAAAATTTTACTTCGCGTGCCGTGATGGAAGCACAAGGCTCCGTTCTGACGAACAAATACGCCGAAGGCTACCCTGGAAAGCGCTGGTACGGCGGATGCGAGTTCGTCGACCGAGTCGAAACGTTGGCGATCGAACGGGCTAAACGGCTTTTCAAAGCCGAACACGTGAATGTTCAGGCCCACAGCGGCAGCCAGGCAAACATGGCGGTGTACTTCAGCGTGTTGCAGCCGGGGGACCGCATCCTGACCATGGACCTCTCCCACGGCGGTCACCTTACCCACGGGAACAAGGCCAATTTTTCCGGGCGATTCTACGAGGTTATCCACTACGGCGTGAGCTCAACGGATGAGCGGATTGACTACGATCACCTCGGAGGAATCGCTCTGGCGCAACGCCCCAAAATGATTACGGCGGGTGCTTCCGCCTACCCCCGAATCATTGATTTTCAAAGGATGCGCGCGATTGCCGATTCCGTGGGCGCCTACCTTTTTGTCGACATCGCCCACATTGCGGGGTTGGTGGCGGCCGGGCTGCATCCGAGTCCGGTGGGCATCGCCGATTTCGTAACGAGCACCACGCATAAAAGCCTGCGCGGACCACGCGGCGGTCTCGTCATGTGCCGGCCCGAGCACGCCAAAGCCGTCGACTCCTTGATTTTCCCCGGAGTTCAAGGCGGTCCGCTGATGCACGTGATCGCCGCCAAGGCGGTTTGTTTTGGGGAAGCCCTGCAGACCGGGTTTCAGGCTTACCAGCAGCAGATCGTGCTCAATGCGCGGGCGTTGGCGGCTTCGCTGTTGCGGAAGGGCTACCGACTGGTCTCGGGCGGGACTGATAACCACCTCATGCTGGTGGATCTCCGGCCGAAGAACCTGAACGGGAAAGCCGCCCAGGAAACCTTGGATCTGGCGGGAATCACGGTAAATAAGAATTCGATTCCTTTCGACACGGAATCGGTCTTTAAAGGTGGCGGCATCCGGATCGGCACCCCGGCGGTGACCACCCGGGGAATGAAAGAAGAGGACATGATGGAAATTGCCGACCTGATGGACGAAGCCTTGCAAGCCCACCAGGATCCCGCCGGCCTTAAATCCATCCGCGAGCGCGTCCGGACATTTTCCACGCGTTTCCCCTTGCCGGGGTGATGGAGGCGTGTCGGCGTGACCGGGGGGCCGGCAGGGCGACGAGTCCTTTCGCCGCCGGGGCGGCGTCGGAGCGCAAGACAGGGACTGGCCATCCCTGACCAGCCGTCGGGGGATTCATCACCGCGTCCGGAAGCGGATGTTGATGCACTTTCGGGGCTTGCACCGAGCCTGGACCGACAATGAATGTCTCGATGCTGAACCGGCCCACGAACTTGCCGTAACCAACGCCGTAAGCATCGGTCTCGATATCGCCCTGATACCAGGACAGGCCAAAAGGCGGGTTCGGTACCTGAATCACAAAGAAATCAAAGCCGGTTTTTGGTGGTAGCCCCACCACTTTTACATCCATGATTTCTACGGGCCCCACGGACTCGATTTTGACCCAGCCATGCGCTTGCGGCAGGGCGTTTGCAACTCGTGCGTTACTCGGAACCATTCGGAAGGCGAACGAATCGGCGTTTGCCCAGGTTTGGACCGGCGCCGTCACGGTAAGCACGGTCAGCGCGAGGCTGCAGAGACCGGCGCCATTCATCTTGAGCATTCTGTTAAATGGGTTCGTCATTGTGTTATTCATGGCATTCATCCTGTGTGTTTATTTGGTTGGGTTATGTAGGTGTTGTCTGGTAGGGGAAACTTCCTGGCAGCTGGCCCGGGCGCCCATTGAACCATCGGGACGCTTGCTTGCACCGGGCCGCAATGCTGGTCTGCGTGGGTTCGGGCCTGAGCCTTCGCGTTGTTACAACGCCAGCGGCAGCCAGGTAAATGCGAGTCCGGCGAACCTTTGCCTCCGCTACTAACTCCAAACCGCGCCCCGGTACGGTCAGTCGGGCTCGTAAACGGTTAGGCGAGGCCTAGCATAACCACTGACCCGCTCGGCGCTTCTTTCAGCAGCCAGCCTTTTTGCCCGGTGCGTGCCGATTTCTGGCGACCCGCGATTAATTGTCTCCAGGGACGAGACACGGGAATCACCATGGAATCAATCATACCTTGGTTTAGCGGTCCTAAACTTAGGTATGACGCACCCTTATTCTGTCTGCCATGCGCACGAGATCGGCCAGGGATTCAGCTTCCATCTTCCGCATCAGGTGACCGCGATGGATTTTCACGGTGATTTCACTGGTGCCTAACCGGTCGGCTACCTGCTTGTTTGGCAAGCCGTCGGCGACGAGCCCCAGCACTTGTCTCTCGCGCAGGGTCAATGAGGCGTACCGTTGATGCAGTGCACTGGTCCGGGCCCGTTGCTCACGACGCGTGGCATCACGCGCAATTGCCGCCTGAATGGCGTCCAGCAACTGCTGATCGCGAAAAGGCTTGGTCAGAAAATCAACGGCGCCAGCCTTCATTGCGTGCACCGACATAGGAATGTCCCCGTGACCGGTGATAAAGACAATCGGTATCTCGCCGCCTGCGTCCGCCAGTTGGCGTTGGAGTTCGAGCCCACTTAAGCCTGGCAGCCGAACGTTGAGCACAATGCAGGACGAGACCTCCGGGCGCTTGTGCTTCAAAAACTCTTTCGCCGACTCAAAAAGTTCACAACGCAGGCCTACCGATCGGAACAGGCTGCACAGGGCCCTGCGCACGGAAGGGTCGTCATCGACCACGAAAACAGTCGAATCTCCCAAGCTCACATTCTTTGGCCGTGTTTGTTCGGAAGGGTCAGCTGGAAGGTAGCTCCACAACCTTTGTTGGCGGTAGCTGAAAGCTCGCCGCCGTGGGCGTTGGCGATCAGACAGCTGATCCTCAGGCCCATCCCGATACCCGAGGATTTCGTCGTGTAGAAGCTGTCGAAAATTCGCGCCTGCTGCTCGGGCGTCAAGCCAACCCCGGAATCTCGCACGATGACCTGGACGGTTCCCGGGCCCGGCTGCGCTGTCCGAATGCAGAGGAGTCGGCATCCGGGAGGAACGGTGCTCATGGCCTCGATCGCATTCATGACAAGGTTCAACATGATTTGCTGCAACTGAATGCGATCAGCGACCACCTCCGGCAAGTCATCCGTGAATTCAGTACGCAACATTACTTTATTCCTGCTTAGTTCACCTTGCGTCAGCGCGATGATTTCCCTGAGAAGTTCATGCAAGTTCACGCACTCCTTTACCCGCTCCCCTTTCGTGAGGAACCCGCGCACGCGTTGAAGGACCTCGCTCGCCCGAGTTCCATCCTGTATGGCGCATTCCAAGGCTTCTCGCGCTTCGGCGAGGTTAGGCGGTTGTACCGCAAGCCAGCGCAATGCCACATTCGCATTCAGGACTACACCCGCCAAAGGTTGGTTGAGTTCATGTGCGATCGAGGCCGCAAGTTCACCCATGGCCATCACCCGCATGACCCGGGCGATTTCGGCCTGCGCTCTGATCAGGCTCTCTTCCGCCCGCTTACGCTCGGCGATTTCTGTCCACAGTTGTCCATTGGTGCGAACAAGTTCGGTCGTTCTCTGCGCGACCTTCGTTTCCAGTTCGTTGCGCGCTTGCCGCAGCAAAGCCTCCGCCCGTTGCTGGGCCCCGCTTAACCCGCTGATAAATAACGCCGACAACACGAAAACGATCATGTCGGGTGCTTCTTCAAGGCGAATGCCCAACGCGAAAATGGGTGCTATGAAGCAGTAATCCAGCGCGAGCGCCGAAAGCACGCTGGCAAGAATACCGGGCCAGACGCCGCCGATCCAACTGCTGAACACGACGGCACAGAAGAACAGGGTGGGGGTATGGGTCAGGGCAGGGCCGAACGCAAACGTGGCGCCCGCCGCAGTGGCCACGGCCAGGACAGCCGACAGGTATACAACGAAGCCTCGCCATAACGTCTGCGACAAATCCGGTTGCCACATGGTCGATTACCGGTTCAATTTGTAGGTCTGCAGCTCCAACCAGGCGTTGGCAACCTCAACTCTGCACGTTGCCTGGCTTGGCTAACCAACGTTATTTGCAAATGGACGCGATGCGGAGCGCTTTTATCAACAAAATTGTTAACTCGACAATGCGGCTCGTTTCTTAGAATCGACGCGCACCACGGTTGCCGCGGGCCGGCACAGCAGCACGGATTTTTGACAACTCCTTGCCGGTGGTGGCCGGGAAGGGCGGGCAACCGGAGGAACAAGGGTGCGGCAAGGCCAGCTTTGGCAGGGCGGCGAGTGCCTTCGCCGCCGGCAGTGAATTCTTTTCGGAACAGGCCTTTAAGAAACGGTTTTGAAGCGGCTGGTCGTCAACTTTGAGGGTCCGGTCCACGGAACCGATCAAGTCGGGCGGAAGCATCGGAATTCAGGAGAACCGGCCTCCCGGACCGGGCGGCTTCGTAGATGGCCTCCATCAGCGTTTGGTCTTGAAGCCCCTCCTCGCCCGGGGTGTAAGGCGTTTTGTCCTCCTGCACGCACCCGCCGAAATGATCCATCTCTAACGCGAACTGATCTTTGGGTTGCATGCTGAGGCGGCTGCGCTCTTCGATCGGCCCTTCGGCCTTCGAACTTTCCACCTGAAGGTTCGTGTAAGAGAAGGCAGGGTCCATTCCAATCCAGCTTTTTTCTCCATAGACCCGGTACCGGCGACTTTCGTGAAAGCCGTACCCAGTGGCACAATGGGCAAGGGCGCCGCTCGGGAAGCGCATCTGCCAGATCACGTTTTCCTCCACTTCGCGGAAGCGGGGGTCGTTCGGAGTGCTGTAAAGCATGGCCGACACTTCTGTCGGTTCTTCGCCCAGCAAAAATCGCGTGGTGTTGAGGCAATACAGCCCCACGTCCGGCAATGAACCACCGCCTGCAAGCGCCTTTTTTTGACGCCACTGTTCAGGGTCACCCTGATTCTGGCCGTTGACCGCTTCAATGAGTTTAACCGGCCCAAACGCTCCGTTCCGCACGGACCTTTGCACCATCCGGTTGTGCGGTTCATACTGGATGCGGTAGGCAATCATCAACTTGCGATTTTCTACCTTGCAGGCAGTGATCATCTGCTCGCATTCCCGGGCTGAAGTGGCCATGGGTTTCTCGCATAGCACGTGCTTGCCCGCTTGGGCCGCTCGGACCGTGTACTCGGCGTGGAGCGAGTTGGGGAGCACGATGTAAACGGCATCGATGTCCGGGTTTTCCCCGATCCGGTCAAAGCTCTGGTAATCGTAAATGGACCGCTCAGGGACACCGTGCATCGCCGCCAGTGCTCTTGCCTTGGCGGCATCCCCGCTCACCAGGCCCGTCACCTTCACCCGCTTGGACGAGCCAAACGCAGGCAGGATCTGGTTGATGCTGAGGTGACCAAGGCCGACGACGGCAATTCCAATCCGCCGTTGCGGGGGGAGCGGCAGCGGCGGTTCCCCGGAGGACTGCTCGGTGGAGGCGGACAGCGGCCCCAGTTTGACCGCCTCCTTCAGTTGCCCTTGACTTAGCGCATTGCTTGCAGGCCCAGTCGCGGCTGCCTGCGCCCCACTTTCTCCGGCTTTCAGGACCGCCGACGCCAGCACGCCCTGGGTTACGCCCCGAAGAAACTTCCGTCTCGTAAAATCATCGCTCATTTTGTCCTCCGCGAGTCATGCTGGATTAACGCCATTTGAAAGGGGTACGCTTTTCCCCGCCGCGAAGTTGCAATCGCGATCGGCCCGGGACCGCGGTTGCTGGGTTCCGCCGACGCGAACAGGGGTGCTGCCGTTCCCTGTGCGGGCCGGGTTCAGGAAACAAAGCCCCCGTATTTTGGCGCCAACACCCGTTTACACGGCCGCGGGCGGGGACGATCATCTGTCATGGATGCACCTGAACCGGACCAAACGCGCAAGGACGTCGCGGGCACTGACGAAAATTTTTTCAACCAAAGCGGGCTAGTGACCGACGAGTTCAAGGAAAGCGACACGTCTGACGAGAACCGAGCGATCAACCGGGACCCTGCCCAGGGTCACGACTCCGGCGAAGTTCACCCGTCCTGACCGCAATTGCGACCACGTCACCCGTGAAACGCCGGGACGGAAGCATTGTCGCAATGGGAACAGTTGTATCCGGTCTGTCAATGAACGCGGGACCTTCGAATTAGGGGCTGCGGCGGTCGACGATAGACTGTTTGTGTCTTTTGGCGTTGCGCTCCGCCCGGTTGTGCCTATGTTCAAGTGAACACCATGGAGGTCACTGCCAAGCTCGCCATCCTTGCCGACGCCGCCAAGTACGATGCATCTTGCGCCAGCAGTGGGTCCACTCACCGCAACTCTCGAACGGGGGGTCTTGGGTCCACTTCGGGCACCGGCATCTGCCACAGTTACACGCCCGACGGCCGCTGCGTTTCCCTGCTCAAAATCTTACTCACGAATCATTGTGTTTACGATTGCCTTTATTGTGTCAATCGCCGCTCCAGCAATGTGCCGCGCGCCCGGTTTACAGTGACGGAAGTGGTTCAGCTGACCCTTAGTTTTTATCGACGCAATTACATTGAAGGGCTGTTTCTCAGCTCCGGGATCATTCAAAACCCGGATTACACGATGGAACGCTTGGTCGAGATTGCCCGGCAGTTGCGTGTCGACCACCAGTTTCGCGGTTACCTGCACCTCAAAACCATTCCGGAAGCTAACCCGGCCCTGGTCGAGGCAGCCGGGCATTGGGCTGATCGGATCAGCATCAATGTGGAATTGCCGGAGCAATCCGACCTTGACCGATTAGCTCCGGAAAAAAGCCTGCGGAACATCGAGGACGCCATGCTGAGGATCAAGGCCAGGGTGTCGGCAGGAAAACCGGGGCGACGCCACCCGGGCCGGGCTTTGCCGCCTGCTTTTGCGCCTGCCGGTCAAAGCACCCAGATGGTGGTAGGGGCAACCCCGGCCTCAGACGCCGTCATTTTGAAACGCGCTTCCCACCTCTACCGGACCTGCGACTTACGGCGCGTTTATTATTCGGCCTTCAGCCCGATTCCCGATGCGTCGGCACGCTTGCCTTTGTCCCCGCCGCCGCTGATTCGGGAACATCGCCTCTACCAGGCCGATTGGCTGTTTCGGTTTTATGGATTTGCGGTCGAGGAACTTACGGCGAACCCAGCCGGCAACCTAGCCCTGGCAGTGGATCCAAAGATGGCGTGGGCGCTGCGGAACCCCGGCTGGTTCCCGGTGAACCTCAACACTGCACCGCGCGACCGGCTGCTGCGGGTTCCCGGACTGGGGGTGCGCAACGTCAACCGGCTCGTGCAAGCGCGGCGCTGGCACCGCGTTCGTACCGTGGACCTCACGCGGTTGCGCATTCCCCTGTCGACCATACTGCCCTTCGTCGAGACCGAGGATCATCACCCGAAAGAGGCGGGGCGCTGGTCTCCCCCGGGGAGACTGCGTGGGACTCACCGTCAACTCGACCTGTTCGCCTCGGGTTCGGGGACCTTGGATCCGCGCTAAAGGAATGGGAAAACGGATCGCGGCATCATGAAGGCAATCCCAATCAGGACGGCACGGTGAATACAATTCGGATTAACGGCGGCTTCGAGTGTTGGCGTGAAAAGGCGCGGTGTGCGCTGCTGGCCGGCATCGCGCCGGAAAATCTGGCTTGGGAAGACGAGCAGTCTGCCACACCCGCATCGCTGCTCGAGGAACTGATTTTCCGTGAAGCGGAAGCGGACCAGGCTTTTTCACCCCGGGTTCCTCCGCAGTTCCTGGACATGGCGCGCCGGGTGAGTTGCCATCGAAATGTGCAGCGCTGGCCGACGTTGTACCGGGTGCTCTGGCGTTTGACGCAGGGTCAGCGTTACCTCCTGGAAGTTGCGACTGATCCAGACGTCAACGCCCTGCAGCAGCTGGACAAACAGGTGCGGCGCGCCATCCACAAAATGCGGGCTTTCGTGCGCTTTCGTCTGGTGAAACGTGGCGGGCGTGATTGGTTTGTGGCTTGGTTTGAACCGGATCACCCGGTCGTTCGTCTGAATGCGGAGTTTTTCGTTGATCGGTTTGCCCGGATGCGTTGGTCCATCCTGACCCCTGACGAAAGTGTTCACTGGGACGGGCGACGATTGGAGTACACCCCAGGGGTTAAGCGAGATCCATCCGCCTCTCCGGATGCATTGGAAAACTTATGGCAGACTTATTACGCTGCCATCTTCAACCCCGCCCGTCTTAAGCCGAAGGCCATGCGGGCCGAAATGCCCAAAAAGTTCTGGCGCAACCTGCCGGAGGCGCCGCTTATTCCTGCGCTCCTCAGGGAGGCCCCTGGGCGGGTCGAAACGATGCTAAAGGAAAGCCGCCGCAGAACGGTGGGTCACACGGGAAATCACCAGACTCCTGACGTTCCGGAAACTTACAGCCTTAGCGCGTTGCAAAAAGCCGCGAAACGTTGCGCAGCGTGTCCGCACGCCGGTTTAGCCACCCAAACCGTCTTTGGCGCTGGGAACCCCGCAGCAGATGTGGTTCTCCTGGGAGAACAGCCTGGCGATCGGGAAGACCGGCAGGGAACCCCTTTCGTCGGCCCCGCCGGGCAATTGCTTGATCGGGCCCTGACTTCAGCTGGGCTCGACCGAGACCAGCTTTACCTCACGAATGCCGTCAAACACTTCAAGTGGGAGCCCCAAGGCAAGCGGCGGCTCCACCGGAAACCAAGTGCCCGGGACATCGAGTGTTGCCGCAGCTGGCTCGAAGCGGAGTTGCGGGTTGTTCAACCCCGTATTCTCATTTGCCTCGGGGCCAGCGCCGCCCAAGCCGTTTTCGGTCCGGCCGCTACGCCCGTCCGCGAGAGCAGGGGAGAGTGGAAGCGCTCAGCCCATGCGCCCTTGACGATGATCACAGTTCATCCCTCGGCCATTCTGCGGATTGAAGACGGTGCTGAGCGGGAAGCAGCGTTCAATGAGCTGGTAAAGGACCTGTCGCGGGTTCGAGAAGCTGCGATTCGTCCGCGCCGGGAGGAAATGGCAGCGGTTGGTTGAAGGGTAACCATTGCGTCAATCAAGAACAAGGAAGTTTACCCGTTCAATTCCGGTATAGCAGACGCCAAGATCCTTTGTGAACTGGGTCGTGTGACGAGAGGAGAACGTGCAGGGGAGAGCCGGCCCGGTAGGGCGGCGGGTCCAATGGGGGTTAACTTGTTTCTTGCAAACGCCTCGCCCGTGGGGTGTCTGGGCGGGATGGATGCGCGGATGGTGGTGGAGGAGGACTGGGAGGTGGTGAAGTCGGCGTTGCCGGCGGGCGGGGAAGCCCTGGCCCGCGAAAGTGGGGCGTTGAAGGGGTTGCGGCAGGACAAGTCGGCCGAGCACTGCTTGCGCATGTTGCGGTTGCACGTGGGCGGGAGCCATTGGCTGCGCGAAACGGTGCTGCGGGCCAAAGCGGCCGGCTGGGCCCACCTGCGCGACGCGCCCCGCCAGCACCGCACGCAAGCCCAACGCTACGGCGAAACAAGTTAACGCCGATGGGCGGGGAGTCCCTTCGCCGCCGCGGGGGCGTGACGCTGCCTCCGGTAGGATCGCGTGCCTACCCGCCCCCTGGTAGGGGAGCTGATCCTTCAGCGCCCGGGAGAGGACTGCCTCCTGCCCAGCAAGGCAACCTAACCAGCCCTATCCGGAAAAAGGGCGCTTGAGGAGGTCACCTGAGCACAAGGTCCCCTGCCCGGCACGGCGTCACCCCACGTTCCTCCACCCCCGTTATGCCGATCCTCCGACACCTTCTTATCCCCCGGTCGAAAAGAAACTGCCGGCCCTGCCAAAACCGGACAGGTCACCATCCTGCCTCTTCATTGGTCCAATTCTTGCCGTTGATACAACTGATACAATTTTCTATCCGTGCCGTTTCACGATCACTTTCTTCTGGTTGCCCAGGGTCACGAGCGTTTCGTCGAGGTGATTGGCGTCGCCAGGTTTGTGATGCCGTCGGGATGAAGCAGCCGCGGCAGCTTGTTCCTGCTTGCGCAACCGGCTCTGGAGAAAAGTGAGGACTGCAGATTCCTCAGGCTGCAAGTGGTGCAACTCGTCCTTCATCCTGGCATCCGCCGTTTCGCGTAAGTGTTGGACCAACGATCCTTCCAGGTAGCTGTCAATGATGGAAGGGTGAACGTAACATTTACGGCAGATGGTCGGGGTATTGCCAAGCTGCTTGGAAACGGATTCGATTGCCTGCACCACATTCTTTTTTGCTTTCGTGGCCGAATCAAATTCTTCAAATTCCTGCAACGCGACTGCGGCAAGAAGTGTACCCGACCACGTACGGAAATCTTTCGCGGTAAATTGCTGACCGGTGATTTCCTGGAGGTAAGCGTTGATGTCTTCGGATTGGATCTCAACCGGTTCGCCGTTCTCGTCCAAGTACTGAAAGAGGTGCTGACCGGGCAGGTCCTGGCATTTGGCAACCACCCTGGCCAGGCGCCGGTCGTTTACGGCGATCTCGTGGTGTTTGCCGCTTTTCCCGCGAAAGCGAAACAGGATGGTGGAGCCGGCGACTTTTGCGTGCCGGTTGCGCATGGTACTCAGCCCGAATGAACGGTTGGTTTTCGCGTATTCCTCGTTGCCCACGCGAATCCTCGAGACCTCCAGGAGCTTGATGACGGTGGCTAGGACCTTTTCCCGACCCATGCCCGGCTTGGCCAGGTCTTCCTCCACCCGTGCCCGAATCTGCGGCAGTGCGTTGCCGAAAGCCATCATCCGTTCGTACTTGTTCTCGTCGCGTACGCGCCGCCATTCGGGATGGTAACGGTACTGTTTACGGCCGCGGGCGTCCCGTCCCGTCGCCTGAAGGTGACCGTTTGCATACGGGCAGATCCAGACCTCCTCGTAGGCCGGAGGAATGGCCAGGGACCGGATCCGCTTGAGGTCCTGCTCGCTGGTTATCTCTTCGCCACGCGGATTGAAATAAGCAAATCCGTCACCTCGTCGTTTCCGGTAAATCCCCGGGCGCTCGTCAGACACGTACCGTAAACCAACCGCTTTTGCGTCAATTTCCGGCTGATCGGCGGCAACGGTGTCGTGAGGCATCTTACCTTTCTTTACGACGGAGGGCAGGGGTCCGGTTCATCCGTCGAGATCGGGCGATACCCCGATGCTGGATTGGTGGGGCGCATCCTGGGCGCGGGTATCGGAGACAAGCGAGAGCATCTGCGCGAGGCAGACGCTGGCCACCGTCGAGGCACGCTCGAGCGCTTCTTGCGCATCGTCCGGACGCGCGTTGTCCAGGTGCATCATGCTCAATTGCAGGTGGCGGACAACGGAGAGAAACCATTGCAGGGTCAGGCTGGGGCGGTCGGCCGGGTGCGTTAAATCGCGGCCCTCCGTTTCGGCGAGGTAAGCGCCTTGCAGCGAGACGAGGCTGCAGCGCCCGAACAAGAGCAGAAAGCCTTCAAGGTCGTCGACGTGGATCGCTCGCGGGTTTTGCAGACCCAGGATGACCCAGCACAACGGCCTTCCGTAATAGTGCAGCTGCATCTCCACAGCGCTCCGCAACCCTTGCTCCGCAAAACTTTGCCGGGCCCAGGCGTCGTGTGCCGGCAGGGATTTCAAGGACCGGTGCAACGTCAGCCGGAAATCATCGGAAACCGACGCTGCCCCCTTCTGGATCTGAAACTCCGGATAATCCTCCTCATTGGCCTGGATCGACGGGCCTTTCAGCGTCAGCCGGATCCGGCGGTCCGGACGGTGGTGTGGCGGCCAAACAAACCCGTACGACGGCATAGGAGGGAGGAAATGGCGCAAGGTCAGCAGCATTGATCCCGCGCATGCTCGCACCGTGAACGCTGGGCCCACCTTTCTCACGAAATGATTCAGCGCCTGAGAGGCCCGGCTGCTGCTCAGTTCAGGTTGCGCTTGAGAAGATCTTTTCATAGGCAAATAGGCAGAAAATTCCCTGCCTGAGCGGTGAAAAGAATGCCGTCCGCAGGTCTCTGTACGGAATGGCCTGACGGAACTGCACCCTTGTCGGTGCTCCTATTTGCGCCTTTTCCACCTTCACCACCATTACCAGAGAAAAGCGCCGTCATTCAATCGGCGAGGCGAATGGGGGTGACCACGAATTCCGGTTTCTGGTCGGACAGGCATTCCACCGCCAGGTTCATCTGTGCAAGCGATGCGCCCCCATAAAAGGTCGCAAAAGCGCTGTCGGCAGCATCACGCCCGACCCCGACACGCACAAAACTCGTTTGCGGAGCCAAACGGGTAGCGTCGAAAATGTGCCAGCGTCCGCCAAGGTAGACTTCGAAGACGGCATGGAAATCCGGGGGCGTAAGCCCATAAGCGTAGGCGCTGACAAACCGGGCAGGAATGCCCAGCGAACGGCACAACGCGATCCCGAGGTGGGCGAAGTCGCGGCACACACCCTGACGTTCGGTGGCCGTGTCGTAAGCCGAGGTGAGGGAGGTCGTCGCGCCGCGTTGGTAAGCGACTTTTTCGTAAATCCAATTGCAGATGCGCATGACGAGGCCAAATCCGTTCAACGCTGGAGACAGAAATTCCGAACGGGCAAACCGGGCCAGCAGGTCGGATTGGCAGTAGCGGCTAGGAAACAGGTAGACCAGGACGTCGGTCGGCAATTCCGGCAAGGGAAGCACCTGGAGATCCTTTTCTTCCGTGGTCTCCGGAGTGAGCGTAGCTTCCAGCGTGTATTTTAACCGCAGTTCCGGGCCGGTCGACTGGACACGGTGAAACCGTGACCCGTTCCAAAGGAGTTCCTCGGGCGTGGTGCCCCCGTGAACCTCAAACTGCTCGTTGCTTAAACGCTGCAAGCGGTTCTTTGAAGCCGCCACGTTGAACAAAAACGAGGCCGGACTGCTTACCTGGTACACCAACTCGGCTTGAATCCCAAAGCGCATAGGCCAACTAACGCATTGCAGCAATCGCGCAAGGGTTATGCGGAGTTTCAGCCTGATTTTCGTCCGGCGCGCCTGGGCTCGAGCCGAGGCATTGCTGCACTGATCGTAACTCGCACGCGCTCGAAGCTCGAGCTCTGGTTTGCCTTCACGCGGGCACCGTCACAAAAACTTCACGGCAACCCGCTTGGCAGCTGCCATCCGGGCCTCCGTCGCTTCCGCTGAAGCCTTGCGGGCTGCCGCCAGTACTTCCGCTGGCGCCGTAGCAGGAGTGCCGCTGTTAAAAGGCGGTTCTGGCGCATACTGCATGTAGAGTTGAATTTCTTGCGCAACCCGCTCGCCCCGCAAGAGCGCTGCTACCCGCAACGCCCCGTCGATTCCCGAGGAGACACCCGCCGCACTCACGAATTTGCCATCGATCATCACCCGTTGGTTCACTGGAATCACCCCGAGATGCTCCAGGACCGCAAAAGACGCCCAATGGGTTGTGCCCCTGATTCCCTTGAGCAAGCCGGCCGCTGCCACTGTAAGGGTGCCCGTGCAGACGGAGAAAACGAGCTTCGCGTCAGCGGCTTGCTGACGGATGAATGACAGCGTGACTTCATCTTCCATCAAATCGACTTGGCCGGGACCTCCTGGCACCACCAGAACATCCAGGGGCGGCGCTTCCGAGAACGCGACCTCCGGCGTTAAAATCAATCCCCTTGCATCCCGAATGGGCAACTTTTCTTTCCCTAAGATGTGAAAGGTAGAATGGGGTAGACGTGACAAAACCTCAAAAGGGCCGGTCAGGTCAAATTGATCCATGCGCGGGAAAATGATGGCGCCAATCACAAGCTTATGGTGATGTTCGGATCGATTCATAGCGGTGCTTTTCTTTCGAACGGATTAGATGGACCATCCGCCGCTTAACGGCACGAGTTCCTAGGCGGGCTGACCGCCGATGTGGGCCAACTTATTCTGCACCGCTACGATCGCCGGAAGGGGACGCCACAGGACCGTCATTTCCTGAATCAAGCCCGCTTCGTTGAGGCGCCAATAGTCCACCCCGTCCAACTCGATCGAGCCGACCGTAATCCCAAAAAACGCGGAGACATGCCGGGGGCCCTGCAGGATTTCGCGGAAATCGAACGTGTCTACCGCCCCCAGCAGGGCTTCGACCACCGGTCTTATGGCTGCCTTACCTTTGAAAGGCTCGTGGGCGAGCGGGGTTTTGAGAATCACGTCGTCAGCCATATGGGTCAGCATGGCCTCGAGATCTTTGCGCTGCATTGCCGCGGTGAAGGCGTGGATATGAGTCAGTTCCATAAATTCAAGAAGCTATTAAGGGCGGTGACAACGGCTGGTGCGGAGCACCAAAGGACCGGCCATGCCCAACCTTATTCGCAGGGCTCAATGGCGCCACGACACTTCATGGACGATTCGCGCCATTCCCTTTTTCTTCCGCGCGCGCTTTTACGGAGGAGGGAGAGGTAGCCCTTTAATCTTCGCCGGAATCGCTACACTTCCCTTTCTTTGTTCCCCATGCCCCAATCATCCCTGATGCGGCGAGTTGCCATTTTGACCGTTCCTCCGGTGTTTGAATTGGACCTGGTAGAAATCGTCAACGTTTTCAGTTTGGCCAACGATATGGTTCCGTCGGGTCGTGGTTACCGGATTGAGGTGTTCACCCTTGACGAACGGGGGCAAACCGGAGGGATGTACGGCCTGCAATTCACCGGAGGCCGCCACTACTCCGCCCTCAAGGGCAACGTGGACACCTTTCTGGTTCCCGGTGGCCTTGGGTCCAGAACCGTTTCGCTCAAGGCCCCGCTACTCAAGTGGCTCCGGCAGAAGGCGGCCAACACTCGCCGCTTCGGGTCAGTTTGTACCGGAGCCTTTTTTCTCGCCGAAGCAGGTTTACTCGATGGCCGGCGAGCCACGACCCATTGGGCTTTCGCCCAGGACTTCGCCCATCGATACCCCAAGGTGAAATTGGACCCCAGACCCATCTGGATCCGGGATGGAAACATCTACACCTCAGCCGGAATCACCTCCGGCATCGACCTTTGCCTTGCGCTCGTCGAGGAGGATCATGGCAGCAAGATCGCGCTTGAAGTGGCGCGTATGCTGGTCGTTTTCCTACGCCGTCCGGGCAACCAGGCTCAGTTCAGCGTTTCGCTGGCCGGCCAGTCGGCGGAGCACCGGCCGCTTCAGGATCTCCGGGTGTGGATGGCAGAAAATTTAAAGGCCGATCTCTCGGTTTCGCAACTCGCGACCCGTGTTTCCATGAGTCCGCGCAATTTTCAGCGTGTGTTCACCAAGGAAATTGGCGAGGCGCCTGCCCGCTACGTTGAGGTGCTCCGGGTCGAGGCGGCGCGGCGAAAACTTGAACACACCACCCAAAGTCTTGACGAGATTGCGGACCATTGCGGTTTCAGCAGCGCCCATACCCTGGTCCGCTGCTTCCGCCGGCAACTCGAAACGACCCCTGGCGAGTACCGCTCCCGTTTTGGCCCGACCGGCGCTCGCCCGTCAATTTCAGGCGCGCAACCATGAGCCGGTTTTCCGCTCTTCATCCGGTGCTGCCGGCCTCCCCGGGTTTCAGCTAAGGAATGCACTGGCCGCCCGGCTTCCCCGCGAGGTCCGCCACCTCGGCCTAGGTGGCGAAGGGACTCGCCGCCCTACCGGACCCCCGGTTACCTCCACGCGCCGCGACCAGGGCCTTTTCGCGCCCAACCGCCCCTTCAACTTGGGAACAATCTGCCTTCCCAGATGGTGAGCGCCTGCCCGCTGACCAGCACCCGTGTCCCCTCCCGTTTCATTCGCAGGGTTCCGCCGCGCGCAGAAGCTTGGTAAGCCTGCAATTCCCGCCGGCCCAGCCGCGGTTCCCAGTAGGGTGCCAACGCACAATGGGCAGATCCAGTCACCGGATCCTCATCGACGCCGACGCCGGGAGCAAAGTAGCGCGAGACCACGTCATAGCCCGATCCTGGATCGGCCTGGCTCGTCACAATCACGCGTCCGGGTGCGATGGACCGCAGCCATGTAAAATCGGGCTGGATCTGGCGCACCTCGCGCTCGGTGGCCACCTCGATAAAAAAATGTGCCGGCGTACGGCCCACAAAAATGGGTTTCACCGACAAGCTTTCCGCCAAGCCCGGGGGTGGATCGATCTGTGCAACCGCCTCGGCCGGCAAATCCAGTTGGATCCAGCCATCCCGCTGGCGAGTCGCCGTCAACAGACCGCTGAGGGTGTGAAAGCGTGCGGGTGCCTCCGGGGGCAGGTGCCGCTTTTCCCAAAGCAGGTGTGCGCTGGCCAGCGTGGCGTGGCCACAAAGGCGAACTTCAACCGTTGGAGTAAACCAGCGCAAACGGTAAACATCGCCGCCCGCGTCCGGTTCAAGAAAGGCCGTCTCCGGCAGGTTCATCTCGCGCGCCACCAACTGCATCCACCGGTCCTCGCGAGGTTCATCGAGGAGGCAGACCGCTGCCGGATTACCCGAAAAGGGCTGGGCGGCGAACGCATCGATCACGGTGATTTCTTGCATCTGCACGCAGGGATAATCCATGCAGGAACGGAGGCGTGCAAACTTACAGAAACGCAAGCCATCCTGCGGGGTGAAGCCTCTTGAACCGGCCATAGGCGCGGCTGGCAGGAGTCAGCGCTGCCAAGGTCGAGGCCCAGATCAAAGCTACCCAGCCCAGGCCCAATCCGTAGCCGGCGGGATGGCCGGGCAGGGTTTCGGACCAGAAAATGCCCGGTCCTTCATGCAACCATTCCACGCGACCGTAGCGGCACCAGGCGATGGTCAATGCGAGCGCGTGCAGCGTGAAAATATGGACCACGTAGAAGAACAGGGGAACCCGGCCCAGGCTGACCAACCATTGTTGAGGCAGGACGGGCAGGCGGAGCATCACTGCCAGAAGGATCAAGGCGGCACCCAGCGTAAAGGTCAGAAAAGCCGGTGAGGGTGGATATTTTTCGAAATTGACGAGGGCGAACACGGTGAAAAGAATGTTCCGCTGAGGCGTCCACGGTTGCGGATCAATCGGCCACCCCGCAGCCCGAGCCGCACCGAAGAAAAACAGGGATGCCAGACCGGCCCGGAGAGAGCGGCCGTGCCACCCATCCGTGCCGGGCTTCAACAGCGCGGCGGCGGTGTAGCCCAACGCCATGACCCCAAACCAGGGCAGCACCGGGTAGGAGGTGTAAAAATGCCAACCGGTCCGTGGAGTGAGATCGTCCGATCGCAGCAGCGGCGTCCACCACCAGGCATTTCCCAAAAACCGGCTGAGCCCACCGTGACCGGCAGCGAATCCGGCACCGAGGCACCCGATTACCAGCGTCGGTGCGCTCCCCCGGAGCATTACCCCCAGCAAGGCCATCGACCAACCGGTGCCCCAGAGAATGCCTGCATTCATGTATCGGTAATCCAGGTTGAAGTACCAGCCGAAGCAGCGCAGCAGCGTTTGCTCGAGTACCACCAGGAAAAGCCCGCGGATCAGGAGGTGCCGTCCAAGGTTCCTGGCCGAAAGCGATCGGCCCAGGGCCAGGAAAGCACTCATTCCCGCCAGAAAGACGAAGGTTGGCGCGCACAGGTGGGTAACCCACCGCGAAAGAAACAAAGCCGGATGGGTCTGCGCCAGGTTCAACGCGTCAACGCCATGGTCCCCGAAAAAATCGCGGGCATGATCCAGCACCATCAAAACCATGACGAGCCCGCGCAGTGCGTCGAGCTCGACCAGGCGCGTGTACCGTTTGTCAAAAGTCTGTTCCGGGCACAACGGCGGGCCTCTACGTTAAGGCGCCTGCGCCCGAGTCTTCTTCGCCTTGCAGGTAGGTCCGACCCCGGTAGAAACCGGAAATAAAGATGAAGGCGGTCGCAACTACGACCATAAGCAACGTG
The DNA here is from genome assembly GCA_036401335.1 of Chthoniobacterales bacterium. Taxonomy (GTDB): domain Bacteria; phylum Verrucomicrobiota; class Verrucomicrobiia; order Chthoniobacterales; family JAFAMB01; genus DASWVC01. Next base: position 23,709 of record DASWVC010000186.1, read on the forward strand.
AAAAACCGGAAGTAAGCCGCACCGTCGAGGTTCATGCCGCTGCGACGCAAGGTTGGAATAAGGAAATTCAGAAACGCGTCAAACTGGTTGCCGAGGGTAACGGTCAGCAGGTAAGCCGCCATGAGCGCGCTTTTCATTTTTCGCGGGGCTTGGGTGTAGGAGAATTCCAACGCCGTAATGGATACCATCACCTCGCTGGCCGTCAGGATGGCATAGGCCAGGATCTGCCAGCCGACGTTGGGCTTTGCCCCCCCGTCAATCTGAGTTTGGATCCACCAAACCAGCGCGAACGACCCGGCCAGGAGAAAAAGACCGAGACCGATTTTCCGAAGCGGAGTCAGGGGAAAGAACCGGCTGATGACCGGGTAAAGGCCGTAATTAAACAACGGAATGAACGCCAGGACAAAAAGCCCGTTCGTCACCTGGACTTGTTCCGGGAGCAGGTGAAACCCCCAAAGGGTCAAGTCCATTTTCTGGGCCTGAAGCGTCCATTCGATCCCGGCGCTCTGGTCCCAGAGGGCCCAGAAAAAGACGATAAAAACGTAGATCAGGCAGAGGCGGCCGAGGGCGGAAAGTCCCTCTTTGCTGAAGAACTCCTTGATGAAGGCCGGTCCACCCGGCGGAATGTGGACAAATTTCTTACGCCCCAGCCAGAAGGTCACCGTGGCCAGGAACATCAGCACGCCGGGTAAACCGAAAGCGTAATGGGGGCCGAACCGCGGGTTGTTGAGCAGGATCGGGCAAAGGTAAATCGAGACGGATGACCCGACATTGATGGAAAAATAAAACCACCCGAAGACCCTGGTCAGAAGGTGCTGGTTGCCTTTTCCGAACTGGTCACCGACGTGCGCGGAAACGCAAGGTTTGATGCCGCCGGCACCGAGGGCAATCAGTCCCAAACCGATGAACAGTCCCAGCCGGGTATCGTTCAGTGCGAGCGCCAGGTGCCCGAAACAGTAAGCGATGGAAAGGTAAATAATGGTTCGGTATTTTCCGAGGATTCCGTCCGATAACAACGCCCCGAGAATCGGCGTGAAATAAACGGCCGCGACAAACTCGTGCGACCAGGCGGTAGCCTCATTCTGGTTCATGACCGCAAGTTGACCGGCCCCGTTCATCAGGTAGGTCGTCATGAACACCGTCAGGATTGACCTCATCCCGTAAAAGCTGAACCGCTCCGCTGCTTCGTTCCCAATGATGTAAGGGACCCCGGGCGGCACCCCGGAAAGGCCCTGGTTCGGCTGGGTCCGGTACGAAGCTGCCGCGGAGCCAGCGCCAGGAACGGCTGTCGTGGTTGAGGAAGACGGCTCGGCCATAAACGCGGCATCATCGACCGCAAAGGGAACCGTTGGCAACGGGGAAAATTGGATCGTAGGGAATGGTAACAATTGTACCAATGCCACAAACCGAAGAACGGAAAAATGCCACGAATCGGGCTGAAGCGGGAATCAAGAGGGGTTCTCTGTTTCTGCCATTTGTGACATTCTTTTACTTTCCCGCCCGTGGCACTTCTTACGTCCCGGCCTGGAAGCAGCGCCGCGTGGCCGTCGAGGGACCCTCGGCGCTGCCAAAATGGAAGGGTCCGCTCCCCCCTCTTCATTGGTGCAATTGTTACCATTCATACAATTGTTACAATTCCCTACTCGGCCCGAAACTGACTCCAAAACGGCAGCTCCCGGCTGGCCCGGTTGAGGCGGCGATCCAATTGCTCGTAATCCGGGCAGTGCCGTTCGACCAGGTTCCAGAAGCGGTTGGAATGGTTCAGTTCCCGGGTATGGCAGAGCTCGTGCACGATCAGGTAGCTGACGAGTTCCGGAGCGACCAACAGGAGACGGGCATTCAGGTTGATGTGCCGGCGCGACGAGCAGCTGCCCCACCGGGAACGCTGCAGCCGGACGGCCACCTTCCGACACCTTAATCCGGTCTGTTCTGCTAACCTGTCCAGCCAGGGCACGAGAATGTCAGTAGCCCGGCGGCGAAGCCAGGCTTGCAGCATCGCTGACCAGAGTTGAGGCCGGTCAATGCTTCCCCGCAGCTCCAAACCCCGGTCCGCGCCGACCTCCGTGAGTTCGACCGTGTTGCCGGCAGTGAACACGCCTCGTACCTGCCAGTGTTCCGAAATGGCTGGAAGGTGAATGGCGGGAGGTATCCCGCGTCCTTCGTGACGAGCCGTTTGCCGTTCCTGCGCGTTTCGGATCCACGCAGCGTGTTTTGCGAGAAAGGGGGCTACCTGCGAACGGTGAGCTCCTGGCGGCAGCACCACTTCCAAAGTGTCCCGGTTCAGGAGCCTCAGGATCAGCCGACGCGCCCGGGTGCTCGGGCGCAGAAGAACCCGCAATGGGTTGGTTGCCGGCCCGGATGGCAAAACCACCGGATCCAGCCATTCCGGGTGATTGACGGTTGGGAACATAACGGGCCACGAACCTATCGGAAACGGCCTGCCGTTCGCAACGCCTTGTTGGCCCTTTCACCGGTTTACGCCGGTCCCCTGGGTCTAGACCAATCCGTTGCACAACGGCTGCAGTTGCGGCCGGAAACGGTCTGTCCTGACCCGGGCGCCGAGCTGGTGCAGGATGTTGTACAACCCGAAATTGGTCCGGTTCATGTAAATGAAGTGCCGGCTGCCGCGCGGTTTCTTAAATTCGGGCAAACGCGAAATCCGTTCGCCGTATTCGTACATCGAGGAAAAAAAGTTCGCATCGGAAAAGTCGAATGCCTCCTCAAGAAAGGGGCGGGCAAACAGGCGGATTATTTCAAGGTAGTGGCGGAAATAAAATTCCCGGCGGACCGGCGGGTCGGTTGCCAGGATCAAGCCGAGCCGTTCAAAAGCAGAAAAGGCCCGGGCTTGGTCCTCGGTGAAATCCGGCTGGGTCAGGCTGAAAAATGCCTCATAAAATTCTTCCGGAATTTCCTTGATGCAACCGAAGTCCAAGACGCCAACCCTTCCGTCCGGCAACACCAGAAAGTTCCCGGGGTGCGGATCGGCGTGCACGGCACGCAGTTCGTGCTGTTGAAAGTTGTAGAAATCCCAGAGCGCTTGCCCGACCTGATTGCGCGCCACCGCGGGGGGGTTGGTCGACAGGAACGCTTGCAGGTGCCTGCCCTCCAACCAATCCATGGTGATCACCCGGTTGCAAGAGAGTTCGGGATAATACGCGGGAAAGGCAATGTGCTCCAGGTCCGCGCAAGCTTCGGCAAAGCGGATGGAACGCTTCAATTCTAAGGTGTAGTCCGTTTCTTCGAGTACCCGCTCCTGAACCTCGGCCAGGTAGGCGTCAAGGTCGCGGCCGGAGATGTCAAAAAGGCGCAGTGCAAACGGTTTAATCAGCCGGAGGTCCGACGTGATACTTTCAGCAACGCCAGGGTACTGGATCTTGACGGCCAAAGGCTTGCCGTGCAACGTCGCCCGGTGAACCTGTCCAATGGAGGCAGCCGCGGCCGCTTTAAGGTCGAAGGCGTCAAAGATCTCGTGGGGCGGCTTGCCAAAATACCGCGTGAACGTACGGACGATCAGAGGCCCCGACAGCGGCGGAGCGTTGTATTGCGCAAACGCAAATTTTTCGGCGTAAGCTTTTGGCAGAATCTGCCGGTCCAGGCTCAGCATTTGCGCCACCTTGAGCGCGCTGCCTTTTAGCTCGCTCAGCGAGTCGAACACATCAGCTGCATTTTGGCGGTCGAGGTTCTCTGAAGGCAACGACGGGTCGACGGCTTTACGCGAATAATGCTTCAGGTAGTTGATCCCGACTTTAACACCGGTCTGAAGGATCTTGGCTGAACGCTGAACCTTCGTGACGGGAATGCGGTCCTGCTCATTCATGGCGGCAGGAAGCGTTTCTCAGACGGAAACGGCCATAGTCGATGAGGGTATCAAGCGGTGTACGGCCGAGGAAATCGAAGACCAGGTTGACCCCTTTCTCAATTGCTTCATCCGTCGTCTCAAAGCCGGTGCTCAGGTCGTCAATCCAGAACCGGGTCACGAACACAAGCTGCCGCCATAACGCATCGGCGTAGCGCGAGCGGAAGGGCCGGCGTTCAACCACTTCGCCGGTGGCCACGGCCTGGTTCAAGATCGGTTCAAAAAACAAATCGAAATCCTGGCGCAACCCATTTAAAAAGTTAGGGGTCTCCGGCCGCCGTAACCGCTCGAAGCTAAAAACCACAAAGCTGCGCCGCTTCGTCAACATTTCGATGAAGATGAAGAAGAACGACAAGGTTTTCTCCCGCGCGTTGTAACCGTTCCAGACCTCCTGGCCGGTGGCCCGAGCCGTGGTTTCCTCCAGGAATTGCCGCCAGATCGCTCCTTGGAGCGCGGCGAACGAAGTGTGATACTGGTAAAAGTCGCCTTCATTGATCCCCAGGTTTTTGCAAAAAGCGTACACCGACTCGGGGTCGTGCCCATGCGTAAGCACGAAGTCGATGTAGCTGTCCTGCAGCCTGGCTTTAAGTTCAGTAGAAGTGGCCATACGGATCCTTGCTAATACGCCTCACCGGCATAAATGGGACGCGGCTGGCGTCGAGTCAACGCTTCCCGGAGCCGTTTAGCGCCCGATCCATCCTTCCCGGGCAAAATGCATCTGCCGAAGTTCAGGCTTCGGACTCGCGTTTCGTACCCGGGCGTGGTCCGTTGGTAGGCATGGTGCCTGCATCCAGATCGCCTCGACGGTTAGCCACCTTGGTCGTGATCGGGCTGATGGCAGGCTGCGCGCCGCTTCAGCACACAACCACGGTCACGGTTTCGGGCGGGCAAGATGTGAAACTGACAAGGGTCGGCGACAACTTCGCCCAGGCCGAAAACGAACGCTTCGTCGTGACCGAGTCAGGGCTCACCACCTTTCGACAGGGTGGTAAAAATTTTCTCCGGTGGCAATTTACCATCCGCGCCAAGCAGGCCGGACGCCTCGCCCAGGTCCGGGTCGAGGACGTCGACGGTCGACGACCCGTGCTGATCCTTGAAGACAATGCTCCCGTGCTCGACAGCACTTACTACTGGACCAAACAGTCAGCGCTGACTCCGGCCAACCCACAATCTGTTCCCTGGCTGTATGCGCCCCAGCCCACGTTGCGCGTCTTCCGCGTGCTGGTGGCTGAACCTGGGGGCCGGCAATCGGTTTTGTACCAACCAGCTAACTTCACCAGGAAAGCGAAGGAGGCTATCCGGTACCAGATGGGACCGGATATTCCGGGAAGGTAAGGGTTTGCGGGTGCACCCGCGAAGGCCAAGGCAGCCGACCCTCTTGATGGTCAGAACGTTTTCTGGACCGGACGGCTGTAATGCTTTTGGTACTCCAGGTAGTGGAACACCGCGACCGCCGCACCTAACACCGCCAAGCTTATGCCCGATTTGATGAATAACATTTAACGTCTCTTCTGTGTTTACCGTTCGGTTTCCCAGCCTTACCTTCCCCTGAAAACAGCAGCCGCCTCCCGTGGGGCATCAATGCCGCCATGGTCCTGGCGTGCCACTCCTGCCGCAGCCTGTCCCTTCCCGTCGCCGGCCAAAGGATCATTCGCCAAGCTTCCGTAAAGAAAACGGGACCACACTCATGGCCCCGCCCTGCACGATCCCTGGATCGTTGATCGTGAAGTTTTCCAAAAATGGTGCAAACCTAACCGCCTAGCGTCCCGTCCTGATGACCGGGGAGGTGAAGTTCGTTCTCTGACTTACGGGTTAATGAGGTTAATACAACCGTTACAGCACGCTCCTTGCTGACGTTCCTCTACCAACGACGGCGCCTGGTAACCTATATAGCCATTATAAACACAATCCGCGGTCTAAAGGCGTCGGTCCGCCCGTTGTCCTGCCGCCGCCCACCCGTGCGGTAGGCCCGCCGGCCGCATCTGGGGCCTATGGAGAAGGTGCCGGCACGGCCGGCCCTGCTCTCGGCGGCTTCCGGACAGGGCCGGCACCGCACAGCCACCCTGGCAAACGGGTCCTGGACGGCGAGGAGCTCACGTGGCAAAGGAGGTCCTTCGCGATGAGCGCCTCCCCCGCGGTTTTCACCCCACCTTCCTATGCCCGCCACGCCCGCATCGCGGTAGCTGCCATTTTCTTTATAAATGGTTCCCTGATGGGTTCCTGGGCGCCCATGATTCCAATCGTGCAGCAGCGACTGCACCTTGCGAATGGCCAGCTTGGACTTTGTTTGCTGGCCACAGCCATCGGCGCCATTCTCGCCATGCCCGCGGCCGGAGCCTTCATCAGCCGCGCCGGCAGTGCACCCATTCTGCGGGTCTCTGCCCTGGCACTCTGCGGTGCGATTTTCCTGCCTGTGCTTTCGCCGAATCCCTTCTTGTTGTTTGTGTTTTTGCTTTCGCTCGGCGCCACCAACGGGGCAATGGACGTGGCCATGAACACGCACGGCATCGCCGTGGAGAAGGAACTGGGCCGCCCCGTGATGTCGTCCTACCACGCCATGTACAGTTTCGGCGGTTTTGCCGGGGCCATTGGGGGAGGGGCTCTGCTGGCCACCGTGCCGTACGCATTCGTGGAACCCGTGACCATTGGGTTAGCTTGCGCCGCTGCCAGCACCGTCGCCGCGAAGTTCCTGCTGCCCCCTTCTACCGACCAGGGTGAACCTGGTCAGACACACTTCGCGCTGCCGACGGGACGGGCGTTGGCCTTCGGTTCGCTCTGCTTCCTGGTCATGTTGGCGGAGGGTTCGATGCTGGACTGGACGGCCGTTTACCTTCGGAACCGGCTGGGGACCGGCGCGAGCGTGGCCGCCCTGGGTTACTCCGCTTTTTCCGTGGGGATGGCGGGGGGGCGGTTCGGCGGGGATCGGCTGCGACAAAAGTTCGGAGCCGCTACCCTGGTCAGTTGCAGTGCCGCCCTTGCCGCTGCCGGCTTGTTTGTGGCGGTTGCGGGCCGGCAGGCGACGGTTGCCATTCTGGGTTTCGGCGTTTGCGGGTTGGGGTTGTCCAACGCCGTCCCGGTACTCTTTTCCGCCGCGGGAAAACTGCCGGGGCAAAGCACCGGGACCGGATTGGCGGCGGTGGCGACGCTTGGGTACGCCGGGTTTCTGATCGGCCCGCCCTTGATCGGGTTTGCCTCGGAGTGGGTTTCGCTCGGGTTCGGTTTAGGGTTGGTGGCCGTGATCTGTGCCGTGGTTGCCGTCCTTGCCCGTCGAGTGGTTGGCGTGAGCGACCATGCCCCGGACGGGCCGGTGAAGGGTCGGGTCCCGGCCTCGCGCTGACGACGTCCGGTAAGGCGGCGAGTCCCTTCGCCGCCGGCCTGACGAGGC
>DASWVC010000187.1:0-23124 GCA_036401335.1 Chthoniobacterales bacterium
GGCATGTCCACGACCTTGAAGTGCAGGTAGCGCGCCAGCAATAATACCTCCACATCGAAGGAGAAACCGTCGGTGCGCAGCCGGCCGAATATCTCACGGGCGGCCGCTTGGCGGAACCCCTTGAAGCCGCATTGCGTGTCGCTGATTTCCAGACCAGCCATAAACCGGACCAACTGGTTGAAGGTTTTTCCCATGGTTTCACGCACCACGTTCTGCCGCCGCAAAATGTGACTTTGCGGGTGTTGGCGGTTCCCGACCACGACGTCGACGGAGCGCTGGTCACGAAAAATCTGCAAGGCACTCGTCAGGTGTGAGAGCGGTGTGCTCAGGTCGGCATCGGTAAAAAAAACGAACTGACCCCGGGCGGCGAGGATGCCGGTTTTTACCGCGAACCCTTTACCTCGGTGCCGGTCGTTGGCGATCACGTGTAGTTCCGGGAAACCGGGCCGCGCCGCCTCTGCGACCCGCAAGGTTTGGTCGGGACTGGGCTCGATGACCACCAGTACCTCGGTCGTGTACCCTGCCGCCCTGGCGTGGGCCTGCAAGGCTCGCAACGTCGCTGGTAACCGTCGCGCCTCGCTAAACGCGGGAATAACGATTGATAGGTACGGCCGAATCTGTTTGGACATGGGCAAGGGATTGCATATATATCAGCGCCTTTTGCCAAAAGCTTCAAATGGCGAGACGTCAATCCTTAATTCCGCTTCTGATTTTGCTGGCAGCGGCCGTTCTGCGCCTGGTTTTACTCGATCTCAAACCACCGCATTTCGACGAAGGCATCAACGGCTGGTGGTGCGACGAGATGGCCAAACACGGCTATTACGCGTACGATCCGACCAATTACCACGGGCCACTGCACTTCTACGTGCTTTTTGCCTTTCTTCGCCTGTTCGGACGCAACCTTTGGGCGTTGAGGTTGCCCGTCGCCCTGATGGGCATTGCCACGGTCGGCCTCGTGTTGAGCTTTCACCGGCACCTCGGCCGGTCCGTCGCGTACCTCACGGCAGCCGCCGTGGCCCTCTCACCAGGTTTCGTTTTTTACCAGCGCTACTCAATCCATGAGACCTGGTTAACCTTTTTTCTGATCCTCTTCTTCTGGGCGCTATACCGTTTGTACCAGACGACAGATCGGCTCGGAACCGCCGCTCTGGTGCTCTCGGTCACCGGCATGGTGCTGACCAAAGAAACGTACATTATCCACCTGTTTGCTGCCGCGGTGGCCGCCGGGTTCGTGTTGATTTTCAGCAAACAACGCGGGGAACTGTTTCAGCGCCTGTGGCAGGGGCTTGAGCCGCGCGCTTTCCGATGGGCGGCCGCCGCCGGCGTATTCCTGGTGGTGTTTTTTTATTCCGGCAACTTCTTGCATCTTGAGGGGCTCCGCGGCCTTTTCGAGACTTTTACCCCCTGGACAAAAACCGGGATCGATGCGGCCGGGCATGCCAAAACGGACTATGACCTTTTTGCCGTCGTGCCAAAAGCCCTCGCCACGGTCGGGCCGCTGGCCAAGCTTCGTCCCTTCAAGGTAAACTGGTATTGGGTCAAGCTTTTCACCGTCTACGAATGGTTTGCGCTTGCGGGGCTCCTGCTCAGCACCCGCTACTTCTTCACGGGCCGCCACGGCCTGCGTTTTCTCGCCGTTTACGCCTGGCTGACGTTGCTGGCCTACAGCCTGATTCCGTACAAGACGCCTTGGTGCGTGATATCCATTGCCTGGCCCTTCTTTTTCCTGAGTTCCGCGGGCCTGGTTTCGCTCCACCGGGTTCTCACGGTCTGGCCCGTGGCGGCGGTAGCCGCCGCCCTGCTGGGCCATGACGCGTGGCAAATGGGTCGCCTGAATTTTTCTCAGTATGATAACCCCCGGCAGATGTATGCTTACGTGCAGACGTACCGCGATTACCGCTGGTTCGTAGATCCCATCCTGCAAGAAATCCGCCTCGATCCCGGCGCGAAAGGCCGGCTGAAAGGCAATGTCCTGCTCTCCAGTTATTTTCCCATTCCTTGGGTGCTGGGCGAACTCTCCCACGTCGGCTATTATAGCGACGACGAAGCCTGGCCCAAACAGTTGGATGCCGATTTCATTGTTGCTGAGGATGAACTTGCGGGTGACGTCGAAGCAGAACTCACGCAGACTTACTTCGAAAACACCTTCCGGCTTCGCGATGGCATGGGACCGTGCCGGGTTTTTTTTCGGTACGACACCTTCAAGAACGTGTTCCCGAATCGTCAACCCGATTTCAGGCCGGAACCGCACGAATGAAGTACACGGACCTGGTGTTGAGTTGGCTCGCGCTAAGCACGCTGTTCGGGCTAGGATTCGGTTTTAGCCCATTTGGAATTACGACCATAACCGCCAGCGCCGCGCTGGGCGCCGCGCTGGCGGTGGTTTTCGTAGCCGGAAGACCTTGGTCTCTCGCCCCCGCATTCGCCATGGGCAGACCGAGTTGGCCCGACTGGACGGTCGCGGTTCTCTTCGCCCTTTTTGCCATCCGCGCCTTTTCCAAGGTCATTTTCCTGCAGGGCGACTCCGTGCGGGTGCTTTCCCCCAATAACCTCGGCGACATCTGCCTGCACCTGACCCACATCAATTACCTCGCGGCCAATCCTCCGTTCTGGCCGAAGAACCCGATCTTCGTCTTTGATCAATTGCGCTACCCGCTCGGAATCAACCTTTTCAACGCTGAACTCAAACTGATCGGCATTGAGCCTAAGACGGGCCTTATCCTGGTCGCCTTCCTTGGTTCGATCCTGACGTTCCGTGCCCTGTTCCGGTTCGGCGGCGCTTTTGGAGTCGCAGCGTTTCTGTGCAACGGCGGTCTGGCCGGTTTCCTGTTTTTCCAAACGGGCCTCTGGAAGGATTACCAGGCCGACGTGGCCTGGAAATCGATCCCACTCGCCATGTTCGTCACCCAGCGCGGCTGGCTCTACGCCCTGCCCGCTGGTCTGATGCTCCTGGTTCATTGGCGGGCCCGTCTTTTCGACCATGATGCAAGGCGGGTGCTTCCGTTCTGGGCTGAGTGCCTGCTTTACGCGAGCATGCCGCTTTTTAACCTGCACACGTTTCTGTTCCTTTCATGGATGCTGGGTTGCTGGTTTGTCTTCGGAGCCTCCGACGGGCGTCCTCACCTGCTTCGACTAGTTGGGGCGGCACTGGTGCCGGCCTCGCTCCTCGTTTACTTCGTCACCGGTTTCGAAAAAACGAGCGGATTGGGATTTCATCCTGGCTGGATGCAGGGGCCACACGAGGAAGCCTGGAGTTTTTGGCTCGTTAACTTCGGGCTGTTCCTGCCGTTGAGCCTCACGTTTTTGGGGTTCCTGGCCGTCAGCCAGTCGGTGCCGGTGGCCGCACGCCGGCGTCTTCGGCTTTTTGCGTACCCTTCGGCCGCCGTTTTGGTGGCATGCGCCTTCGTAAAATTTGCGCCCTGGGAATGGGACAACAACAAGCTGATGCTTTGGGCGTACCTGGTCTTGATGGTGGCGTTGTGGGAAGGCCTGTTGTCCCGCTGGCCCTGGTGGGCTCGGACGGCGGCGGTGGCAACCCTGTTTTTCTCGGGATTCGTGAGCTTGGTGGGCGGGCTGGTAACCCATGGCACTGGCTATGAAATCGGTTCGGCCTCCGAGTGGGCCGAGGTCGCCGACGGTTTGCGGGGCCTGCCGGCCGATGCCGTGTTCGCGGGCTATCCGACGTACAACCATCCGGTGTTGGTCACGGGGCACCGCATGGTCATGGGGTTTCCCGGCCACCTCTGGAGTCACGGGCTGAATTACCGTCCCGTGGAGAAGGACTTGGAGGCGCTTCTGCGGGGCCGGGCAGACTGGCCGCAGCTCGCCCGACGCCTGCGGGTGGATTACCTTTTCTGGGGCGATTTAGAAGATGAGCAGTACACCGATTCGGCCCACCCCTGGGAATCAAATTGCCCTGTGGTCGCCGATGGCGACTGGGGCACGGTTTACGACCTGCGGGCCATCGAAGAAACGGCGCCGTAAAGCGGCGTGTCGGCGTGGGTACGCCTGGCAGGTGCCGCGGATTCTATCCGAAATCGGCCGGCCGATGGGATGAACCACGGGCAGCCGGGTCACGTGTCCCCCGCCGACCGGGGTATCGGGGTAACGGCAATCCCCGTTACCGGTCGGCTTGGCTCCGGGGAAACAGGACAAGTTGATGAACGTTCAGCTTTTGTGCCACGTACGCGGGAATGCCGAACCCGTCCTGCAAGTGGCCGCGCCCGGTGAGGACGACGACCCTGGTAGACGGATGCGCGACCCGGAATTCCACGATGGCGGCGGCCATCGTCTGTTCCCACACGCTCTGGGCCGCGAAAAACCGGTGCAAGTCACCCGTGCCGACTCCCGGATGGGCGCCCATCATGGCGGCAAAATTCTGGAACGCACCCTTTTGGGCGTGAAATCCTTTCGGCAGCTGCGCCTGTTCCTCGGGAGTTAACGGCTCACCCCGGGCAACCTTGTGCACGAGTGCCGGTGCCGCGTTCAGCGGGAGGTTCGCGATTTTGTACCGGCGCGTTTCCTCCAGAATGCGTCCGTACCAAGGGGAGTAAACGGCCCAGGAGCGTTGAAACCCGGTAGCCCGAATCAGTTGCAATTGGCTCAACCGGTGGCGATCGTACCGATCAAGCAAGGCCTGCTGCGACCGGCCGAACATTTCCCAACCGACGACAAAAGGCAGCCGGGCTTGTGCGAGCGTCTGAATCAGCTTCGCCTCGTAGGCATGATGGCCACTGTCGTCGTGGATCTCACCCACATAAATGACGTCGGCCGCCCGCACCGTTTCGGGCACCGGCGCAGGGGTGGCCGCGAACTCGGCCACAGTGACGTCGGTGCGGACAACAGGTTTTACGGTGCCCCATTGAACGCACCCCGGCAGCGCCAGACAGAGTACCACGGGCAGACTCCCCAGGAACAGTCGCATGGTTGAGGTTAACTGATGCCGAAGTGGGACGATGCGCAACCGGAATGCCCCGGGGCCGCTTGGCCCTCCTTGCCTCGAACCCAGTTTCAAGCGAATGATTTCTTATGTCCTCTTTTGACCTGATTGTGCTCGGCGGCGGACCAGCCGGGTACACCGGCGCCCTCCGGGCGGCCCAACTCGGACTTAACACAGCGGTCATTGACAAACGCGAGGTCCTCGGGGGCACCTGCCTGAACATCGGCTGCATCCCGAGCAAGGCGCTCCTGATGTCTTCGGACCATGTGTTGTTTGCCCAACACCAGGCGGCGCACCACGGCATCAAGTTTGACAACATCAGCTTTGACCTGGCGAAAATGATGCAGCGGAAAACCGGGGTGGTCAGGCAATTGACCCAAGGCCTGGAGTTTTTGATGAAGAAAAACAAGATCACCCGGTTGCGGGGCGTGGGCACGGTGGTTGCACCTGGCAAGGTCGTGCTGACCAAAGCAGACGGCAGCCAGGAAGAGCATCAAGCGACGCACGTCGTGCTGGCCACGGGAAGTGTGCCGTCCAATGTACCCAGTCTGCCCGTTGACCGGCAGACGGTGGTCACCAGCGACGAAGCGTTATCTTTCGCCGAGGTGCCGGGAGAACTGGTCGTGGTTGGCGGCGGCGCGATCGGGCTGGAGTTAGGGTCCGTGTGGGGCCGGCTCGGCGCCAAGGTCACCGTGCTTGAATTCCTGCCGCGGATTGCCGCTTTCTTTGATGCCGATGTGACCCAGGTCTTGCAAAAATCGCTGGAGAGCGAAGGCCTGACGTTCCACGTCGAGACCCGGGTAACGGGCGTTCGCCGCGAGGACGGCAAAGCCGTGGTTACCGCCCAGACCAAGGACGGCAAGGGCCGAGAATTCCCGGCTGACAAAGTCCTGGTCGCCGTGGGGCGCCAACCTTACCTGGAAGGCGCGGTGGCCAAGGACCTCGGGCTGCGGTTAACGGAACGCGGCCGGGTGCAGGTGGATGACCATTACCGGACCAATGTGCCCGGGCTGTACGCGGTGGGCGACATCATCGAAGGGCCGATGCTGGCGCACAAAGGCGAGGAAGAAGGAGCTGCCTGCGTGGAATTGGCGGCGGGCAAATCCGGCCACGTGAACTACGGAGTCATTCCGAACGTGATTTACACCAATCCGGAAGTGGCTGGAGTCGGGCTCACTGAACAGGCGGCCCAGGAACGCAAGGTTTCGGTCAAGGTGGGCAAATTCCCGTTCCTGGCAAATGGGCGGGCGCTGGCCAATGATTTGTCACAGGGTTTCGTGAAAATTCTGGCAGACAGCCGGACAGACAAGTTGCTTGGGGCCCAGATCATCGGATCCGGGGCCTCTGAACTGATTCCTGAGGCGGTCACGATTATGGAATTTGGCGGCAGTGCCGAAGACCTTGGGCGAACCGTGCACGCGCACCCGACCATGAGCGAGGCGGTGAAGGAGGCGGCGCTCGCCGTGAATAACCAGGCATTTTCCATCCCGCCTCGGTAGCGGGCCTCCACCGGCTCAGAGGCGCCGGGGCGCGCGACGGTTTCTCGAAGTCATGGCCAGCCTAGGTGCAAAGGGGGTGATGATGCGACGGTCCCGCTTTTCCGACACGAGCCTCATTACTCACTGGTTAACGGATCATCACGGTAAAGTGCGGACCATAGCCAAAGGCGCCCTCCGGCCGAAAAGCGCCTTTCTGGGGCAACTGGACCTTTTCTTTCACTGTGAACTGCTTTGGGCGCACTCCCGGAAATCGGACCTCCACGTCCTGAAGGAAGTGCGTGTGATGGAGCCGTTTGCCCGGATTCGGGAAACTTATGTTCAGATGCTGGCTGCTTCGTATTTTGCGGAGCTGATCGATGAGGCAACCGAGCCGGAACACCCGGTCGTGGAACTTTATGACTTGTTACTCCGGGCTTACCGTTACCTCGACGCCCGCAAACCGGATCAGCGGGCCATCCTTTTCTTTGAGCGGGAGCTTTGCCGCTACCTGGGGGTCGAGGCCGAGAGCGAAGCACTCGCCAGCCAAAGATTGCTCGATGCGTTGGGGCGGCTGCCGCAATCCCGCGGGGAACTGTTTCACCTGCTTTGAGAGGCGGCCATCCCGGGGTGCTTGAGGCCAAGCTCCCCCACCGAGGCGTTACGCCAACACACTTTCTTCCACCCCGATGCCCCGGTCGGCGAGGGACCACTGGCCCTACTCGTACCGGAGGGCCTCGACGGGGTCCAGGGCCGCTGCTTTCTGGGCCGGGTAGTACCCGAAGACGACGCCGATGGCGGCACAAACCAGCACGCCCGCCAATGCCCAGCCCCAGGGAAAGATCAGCGCCGCCTGCAACCAGGCCGCCAGTGCGTTCCCAACGACCACACCCAGGAAAATGCCGCTGAACGCACCAATGAGCGATAAAAACAAGGCTTCAAGCAGAAATTGCCAGCGGATGTCCCGTTGGCGCGCACCCAGCGACTTGCGAACCCCGATTTCACGGGTTCGTTCGGTGACGCTGACCAACATAATGTTCATGATGCCGACGCCGGCTGCTACCAGCGCGATCGTGCTGATCACAAACGCACCCACGCGAACCGTCCCCGCAATGTCCCGAACCGCGGCGGCGAGGGAATCGTTGCCGTAAACCTCGAAATCATTCGGATCTTCCGGCCGGAGCCCCCTTGCCCGCCGCAACGCGCCGATCCCGATGCCCATCGTGCGCTCGTAAACTAGCTGATTTTTGGCCTCCACAGCCAGGTTGATCGTGCGGTTGGTTGTGCCGAAGTCCTGAAAAAACCGGGTAATCGGAACGATGACAATGTTGTCCTCACTTCCCCCGAAGGAGCCGCCCTTCGCAGCGAACAAACCAATGATTTCGTATTGATGTCCGTTCATCCGCACGGTTGCACCGACGGCCCCGCCTTGCGGGAACAATCGGTCCAAAATTTGTTGGCCCACAACGCACACCCCACGGGCAAACTCGACGTCCTCCCGGGACAGGTTACGGCCCTCGGCGACGTGAAAATTATTGGCCGTCAGAAACCCTTCATTGGTGCCGCACAGCTCCAGGTTCGGGTTGGTCTTGTGGTTGCCGTGAACTGCCTGCACCGCGTTGTCCCAGGATTTCGGGCAGATCAACTCCGCCTCGGTGGCCATCAAACGCGCAAACTCCAGGTAAGTGGGGTAGTCAAGGTTCCGGCGGTTCTTGAAGCGGTCCTCTCCGGTCGTGCTGAAGCCGACCGGGTATTTGGAAAACTGGAAGATATTGGAACCGAGAAAGCTAAGGCCGGTCTCGATGGAAGCTTGCAGGGCGGAAATCGTGGTCATCACGCTAATGACCGAGAAGATGCCGATCGTAATCCCCGAGATCGTGAGCGCCGACCGGAGTTTATTGGCACCCAGGGACCGCCAAGCCATGGCAATAACTTCAAACGCTAACATTGACGCTCCTTCTCGGGAACGCGGCTTGGGCGTCGCCGCAGGCCTGCCCTACTCATACCGGAGCGCCTCCACCGGGTTCAGCCGTGAGGCCTGCCAGGCCGGCGCAAACCCTGAGAATATTCCGGTTAAGACCGAGACCGCCAGCGCCACAACCACCAGCAGGGGCGAAAACTGGATCGGAAAGCTCGGAAACGAGAACGCCACCAGGGTGAAAAGGGCGAAGGCCAGTGCCAGTCCCGCGCTGCCGCCGATAAGGCAAATGGCGACCGCCTCAATTAAAAACTGCATCAGAATGGTCCGGCGCCGTGCGCCCAAAGCTTTCCGGGTGCCGATCTCCCGCGTTCGCTCCTTTACGCTCACAAAGGTGATGTTCATGATCCCGATCGCCCCGACAAACAGCGCGAGCCCGGTGATGAAAAGTCCGGCAACTGCCAAACCGGCCTTGACCGGCCCGAGGGTTGCACGGAAAGCCTGCTGTTCATTGATGGAGAAATTGTCGGCCTGTTCCGGAAGCAGCCGGCGAATCCGGCGGAAATAGCCTCGGAGCTCCTCCCGGGCTTCCTCCATCTGTTTCCGGTCTTTGACTTTCACCCGGATGGAGGCGTGCTCATCTCCGGTCTTGAAATACTTGGCGTAAGAGGCAAGTGGAACAACCACCTGGGAATCAAAGCTGAACAGCCCGAGAAAAGATCCTTGCCGTTCGAAAACGCCAATCACCTGGTAGGCGGCATCGCCGACCTTGATGGTTTTACCCAGCGGGTTCTCGGCGCCGAAAAGGTGGTCGGCCACGTCCAAACCGATCGTGCACACGTTACGGCCGCCCCGGCTCTCCGGTTCGTTGATGAACCGGCCATCCCGACAACTGGTGGTGCCAACCACGGCAAAGTCGCTTGTGGTGCCCATGGTGTACACATCCGTCAGCTGTCGCTTGCCGTAGGTGACCGTTTCAACGCTGGAAGGGTCGGCGACGGCTAGCTCAAGGTGGGAATTGGGCGCGGCGCGGATGATCCCATTAAGCTGGTCGACGAAGGCAAGCTTGATGTCGGGCCGGTTTCGGTAGAGCCAGAAATCGTCGCCGGGCGTCCACGGCCATTGCTCGACGTAGAGCGCGTCGTCGCCCAGGAGCGACATGCTGCGGTCGAAACCGGTGTCGATGCCGCGAATGGCTGTTCCCATCAACGTCACCGCGATAATTCCGATGATCACCCCAAGCACCGTCAGGAAGGACCGGCTCCGGTTGGCGGAAATCTGCTGGCCAGCCATGCGGCAACTTTCCCCGGCCTCAAACCACCAACGCTGAAACGAACGCTTCATTACGCGGCCCAATCCGGCGCGGCTCGTCGAAAGCATTTACCCGCCAGCCGCTTGTTCGGTAAAGGCATTAAACCCTTTCGCGGTCGCTTTCGATCTCGCCATCGCGCAGGCGGACAATCCTGCGGGCATGCAAGGCAACTTCCTCTTCATGCGTGACAACCACGATCGTATTGCCTCGCTCATAAAGCTGTTCGAACAACGCCATGATTTCTCTGCCGGTGCGCGAATCCAGGTTGCCCGTCGGTTCATCGGCCAGGATCAAGGAAGGCTGGTTGACCAGAGCTCGCGCGATGGCAACGCGCTGGCGCTGGCCGCCGGAAAGCTCATTGGGTCGATGGCGGAGGCGATCGAGCAATCCGACGCTCATCAACGCGTCCGCCGCCCGCCGTTCGCGTTCCGCCGCAGGCACACCTGCGTAGACGAGCGGCAACGCCACGTTTTCCAGGCTGGTCGAGCGCGGCAGCAGGTTGAACGTCTGGAATACAAATCCGATCTCCCGATTGCGAATGTCGGCCAGTTCGTCATCTTCCATACTGGCAACATCTTTGCCGTTGAATTCGTAAAGACCTTCCGTCGGGGTGTCGAGGCAGCCGAGCATGTTCATCAAGG
The DNA here is from genome assembly GCA_036401335.1 of Chthoniobacterales bacterium. Taxonomy (GTDB): domain Bacteria; phylum Verrucomicrobiota; class Verrucomicrobiia; order Chthoniobacterales; family JAFAMB01; genus DASWVC01. The sequence continues at coordinate 10,286 of DASWVC010000187.1, forward strand.
TCGACTTGCCGCTGCCCGACGGCCCCATGATGGCCAGGTACTCGTTGCGCTGAATCAGCAGGTCTACGCCTTTCAACGCCTGAATCACGGCATGGCCCATCCGGTACTCTTTGGTAATGCCCTGAATCCGGATGACCACGCTGCCTTTGGGCCGGACCGTGTGGGGCGCAACCGAAAGTTCACTTTGCATCTTTAGGCCGCTCGATCTCGACTTTTTTGCCGTCTTTGAGGTCTTTGCTGATCGCCGTGTACGAGCCGGAGATCACCTCGTCACCCGGGTGCACCCCGGAAATGACCTGGATGTACGTGTCATCCGCAATGCCCGTCTGCACGTGGACCTGGCGGGCGGTCTCTCCCGCCTTCAGGAAAACGACCCGTTGCAATTTTTTCCGGTCCTGTTTTTCGCCGTCACTGTAGGTAATTCCGGAAGAATCCTTATCCCGGGCGCGTTTGAGTTCTTCGGCTGTCTTGCTTCCTTCCAGGCTTCGCACCGTGACGGATTGCAAGGGCACCGTGACGGCTTGACGGGCCGTCTGAGTTTCCACCTCGACGCTCGCGCTCATGCCGGGGCGCAACCGCACCTCTGGAGCATCGATCCGGATTCGGACCTCAAAATTCGTCACCTCTTGCTGCGTGCTTTCGTTCTTGACCGTGGCGGTGCTGGCGATTTGCTTGACGTGGCCGCGGAATACGCGGTCCGGGTAGGCATCCACCCGTACCCGCACGGGATCGCCGGTGTCCACGTTAACGACATCGTTTTCATTGACCTCGACCCGTGCCTCCATCGAATTCAGGTTGGCCACCCGCATCACCTCCGTTCCCGCAAAATCTCCGGTCGCCACCACCCGCTCGCCCACCTCACTGCTTAGCACGCTGATCGTCCCGGCCGTGGGCGAGTAGATCACGGTTTTATCAAGGAGGTCTTTGGCCTGGTCCAACGAACTCCGGGACACGTCAATGTTGTGGAGGGAAGACTGGTACGACGCCGCGGAGACCTGGGCTTTGGTCTCGGCGCCCTTGTAGTCCGATTCAGACAAAAGCTTCTTGCTGAACAATTCCTGCGCACGGTGCTGGTCCAGCTGATCGTTCAACATCTGAGCCTTGCGTTGGAGGCTGTCCGCCTCCGCCGCACTCAGCGCCGCCTCTGCCTGTTTGACCCTGGCGAGGTAGTTGTCAGGCTTGATCCTAACAAGCAGATCGCCTTTTTTCACCTCCTGGCCCACGACGACCGGCAACGCGGTGATTTCCCCCGCCACTTCCGGCGAAATCTTTACCTCGAGTTCCGGGCGAATTTTGCCGATCGCACTTACGGTTTCCGTAAGGTCGCGCACGGCTGCCCGTTCCGTCGTGACGATCACCGGTTTCTCGCGCCGCTGGTTCATGGTCACCCCGACCGCCGCCGCCGTCAGCACAACGCCCACCGCCAACCACCGCCGCCAACGAAGGCGCTTGCGCCGCAACCCCGGCGGCATGGCTATTTGCTGATGCATACAGTTTTCGTTCAGGTCCGACCGCGTCCGGCAGCGCGGGTTCGCCAACCCGTCTCCCGCACGTTACCCCTACGATCAAACCTCCGCTATTAGACACCACGCAAAGGAATGAAGTTGCAGGAATCTCGTTGTCCGGAATCGGTTCCGGACGGACGAAGCGGCCCTCCGGTTCCTGCTTCCGGTGCAAGAGCGGTCGGGGATTTGCCCGGTTTCCGGTCCTCGTGCTTGCGTTTCGCCCCGAAGCACGGTACGTGGTGCCGCTGGTTCGGCATGGTTTTTGGATTCCTTGGCTTCGGCAAACTCGCGTCAGCCCTCGTAGAGGGCATGTTGGAAGCGAACTGCTGCGCCGCCGGTCAGATCCTGGTGATTAACCGTCACCCGGAAAACCTGGCTGATCAGGCGGCGAAACGCGGCATCAAGGTGGCCGCAAACCCGAGGGTGCTGGCCCAGCAGGCGGATGCCATCCTGCTTGCGACCAAACCAGCGGACAGCCTGCAGTTGTTGCGCGATGTGCGCCAGCACCTCGAAGGCAAACTTCTTATTTCCCTGGTGGCGGGCTTGAACCTGGAAACCCTGCAAACTGCAGCGGGGCATCGCACACGGTTGATCCGAGCGATGCCAAACACTCCGTCGCTCATTCGCCAGGGAGCCACGGCTTACGCCTTGGGCGACCACGCCACTTTGAAGGATGCAGAAGTCGCCGAACACATCTTCGCCTCGGTCGGGCTGGCCTTTCGGGTGAAAGAAGGTTCCATCGACGCCGTCACCGGGCTTAGTGGCAGCGGCCCGGCTTACGTGTTCACGTTTATCGAAGCGTTGGCCGACGGCGGTGTGATGATGGGTTTGCCACGGGAAATTGCGCTTCAACTGGCCATCCAAACCGTTATCGGGTCGGCCCAGATGGTCCGGGAGACGCAACAACACCCTGCGCTCCTCCGCGAAATGGTGGCCAGCCCCGGAGGCACCACGATGGCCGCCATTGAGGCCCTCGAACGGCATGGCTTACGTTATACCGTGATGGCAGCGGTGCGCGCCTCGGCCGATCGTGCGCACGAACTCGGGAAGAGTTGATGCCGGTGCACAGTTTGCTCTGGACGTTCGTACCGCAATGGCCGCCGGCAGCCAGCCCAGCCCGGCCACGGCGACTCCGCCGATACACCTACCTTCTGGCCATCGGTCTGGCGTGCTCGACGCACCCGCACGAAAGGGCCGGTGCCGAGGAACCCGCTGCGGAAACACCGGCCCCGACGGTGGCACCGTCGCCGGCAGCCACACCGGCACTGCCGAAAGAGGCCCGCGACGCCGCCGAGAAAGGGCTAGCCGATTTCCGGGCAGAACAATTTGAAGAGGCTCGGCAGGAATTCAGCCGGATGATCGAGCTTGCCCCCAATCACCCGATGGGGTGGGCCAACCTTGGAGCCGTCGAGTACCGGCTGAACGCCCTTAATGAAGCGGAAGAGGACCTCAAAAAAGCGGTGCACCTCGACCCGGCCGCGGCCTCCGCCTGGCTTACTTTAGGAATCATTTACTATCAAAAATCCGATTTGGACGGCAGCCTCGCCGCGCTTAGCCAGGCGGTTTACCTGGAACCAAACGTCGCGCGCAATCACCTTTACCTCGGCGTGCTCGTTCGCAAGAAGGGCTGGCTTGACGCAGCCGGCGACGAACTCCGACGCGCGGTGGAACTGGATGAAAATTACGCCGAAGCGCATTTTAACCTTGCCATCCTCTACCTGGAGCAAAAACCTGCTGCCGTCGAGTTGGCCCGGCGTCACTATTTCCGTGCCCTCAAGCTAGGCGCCCAATCCGATCCCGACCTCGACCGGGCGCTGCGGCCGGCTCCGGCAAACCCAGGCGTCCCGAACAATTGAGGCTCCGGGGGGGAGAAGCCGGTATCCGAGGTTTGGTAAGGCGGCGAGTCCCTTCGCCGCCGGGGTGAACGGCCCGCCGTTTCGGGCGCAAAAGGGGGGCGTGTGGGAATACGCAATCCTGCCGGACGGGTGCAGACCGATGCCCCGGTCCGCAAGGGACTGCCGACCCTGCCGATCCGTCTTGCGGGCGGGCGCGCCTTGCCGTAGCGCCATTACAGTTAAAATAACGTCCGTCCTTTCCCGGAGAACCCCGCCATGAATCCATTCCGCTTCCAAACGGTGCCGACCGTTATTTTCGAATTCGGCGTCGCCCGCAAACTGGGTCCGACCCTCAAAGATCTCGGGCATGAACCGGGACCGGCCGTGGTGGTGACGGACCGGTTTTTGCACAAGAGCGGGCTTCTCGGGCCGGCGCTGGAAAGTCTGGCCACCGTCGGGATTGAGCCTACGGTCATTGATGACGTCGTGGCGGACCCGCCGGAGTCGGTGGTGCTGCAAACGGTTGACCGATTGCGAGGCGGAGGCATCCGCCTCGTCATCGGCCTTGGCGGCGGCTCATCCATGGATGTCGCCAAACTGGTCGCCGTTCTTCTGTGCAACGAACAACCCTTGTCCGAGATGTACGGCATCGGCAACGTGCGCGGCTCACGCCTGCCTTTAGTGCAAGTGCCCACGACCGCCGGGACGGGCTCCGAAGTGACGCCGATCTCCGTTATCACCACGGGTGAAACCACCAAGATGGGCGTGGTTTCGCCAGTTCTTTATGCGGACCAGGCCATCCTGGACGCTGAATTAACCATGGGCCTGCCGCCCAAAGTCACTGCGGCTACGGGCATCGACGCCATGGTGCACGCCATTGAGGCTTTCACCAGTCTGCACAAAAAGAATCCAGCCTCGGACGTCTTGGCCAAGTCTGCCCTCCGGCTGCTTGCGGGTAGCCTGGTCACAGCCTGCCGAAATGGCCAGGATCGGGCTGCCCGGGAAGGGATGTTGCTCGGCGCCATGCAGGCCGGTCAAGCGTTTGCAAACGCGCCGGTAGGGGCCGTGCATGCGCTGGCCTACCCAATCGGCGGCATCTTCCACGTGCCGCATGGCCTTTCGAACGCACTGGTGCTGCCCCCTGTCCTCGAATTCAACCTCCCGGTCGCTGCCGGGCTTTACGCTGAACTGGCTCAGGAGATCGTCCCTGGGCTCGCGGGCGACACCAAGGAAAAAGCTGCAGCGTTCCTCGCGCACCTGAACCGGTTGACCGTGGACGTGCAGATTGAACGACGGCTGCGTGACGTCGGCGTACAGGAAAAGGACCTCAAACGAATGGCGGCCGACGCCATTAAACAAACGCGGCTGCTCATGAACAACCCGCGGGAGGTGAAGGAGGAGGATGCGCTGGCGATCTACCAGGCGGCGTTCTGAAAAAGCAAACGTCGGGCAACCCGGGCGAGCGGCGAACTATCCGTTACAAATGAAAAAGCGCAAATGTTTGAGGCCGGGAGGCGTCCGCTGACGTTCCTTCATGGGCGTGGCTTTTGACGCCGCTCTGGCGGCGGCGCTGGCGGCCTGGGACGAGCAAGGGTTGCGACGGCGGGCGGCGGTGGGGGAAGCGGTTGATGCCGTTCACCTTGAGGTCAATGGCCGGGCTTACGTCAACTTTTCGTCGAACGATTACCTTGGCCTCGCACTGCACCCGCAGGTTTGCCGCGCCGCTCACGCTGCGATTGACCGGTACGGCGTCGGGGCCGGTGCCTCCCGCCTGGTGACCGGCTCGAGACCGTCTCACCGTGAGCTTGAGGAACGGCTTTCGGCATGGAAGCGGACCTCCCGTGCCGTGACGTTCTCGAGCGGCTACGCCGCTGCCCTCGGGACCATTCCCGCCCTCGTGGGTCCTGCCGACGTCGTCATCATCGACAAGCTTTCACACGCGTGCTTGATCGATGCCGCCCGGCTTTCGGGCGCACGCCTCCGGACCTTTCCGCACAACCGGCTGGACCGCCTGGAAACTTTATTGCAGTGGGCGGCGCGGCAGGTGCCAAAACCCCGCGCGCTGATCGTGACGGAAGCGGTATTCAGCATGGACGGCGATCAAGCTGACCTCCCTGCGCTGGTTGAACTCAAGGACCGTTACGGTGCCGCCCTCCTGGTCGATGAAGCGCATGCGGCCGGCCTTTTTGGACCGGAGGGAGCCGGCCTGGTGTCTTTGCATGGCTTGGAAGGTCAGGTTGAAGTCCAGATGGGTACGTTGAGCAAAGCGCTGGGCGTCAGCGGCGGGTACATCGCCGGCAGCGAGAACCTGGTCGACCACCTCATCCAACGCGCTCGAGCTTACGTGTTCAGCACCGCACCCCCTCCCGCGATCGCCGCCGCGGCTCAGGCCGCCATCGAAATCGCCGTGTCTGCGGAGGGTGCCCAGCGACGGAATCAACTCTGGGCCAATGCCAGCCAACTGGCCCGTGCCTTGAACCAGGACGCATCGGCACCCCCGGCGAGCGCAATCTTTCCGGTGGTCGTGGGAGGCGAGCAACTCGCCTTGGCGGCCAGCGAACGGCTCCGCGAAGCCGGGATGTGGGTGCCCGCAATCCGGTATCCGACCGTCGCGCGGGGCACAGCCCGGCTTCGAATAACCCTTTCCTCAGTCCATGCGCCGGACGAAGTAGCCGCTTTGGCGGAGGCATTGCGGGCAGGCCAAGTCAAAGGGTGATTCAGCCTGCAGCCAGGGGGCCGTGAGGCGGTCGGTTCTCCGAGGTTCCCAAACAGAACGCGGAGGTGTAAAAGCATTTCATCATGAGGACGAGTACAGAGCTGGCCTGCCCGGGACGTAGAGACAACTACGTGGTGATTGTGGACGGACCGGACTGGAAAGTGAAATGGGGAATCGGAAACCCTGCCAATACCGGAAACTGTGCCCTGTTTCTCTCCGGTCTGGATTCCGGCAGCAACCCGGTCAATGCTTCGAGCGACCTCCGCCTGAATCCAGGCGACAACACACACTGGTATTGGCCTCCTGCGGGTTCCGTACAGATCGTCGCGGTGTGTTCAAACGATTGCAACGTCTCAGGTAGCGCCGTTTTGGAATACGATACGCCCGATGCATGACGTCGTTTGCCCGGGCAGATCGCCTGGGTCTCGCCCAGCCTGAACCGATGCCCGGTTCCGGCGGGATACCGGACACCACCGGCAGACGTCGAAGTGCTCCGCGCTGCCCTACCAGGTATTGCGGCCTTCGTGCTTACGGAGCTTCAGGGAGCAGGTTTCGCCTGGAGCTCGAAGGAGTTTGGAGGGCCGTTGGCCTTTGCGGCAGCCCGTTTCAACAGCGTGAAGATGTCACTGTCCGTGGAAAGTACCAGGGTTGAATCCTTGGCGAAAATCCGGTGATACACGTCCAAGGTCTTGATGAAAGCATAGAACTCGGCCGCCTGCGGGTCCTGGGTGTAGGCGCGGGCGTAAATTTCCGTCGCTTTGGCGTCAGACTCACCCCGAATCTCCTGCACCCGCCGGTAAGCATTGGATTGGATTTCGTTCAGGTCACGCTCCCGCTGTCCGGCGATGCGAGCGGATTCACCTTCGCCCTCGGAACGGAACCGCTGGGCGATTTGCAGGCGCTCACTGATCATGCGCTGGTAAATGCGGTCGAGGACCTCCGGATTGTAATTGACCCGCTTGATCCGGAAATCCAAAACGGCGATGCCGAACTCTGCCAGCTTTTGCATCGCAGCGGTTTTGATTTCTTCTTCGATCCTTAATCGGCCGAACTGGATCGGGGGAAGGACGCCGATGGTGCCGGTGCCGCCAGGGCCGCCTTTCAGGGTCTCATCGTGCTGCGGCTGACGGTTCTTATCCGTGCGCACGATCTCAATAAGGTCGTGCTTGGCAATGGAGTTGCGCGTCTCGCTGCCAAGGATGTCTTCCAGGCGCGACTGGGCGCTGCGCTCATCGTGTAAACGCACGAAATAAGTTTTCGGGTCTTCAATGCGCCACCGCGCGAACGTGTCAACGTGGATGTACGTTTTGTCCCTGGTCGGGATGGCCACCGGAGCGCCGTCCCATTCTAGAAACCGTTTGTCGAGGGTGTTAACGCTCTGCACAAATGGAGCCTTGAAGTGCAGGCCCGGCTCGGTGATCGGATCGCCCACGGGTTTCCCGAATTGCGTGATGATCACCTGCTCGGTCTGGTCCACCGTGTAAAACGCCCCTGAGAAAACCAGAACAAGAATGAACACCGCGGCGAGCACCGCCGCGGGGAGGTAACGCCCTTTCATCATGGCCGGCCCTCGCCTGGTTTGGTCGAAAGCGGCAGCACCGGAAGCAATTGGCGCAAGGATTCGTCCACCACGATTTTCTGGCCTACCTGCGGTAGGATTTCACTCATTGTTTCAAGGTAAAGGCGGGTGCGGGTGATCTCGGGTGCTTTGATGTATTGCTGAAGCACGGCGCTGAAGGCCGCCACATCGCCTTCGGCCTCGTTCACCCGCTTGAAACGGTAGCCCTCCGCGCCCCGGATGGTCTGGTCAGCCTGCCCTTTCGCTCGCGGCACCGCCTTGTTGTAATCACCATTGGCGATGTTGATCGCGTTCTCGCGGTCCTGCTGGGCTTTGTTCACCTCGTTGAACGATGCTTGCACCTGACTTGGCGGGTTCACGTTTTTCAGCTGCACCTGATCCACCCGGATGCCCAGGTGGTAGCGCCTGGACAATTCCTGCATCCGCGCCAGCGCCTCAATTTCGATTTCCTGCCGGCCGATCGTGATCAGTTCATCCACCGTGCGATCACCGATCACCTCGCGCATCGCCGCCTCCGACAGATCGCGAAGGGTTTCGCCCGGATTGCGCACGTCAAATAAATATTGCCTCGGGTCTTCGATGCGGTATTGCACCACCCACTCGACCAGCGCCGCATTCAGGTCGCCGGTTACCATCGACTTCTCTTCGTCCTGATCCTGTCCCTCCTGGATCGGATTTGTCGTGTAGCCCGGCGTGGCAAACCCAAACTCGAGTTTCAGCTGCCGCCGCGTCGGCAGTACGGCCACCGTGTCGATGCCGAACGGCAACTTAAAGTGCAGCCCCGGCTCAACCGTCGTCAGGAATTTTCCGAACCGGAGCACCACTCCTTCGGACTCGGCTCCGACGGTGTAGTAGGACGTCCATAAAACGGCGATCAGCAGGACGGCAACGACGGCAGCAACGATCCAGCCGGCCGAGGGCCGGTTGAAATTCACGTCAATGACGCGGGGTGTATGGTAGTCGGCCACGGGAATTGGACAGAGGGGTGCAGATACAGTTTTTAGATTTACTCTGGTTTCTATGCTCGCCGGCTACGACCGTCCGATTTGTGCATCCAAGTAAAATGCGGCCCGGAAGTAAATGCCGAAAGTGAGGAGAGGCCGGCGTCCGGCCGGTGGGTTCGGCTCGGGCAAGCACGCTTGCAAGGCAAAAATGCAGTTTGACCAAGCGTCGCTTATGTGTTCATTTGAACACAATGCGCACCCTCGCAATTCTGCCTGCAGGCGACCGCCCCGGCGTAATCCTCTCAGGGCAGGGAGCTGACCTCTGGTTCCTCAGTTTGAATGATGCCAAGGCCTATGCCGAGCACATCCTCCGGATCACCGGGGGTCGCACCGAAGTACGCGATGCCTACGGCCGTTTGACCGACTGGTTTGACGTGCCGCCTGTCGGGGATGACGGCATTCGTTTGTTAATCTGACAGCCAAAAACCAGTGGCGCGGCGCAGGCCGCCGGCCCCGCTCCGGTTGTCGGGAATGCGGGGAGTATCCATTGTAAAGCCGCCGGTTCATGGCACGCTCCCGGTTCCGTTATGCCTCAGCCAAAGCACGATTACGACGAAAGTAAGATCAAAACGTTGTCCTCGCTGGAGCACATCCGGATGCGAACCGGCATGTACATCGGGCGCTTGGGAGATGGCAGCCATTACGACGATGGCATCTACGTGCTGGTCAAGGAGGTCGTCGACAATTCCGTTGACGAGTACATCATGGGTTTTGGCCGGCAGGTTGAAGTGGAGGTTAAAGCCGAAACCGTGCGGGTTCGGGATTACGGGCGCGGCATCCCCCTTGGCAAGGTGATCGACTGCGTGTCCCGCATCAACACCGGGGCCAAATACAACGACGAAGTGTTTCAGTTCAGCGTCGGCTTGAACGGGGTGGGCACCAAAGCCGTGAACGCCTTGTCCGAGCGATTTACAGTGACAAGCCAGCGCGAAGGAGAGTTTTTCCGGGCTGAATTTGCGCGCGGCGAGTTAAAGGCCCAGAAGCGAGGTCCCCAAGATGGCCCGGATGGGACGGAGATGACGTTTGCGCCGGACCGCACCATTTTCAAGGATTTCCATTTCCGGGAAGAACACCTTGCCCGGCGCTTGCGCCTGTACACGTACCTTAATGCCGGGCTGAAGATCAGCTTCAATGGAGCCGTCTACACGTCTGCCAACGGCTTGAAAGATTTGCTGGCAGAGGAAATCGGCGACGATGGGCTCTACCCGGTATTGCACCACCGGGAAAAGATGTTGGAACTGGCGTTTACCCATACCGCGCGGCTGTCCGAGGACCATTATTCCTTTGTGAACGGCCAGTACACGGCTGATGGGGGCACGCACCTGAGCGCGTTCCGGGAAGGCATGCTTAAGGCCGTCAACGATTTTGCCAAGGCGAAGTTTGAGGGCGACGACGTGCGGGAAGGGTTGATGGGTGCCGTCGCGATCCGGTTGCAGGACCCGGTGTTCGAGTCTCAAACCAAGAACAAGCTCGGCAACACGGAAATCCGGGCGGAACTTGTGGGGAAGGTGCGGGAAGCGGTTACGAGCCTTTTGCACCGTAACCCGGAAATCGCGGAGCGCGTTGTCACCAAGGTGCAGGACACCCAGCGGCTTCGCAAAGAGTTGCAGGACGTCCGGAAGCTGGCGCGGGAGCGTACGGCGGCCATTTCCTTACGGATTCCCCAGTTGAAAGACTGCCGGATTCACCTGAACCAGGAAAAAGGGCTTGGTCATGAATCCATGATTTTCATTACCGAAGGGCAGTCCGCGGCCGGGTCTATCACGAGTTGCCGCGATGCCAACACCCAAGCGGTTTTTACATTGAAAGGCAAGCCGCTCAACGTCTGGGACTTAAACCGAACGGTGGTTTATAAAAACGACGAGATCTTTAATCTTACCCGAACGCTTAACGTAGAGGAAAACATCAGGGGATTGCGTTATGGTAAAGTCATTTTGGCCACGGATGCCGATGTGGACGGATTGCACATCCGGAACCTGTTAATCACCTGTTTTCTCCGGTTCTTCCCGGATCTGATTACCCACGGTTTTGTCGACATCCTCGAGACCCCGCTGTTTCGCGTCCGGGATAAAAAAACAACGCACTACTGTTATTCGGAAGGCGAGCGGGACAAGGTCCGCGACCAGATGCGGGCGCCGGAAGTTACCCGGTTCAAAGGGTTAGGCGAAATCTCGCCTGGAGAATTCAAAAACTTTATTGGCGCGAAGATGCGGCTGACGCCGGTCACGGTGGATGATGCGCATTCGATTCAGCCGTTGCTCCAGTTTTACATGGGCAAGAACACGCCGCAACGCCGCGAATACATCATGGAACACCTGGTGCTCGACTCTGAGGTATTGACCGGTTGAGACGCTGGCGGTGTGGCCGTTTGCCATTCATTTCGATGCCTACATTGCATTTGCCGGAGGACCCGCTGCGGAACCTCATCGATGACAACTTTCTCCAGTACGCCTCCTACGTAATCCGGGATCGGGCGATCCCGCAGCTCGAAGACGGGTTGAAGCCGGTTCAACGGCGCATCCTGCACGCACTCTACGAGAAGGACGATGGCCGCTTCAACAAAGTCGCCAACATCGTCGGGCACTGCATGCAGTACCACCCTCACGGCGACGCCTCCATCGAGGATGCGTTGGTGAACCTGGTTAACAAAAACTACCTGATTGAAGGTCAGGGTAACTTTGGCAATGTCCTGACGGGTGACCCGGCCGCCGCCTCCCGGTACACGGAGTGCCGCCTCACGGAACTTGCCCGGAACGAAATCTTCAACCCGAAGGTAACCGCGTTTGTCCCCAGTTACGACGGCCGCAACCAGGAACCGGTGGTGCTCCCGAGCAAGCTGCCGTTGCTGTTGATGCTGGGAGCAGAAGGCATTGCCGTCGGCTTGTCCACGCGCATTTTGCCGCACAACTTCATTGAACTGCTGAAAGCCCAGGTCGCGGTGCTTGAAGGCAAGCGGTTTAAGCTTATGCCCGATTTTCCGCAGGGCGGGCTCATGGATGCCAGCGAGTACAACCTGGGCAACGGCAAGGTGAAACTGCGGGCTAAGATTGAAAAACGGGAACAGAACAAACTTGTGGTCCGTGAGATCCCGTTTGGCACCACGACCGAATCGGTGATGGGTTCGATTGAGGATGCCGTCCGGAAGAAGAAGATCAGGATCCGGTCAATCAACGATTTCACCGCTGCGGCCGTGGAAATCGTCATGGTACTTTCCCCCGGCGAAGATCCGGACAAGGCCATTTCAGCCCTTTACCATTTCACGGATTGCGAGGTCACGCTGCACCCGAACCTCGTCGTGATCCAGGGTGAACGGCCGGTGCAAATGGATGTTGAGCAGGTGCTGCGATTCAACACCGAATCGCTGGTGTCGTTGCTGAAGCGGGAACTTGAGATAAAACAGGGCGAACTACACGACGAACTCCACCGCAAAACGCTGGTCCAGCTCTTTATCGAGCATCGCGTTTATAAGAAGATCGAGGAATGCGAGTCGTACGAAGCGGTGCAACAGGCGGTGTCTCGCGGGTTGCGGCCGTTTCGTTCCCAGCTGACGCGTGAACTGAGTTCGGAGGATGTGGAAATGCTGCTGGCGCTGGCCATTAAACGGATCTCAAAGTTCGACCTGGCCAGGAACGAGGAGGACAAAAACAAAATCGTCCGGGAGCTGAAGCAGGTGGCGGAGCACCTCCGTGCACTTACCGCGTATGCCATCGACTACCTGCAACGGTTGATCGTCAAATACCAGAAAGCGTTCAAGCGCCGCACCCAATTGATGACGGTCGACGAAATCGATGTGCGAGAGTTAACGGCCGATGAACTGTCGATCGTTTACGACCAGGAAAAGGGATTTTTAGGGCACGGCGTCAAAGGTGAGGCGGCGTTCCGCTGCTCGCCGCTCGACCGGCTCCTCATCGTCTGGCCGAGCGGCCGCTACCAGGTGTTGCCTCCGCCCGAGCGGATGTTCGTCGACAAGGACGTCCTCTATTTCGGCATCTACGACCGGGAAAAGGTGTTCACGATGGTTTACAACACGCCCCAGGCTGCGTTCCTAAAACGCTTCACCATCGGCGGTGCCATCATGAACCGCGATTATTCCTGCACCCAGGACAAAGCTAAAATCAAATGGCTGACGGAACGCCCCGTGAAGGAACTCCGATTGCGGTACCGCCATGTAAAAGGCGCACGTGCGGATGAACAGACCCT
>DASWVC010000188.1:0-21479 GCA_036401335.1 Chthoniobacterales bacterium
GTTCAGGCCGTTGCGACTCGACCGGAGGCGCCGTCTCGCGGGTGGGCGTCTCGACCGGGGGAGCAACGGTCACGACCGGTGCGGGCGACCGTCCCTCAGGAGACCATTCAGTCACTTTAGGCGGCTCAGCTACTTTCACGGGCGCATGGTTAACCACCGGTTCAGCTGCCGGCACTGATTCCGCCGCCGGCGCGGGCTCCGTTTTCACGTGCGTTGAACTTACAACTTTTTCTGAAGACGTTGGCACTTCCTTTTCCAGCGGAAGGTCCTCCGTCACAGGGGCGGGCTTAACTTCCCCATTAAAATGGGTGAGATCATCGGCCCTGGCCGAAGCTTTGGTCCGTTTAACCGCGGTTCGTTTTACGGCGGGTTTTTTGCTCTTGGCCGCGACCGGTGAACGTAGACGCCGCGGTTTTTTGGGAGTTTCCGTTCCTTCGCCAAGCAGCGTTGGCTGTTCGTTGGTATCCGCCATAACGTCCTTAATAAAAGCTATAAAAAGACCAGATCAGTCCGACAATCTGGTTAGCAGGCTATCGGAAATGTCAAAATTGCTGTACACGTTTTGCACGTCGTCGTTGTCATCCAGAGCGTCACACAACCGTAAGACTTGAGTGGCCACCGTTTCGCTCGTTACCGGCACGGTGTTGTCTGGAACAAACGTAAGTTTTTGCGATTCAATGCTGAGTCCCCGTTTCCGGAGCGATTCACTCACTTGATAAAGACGGTCGTGCGAAGTCGTGACCACGTACAGGTCTTCATCTGCCGTCAGGTCCTCGGCCCCTGCTTCCAGCGCCAAGTCCAGCAACTCCTCCTCAGCAACAACGGTCTGCCGGACAGCCACCTGTCCTTTACGCTTGAACATGTAGGAGACAGCCCCAGACGCAGCCAAGTTACCGTGGTGTTTGCTAAAAATGCTTCGTATGTCTGCGGCGGTACGATTTTTGTTGTCCGTTGCCGCCTCCGCAATGATTGCAACACCCCCGGGCCCGTACCCCTCGTACACCATTTCTTCGACGATCCCGCCCGAAATTTCGCCAGTGCCCTTTTTGATGGCACGATCGATGGTGTCATTGGGCATATTTTGCGCCCGGGCCGCCAGAACCGCTGAGCGTAAACGCGGGTTCAGATCGGCGTCTCCGCCACCTACCCGGGCTGCCACCATCAGTTCTTTCGCAAATTTACTGAATACCTTACCTCGCTTGACATCGATGGCGCCTTTGAAGCGTTTTACCTTCGACCATTTACTGTGACCCGCCATAATGGCCCGTTACAATTCGGGGCAGTGAAGACAAAAAATGCCTATTCCAGTTTATAAAAACAGCGACGCAACCTGCGACCAAGAGGAGGAAGAGTCCGGCGAACCACCGATCAGCGCATCACCCAACGGTAACGCGAAATAACCTCATCCACGTGCTTTTGTCAACTGCCTGGTATCGCTTTTGCGAAGATCTTACCGGCCCGGCTGGCCACGGCACGGCATGGCCCAGGCCTGGTTCCAGGCCCGGAAAAGGCAAACCTGGCCAGTTAAAGCTTCAGCCGACCAGAACTTTGGAAGCCGCCCGTTTCCGAGCGTGAGAGTCAAGCAGCTTTTTACGAAGCCGGAGGTTTTTCGGCGTAACCTCGACGTATTCCTCTGAAGTGATGTACTCGAGCGAGCGCTCCAGGCTCATTTTCAGCGCGGGTGCGAGCTGGATGCCTTTGCCGTCCCCCTGGCTGCGCATGTTGGTGAGGTGCTTTGCCTTGCAGGGATTGACGGTGAGGTCATCCGGGCGTGAATTTTCCCCGACGATCATCCCCTCGTAAACGTCTTCCTGGGGCCCGATGAAAAGCCGACCCCGCTCCTGTACATTGTTCAAGGCATAAGCCGTTGAGATGCCGCTCTCCATGGCCACCAGGACCCCGTTGTTCCGGCTGGAAATGTCACCTTTAAACGGTCCGTACTCTTTGAACAGGTGGCTCATCGACCCCAACCCACGCGTGAGGTTAACCAAATCGCTCTCAAACCCGATCAGGCCCCGCGTCGGGATGACGCCCTCAACGAGGACACTGGCATGCTGGTGGTCCATGCTGACGATCTCGGCTTTTCGACCGGCCAACGATTGCAGGATGTCCCCCAGGTTGTCATGGGGCACATCCACATAAAGGGTTTCATACGGTTCGAGAAGCTCTCCCGCAGCCCCCTTTTTAAAGATCACCTCCGGGCGCGACACCAGGAGTTCAAAACCTTCGCGCCGCATCTGTTCGACCAGAATGGCGATTTGCATCTCGCCGCGGGCACTCAATGTGAACACGCCGGCAGTCTCGGATTCTTCAAACTGCAGCGAGACGTTCGTACGGGTTTCACGGACAAGCCGTTCCCGAATGTGCCGGGCCGTGAGGAATTTACCCTCCCGGCCCACGAGCGGCGAATCGTTCACCACAAAATTCATCTGGATCGTCGGCGGATCGATGTGCGCGAAATCCAGGGCCGGACGTTCTTCGAGGTCCGTGATCGTTTCACCAATAGAGATTTCTTCAAACCCCGCCAGACCGATGATGTCGCCGGCACCGGCGCATTTGATTTCGACCCGCTCAAGTCCCTGATGACCGAAAAGGGCGGTCACATTGGTGCGCTCCCGCCGCCCGTCGGCATGAATCAGCACCACGGAGTCGCCCACGCACACCCGTCCACTGGTCACGCGGCCAAAAGCCAGGCGCCCGAGGTAATCGCTGTAGTCCAGGTTCGACACCAGCAGTTGGAAATAAGCCTGGGCCGCCTTCGGTGGAGGCGGAATGTGCTTGATGATCGCCTCGTACAACGGCTCCATGGTGTCGTTCGTCTCGTGGATTTCACGAACGGCAAAGCCTTCTTTGGCGCTGGCGTAAATAACCGGAAAATCGAGCTGTTCATCGTTTGCGTTCAGCTCGATGAAAAGGTCGAAAACCATGTCGAGCACCTTGTGCGGACGCGCGTTTTCACGGTCAATCTTGTTGATGACCACGATGGGCTTGGCATTCTCCTGCAACGCTTTCCGCAGAACAAACTTGGTTTGCGCCTGTGGCCCGTCGTGGGAATCCACCACCAGCAGAACGCCGTCCACCATCTTCATGATACGCTCAACCTCGCCGCCGAAATCGGCGTGACCCGGCGTGTCCACGATGTTGATGTGGTAATCCTTGTAACGAAACGCTGCGTTCTTCGCCTTGATGGTGATGCCCTTTTCACGTTCCAAATCCATGGAATCCATCACCCGTTCCTCGACTTTCTGGTTGGCCCGGAAGGTCCCGGATTGACGGAGCAGCTGATCGACCAAAGTGGTCTTCCCATGATCAACGTGAGCAATGATGGCAATATTGCGGATGTGGTCCATAACCCAAAATGGCGAGCCGGAAAGATGGCCGTTCCTCCCGATCTCGTCAACGGACATTGCGGGCGGGGGCCCGACAGCGCCTGGCAGCGAGTAATTAGAGGTTTGCAATCCGGACCTCACCATACGTTAACTTCGGCCGTTTTGGATCCAGCGTAGAAGAAATTGTATCAGTAAGGTCTGTTGTAGAAGCAATAATATTTGTATGAAGGGCACCCTGCCAGATCGTTCCCGTGCATGGAAACCGCAGCTGGCGCGCCGGCGTGGTGCCGTGGCCGGCAGTGCTCGCGGACACGTCAGGTCCGGTGGAGATTGGCACGCGTGAAAGTGCTGTTCACAGCCGATCTTCACCTCGTCCCGGCGACCCGCACCCGCACCCTGGGCGTTGTGCGCAGCTGGGTGGACACTTACCAGCCGGACGCCTTGGTCGTTGCGGGCGACACGGCGAGCGCTGCGCAAGCGGATGGGGCGCTGGGCGCGATCCGGGCCACCTTTCCCGAAGGGCCCGTTGCCATTTGCCTGGGCAACCACGATTTCTGGCTGAACGACGACGCCCGGCCACGGTGCCGCGACCTGGACGACGTCGTCGATGCGTTCTGGGTGCCGGCGGCCCGCGCCCACAACATCACCTTGCTTGACCGGACCAACCTGGAGCTGCCCAGCCTCACCCTGGCGGGAGCGTACGGGCACTACGACTTTGGCTTTGCGGTTCCCGGCCTCACCTACGGTGATGAAGTGATTTCTTCGGAAGATTACCTGCGCGGCTACTGCCGCAGCGTCCTGCCCCTCCGCTGGCGTGATTTTCAGCTGATGCCCGCCGACCTTGACCCGTGGGCCGTGGCCGCCCATGAAGTCGGCGCGGCGGAGAAACGCCTGCTTGCCGGCGGAAACCGCCCCACCCTTTTTGTAACCCATACCCCTCCGGTTCGGGAGCTGCTCGGCATACGCCCGCTGGGCCCGGCTCCCGTTTCGCCGCCGCCCCTGGCGTTTTTCAGGGCGTACCTCGGCAATCAAAGCATGGGTGAAATGCTGCAGCGCCACCGGCAACGGCTCGCCGGCATGGTTTGCGGCCACACCCACCGGCCAGCGGGACCACTTTACTGGCAAGGCATCCCGGCCATCAACATCGGTTCCGACTACGGCGCTCCGCGCGCCGCCCTGTACCTTGAGGGCTGTTTTTCCCGAGTCCCGTGATGCGCTCACTTCCTCGCGTTTCGCGATCGTGGTTCGCGAAACGTCAGCTTAGCGGTACGGTAGACAACCAGCGGGCGCGATGCCCCTGGTTTTATGACTGGTTTCCCGCGCTCTCCCGAACACCTGCACCTTCTCCTGAATCACCTGCCCTTAACGGGGCTGGCGATTGCCAACCTTGGTTTGCTCATGGGCCTGGTTTTCCGGAGCCGCGCGGCACAGGTGTGCACGCTTTGGCTAGTCCTCCTCTGCGCAGGATCGGCGTGGCCAGTTTACCTGACCGGGAAAGCGGGTTACCGGGACATCCGCCGGATCGCGGATGAGCCCGGGATGGACTACCTGGACGAACACCTCGACCGGGCCGACCGGTTTACCCTGGCTTACGCGCCGGCCGCGGTTCTGGCGTTGGCGGGTCTGGCCTTGCCGCATTTCTGGCCCAAAAGCAGGACCCTGCTTGCCTTGCTGGCATTCCTGGGATCGACCGTCGCCCTTGCGGCCGGCACCTACATCGCTGAAGCCGGCGGCAAGGTTCGGCACCTCGAAATCCGGCCTAAACCGTCCGATGCACCCGAAGTGCAGCCATCGGATTAAACCTCCTTCCAGGCCGGAAGTCCGGGCTTACCCGGTCTCCCCGTTGGCCGGTTGGCAGCGGGGGCACCAGCAGGTGGTCCGTCCCCCAACCTCGGCCCGGTCCAACCCGGTGCCGCACCGGGGACAGCGCCCCCCTTTCGCCCAGCGGTGTGCGAAGAGCCACGTGTCCGGGTATTCCCAATCGTCGTTAACCACGGTCACTGCCCGGCGGCAGACCAGGCGGGTGGTGCGCCAGAGGGTTTGAACGCCTGAAGCATCGAGTTCGCCCGCCAGCCGTTTCGGATGCAGCCGGGCGCGCCAAAGGATTTCGTCGGCCATCCAGTTGCCAATGCCGGGAAACCGCTCCTGCATCAAGAGGAGCGCTTTCAGGGGAGTCCTTTTCCGTCGCGCGAGAAACCGGCTGACCTCGGCAGCGGTAAATTTCCGGTCCAGAATGGAAGGAGGCAGCCGCAGCCACCACGGCGGGCAAGGGGGACCGGCGTGAAACTGAACGCGCCCGAAATAACGCGTGTCGCTGAAAACCAACCATCGACCATTTAGACGCAACGCGAAGTAATCGTGTTTGGCTGGCAGAAAGGGAGCCGGCGCGACACGCAACCGACCTGCCATCCCGAGGTGAATGCCTACCCAACGATCACCGGCGTCCCCAAAGCGAAACGCCATTTGTTTGCCCTTCGCCGCGGAAGCGACAAACGGTTGACGAAGTAATTCCCGGGCCATTGCGTTCGCGTTGGTTCCCCGAAAAATCCGGATTTCGGGTCGGCGAAGCATGACTTCTTCGACTTGGTGACCAAGGCCGACGTCCCACGAGCGACGGCTGTGTTCGACTTCGGCGAGCTCAGGCACAGTGGGCGAAATAGACCCGAAGCGCAGGCTGCCGCAACGAGAAACGCGGTGCATGCCAGGAACGCCGACGGGGAAAAGGCGGAATTACCCTATTAACCACGTATGGATTTGCTTCGCCGGACGCACCTGGTTATCGTGTGTCGATGTCGCTTTCCCTTAGCGCCGGCCGCCCTTGTGACGTTGCCGTGATCGGGGCCGGCTTCTCCGGCACGCTTCTCGCCATCCAACTTGCCCGGCAGTCCGACGGCAACCTGACGTTGGCGCTCATTGAAAAGCGGGACAGGTTTGCGCGAGGAGACGCGGGTTCGACACGCCCGTCTGGATTGACCACGGCGACACCCTTGAGGTGGAATTCCAGGAACATGGCAAAGGGTCATTGAGCTGCCTCAGGGTTGCCTATGTGGTTAACTGTACGGGACCGGAGTGCAACTACCACAAGTTGAAAGATCCGCTCGTGCAGCAGCTATTCTACCGCGGCCTGATTACCCCCGACCCGTTGTTCTTGGGCATTGAAGTTGGTGCGGGCGGCATCGTGTACAATGTGTACGGGGAGCGGGTACGAAACCTTTACACGCTCGGAAGCCCCCAGAAAGGCCGACTGCTTGAAACGACCGCGGTGCCCGAATTACGGGTGCAGGCATGGGAACTTGCCCGGCGCATTTGCAACGAATGGCAAGCGGCAGAGGCGACCGCGCCGGTCGGCGCCCAGACCGCTTACGAAATTTAGCGCCAAGTCCCGTGACATTCAGGTTTCCCCACAGGGTTATTATTTAAAATAAAGGCGCTGGTGTTTCACGTCGATCACGCCGTGCCGGCTGAACAGAAAATCCGCACCGATTAACCCGCCAAAAGGAAACTGCAGATCTTCAGGGCCATCGGGCAGTGCGGTGACGCCGACCAGGGTCGGACCGAGCTGGTACCGGCCAAGCTGCAAGCCCGGCGTCAAGCCTAAACCGACCGGCTTTTCTTTCGCGTGGATGCCTTTTGCGTTAACGGTCGTGCCCAAGACGGCCACGCCATTCTGGGCGGCCACCCGCAGCGGGATCAAGGTAGCAAAACCGCCCGTGTCGACCACGAAACTGTAATGATGAGTGCCAAGGGTGCCTTCCACTTCAAGGGCGCCGGAGCGGGCGATGCGGAGGGGAATCATCTTGTAGCGTTGGTCGTGCACGAACCGAAGCACGTCCCGGGAGGCATCTTCGTTTACCTGCAGGTAAATGCGTTGCTTGCCGCAGTCGATCACCGCCCCAAAGCGCTGCAGAATGTCGAGCCCGATGATTCCGTCCATGGGCACATAGTTTCCGGTTTCGCGCAGCCTTCCCCGGAACTCTTTCAGGTCAATGAGGGCAACGGGGCCGGAACCCAAATTGGTCAAACCGACCTGTAAAGCATCCACGTGCGCCACTGGCACCGTCCGGTTGTTCACGTCAATCTGGCGCGGAAGCTGGACGGCTCCGCCGCGAAACTGCAAACCCAGCGCCTTGGCTTTGGCCGAATCCACGATCGTCAGGGCGGCGCCGGTGTCGACGGCAAACCAGGCCGGCCGCTGGTTGATGTGGACCGGAGCAAACAGGTGATTGCCGGTGCTGCGGCTCAACGCCGTGCCGGCAGTTTCCTGGTTCCCTGAAGCACCGGGGCAGACCGCGAGCAAAATGACCGCCCCAAGAAGCAAGGCGTAGCCTGGACCGAACACGACCCTTTCCATAAACGCCTTTCTGAGCATGGTACGTCTGATGAGGCCAGTACTGCTGTTTTCGGTGTTGTGCACGCTTTTTTCACAGGGTGCCACGGTTTGCTGGTCCGAGGAGGAACGCGGCTGGGGGAGCGTTTGGCAGCAACGAATGGCAATCGGCCAGGCAACCCTCGACGATGCGTACAAACTGGCCGTACAAGGCAAGGTCGATGATTCATTGCGGGTGATTGACGGGATCATCCAGAGCAATCCTCGCAACTGGCGGGCCCATTTCCTGAAGGCCGCGGTGTTGGTGCTGGCCAAACGCCGGGACGAAGCGCTGCACGAGATGGACCAAAGCATCCGCTTGGCGCAGCACAGCAATGCGTCCCCCGAAATCCTGTCCGAACTTTACCAGAGCAAAGGGCGAAGCTGCATCGACTATGGCAGGTACCAGGATGGACGGCGCGCACTCGAAGCGGCGGTTCACCTTCAACCGGATGATCCGACCACCCTCAACGATTTGGCTTGGATGTTGGCCACGTCTCAAAACAAGCAGGTCCGCGACGGCCGGCGTGCGCTCAGCCTTGCCACCAAAGCCTGCCGCCTCGGCCGTTGGAGTAACGCTTTCGCGCTGGACACCTTGGCAGCGGCCTATGCGGAGAACGGCCGGTTCCTCGAAGCAGTGCGCTACGAACAGTGGGCGATTCACAACCTTCGTTCGGCGGATGAAAAGATTCAGCTGAACGGGATGCAGGACCGACTCCGACTGTATCAGGAAGGCGAACCTTACCGCGGTTTGTAGTCGGGGCGACAGGGGGGATCAATCCCGGCGGGTTAACGCCGCGGCTGCGCCGCCGGCTCTGCCGAACTAGGGTTTCATTCTGATTTTACGCTCTGGTCGGCGCGCACGTCATCGGTTGAAAAACAGGGTGAATACTACAAAAGATATGGTAATTCTTCTTATTGCAAAACGCAGGACGGTTTTCTGACTTTGCGGCTTGCTTGAAAGCTTTGAACATGCTGAAACAACCGCTTAACGCATTGATCGTGGACGATTCCGAGGATGACACCCGGTTGATGCTGCGCGAATTCCGCCGCGCCGGCCTTGCCGTCGTGCATGAAAGGGTTGAGACGGCGGAAGCGCTTCAGGCCGCCCTCAAAAAGCAGCCGTGGGATGTTCTCTTGTCCGATTACACCATGCCGCTGTTCAGCGGGATGTCCGCCCTGCACATCACCAAGGAAAGCGGGCTGGACCTGCCCTTCCTCTTCGTCTCGGGCACGATGGGGGAAGACGTGGTGGTCGAAGCGATGCAAGCGGGCGCCGACGATTACATTGTGAAAAGCAGCGCAAAACGTTTGGTGCCCGCCGTGGAACGGGCCTTACAGGCAGCAGAAAGCCGCCGCGAGCATGAAAAGCTCAAACGCACGGTGACCCTCGAGCGCGAGCAGGCCTTTGCCCGCGTGCAGATGTCCCTTGCGGAAGTAACCGACGCAAACACGGCTCTCCAGGAATTCGCCCATGTCGCCTCCCATGACCTGCAGGAACCCCTTCGGGCGGTTGCCGGGTGCGGGCAGCTTTTGCAACGAAAGTATCTCGGCAAGCTGGACCCGCAAGCCGAACAGCTGATTCAAATGATGGTGGACGGCTCCGCCCGGATGAAGGCCATGATTGCGGGCCTGCTGGCTTTCTCTCTGGCTGGCCGGAATGAAAACCTGGAAACCATCAACGCGAACACGGCGCTGCAGCAGGCGCTTGCGCAGTTGTCTTCGGCCATCGCGGAGTCCAAAGCGGAAATCGTGGCCGCAGACCTGCCCACCCTGCGTTTCGCGAAAATTCAGCTTGTGCAAGTGCTGCAGAACCTTGTCGGCAATGCCATCAAGTACGGCAGCAGATCGACGCCGAGGATTGAGGTCAGCGCCCGGCGCCAGGAGGATGGGTGGGTCTTTCGCGTGGCGGATAACGGCATCGGTTTCGAACCCGAATATGCCGATAAGCTCTTTGAAATTTTCAAGCGGCTCCACACCCGTGAAGTTTATCCCGGGACGGGCATCGGGCTCGCCCTGGTGAAGCGGGCGGTTGAACTGCGGGGAGGACGAATCTGGGCGGAATCGATTCCTGGTCAGGGTTCAACCTTTTTCTTTACCGTTCCGGATCGGGAACAAACGGGCGCCCAACCGGGCATTCCGGCCTTCGTCTCGGAATGGTCTGTCCAGCCGGGCTTGGGCGGCTCAGTGCGCGAACGGATGCCGGTCTCAGAAGGCGAACCGGGGCCGGCGACCAAGTCGGTTGAGGGTGGCCATGGACTTGCTTAGCAAGTTGTTCTCCAGCGGGGGTTTCATGCCCCACGGCTCCTGTTACACCTGGGATCCGTACGTCATCTGGTTGCACGTGATCTCCGACGGTCTGATTGCCGTAGCCTACTTTTCCATTCCGCTGACGCTGCTTTACCTGGTGCGCCGCCGCAACGACCTGGCGTTCAACTGGGTTTTTCTTTGTTTTGCGGTCTTCATCGTGGCCTGCGGCGTCACGCACGTAATGGAGGTCTGGAACATCTGGCGTCCGCTGTACTGGCTTGCGGGATTGATCAAAGCGGTGACGGCCGTTGCTTCCTTAATAACTGCGCTGGTGCTGGTTCGTTTGATGCCGCAGGCCCTGGCCTTCCCGAGCAATGAACAGCTGAGGGAGGTCAACCAGGCGTTGCAGCAACGCACCGAAGACCTGGCGCACGCCAACGTCGAATTTGAGCAACTGGCGGCAGCGCGCCAGCAGGACGGGGCGGCACTCCGGGAAGCGCAGCGCCTGGCGCAACTGGGAAGTTGGGAATGGGTCCTCCAACCGGAGAGGATAACGTGGTCGGAAGAACTTTACCGCACCTTCGACTGTGATCCGGGCCTGCCGCCACCCCCCTACTCGGAACAAAAAAAGATGTTTTTTCCGGAGAGTTGGGCCCGGTTGGAAGTGGCCGTGGAAAATGCCCTGCAACACGGAACGCCCTACAAACTCGACCTGGAGTTGATTCGGCCCGAGGGCACGAGCCGGTGGGTGCTTGCTCAAGGAGAAAGCGTTCGCGACGCCGACAAGCGAATTGTGGGCCTTCGGGGTACGGCCCAGGATGTTACCGAGCGCCGGCGAGTGACCCAGGAGCTCACGGACCTCTACGAGCATGCGCCGTGCGGCTATCATTCGATTGACCCGGAAGGCGTCTTCCTGCGGATCAATGAGACGGAACTTTCCTGGCTCGGTTTCACCCGGGAAGAGGTGATTGGGAAGATGCGTTTTGTCGACCTTTTGCCTCCCGGGAGCAAAGCCGCCTTTGAGGCGAACTATGCCCGATTTAAAACCAAGGGCTGGATCGGGGACCTGGAATTCGAGCTGGTGCGCAAGGACGGCACGGTTTTACGGGCGTTGGTTAACGCAACCGCGGTCATGGATGGCAAAGGCGACTTCCTGAAGAGCCGCGCCACCGTCTACGACATTACCGAGCGAATCCAGGCGGAGGAGATGCGGCGCAAACAGGCGCAGCTTCTGGATTTGGCGCATGACGCGATCTTTACCCGGGATGCGAACGGCTGCATCAGCTCCTGGAACCCGGCGGCCGAGCGACGGTACGGCTGGAGCCGGCAAGAAGTTCTCGGCCAACCTGCCCATGCGTTCCTGCATACCTGCTTCCCCCAGCCTTTGGAAGGGATCAACGCCGTCCTGCTCGAGACAAATTACTGGGAGGGAGAACTGCAGCACACCACTCGGGACGGGAGCCAGATCACGGTGGCGAGCAGGTGGTTGCTACAGCGCGACCCGCATGGCCGCCCGGCCGGCACCCTGGAAATTAACCGTGACATCACGGAACGCGAGCGAGCGAGGCAGGCGCTGAGGGAGAGTGAAGAACGTTTCCGTTTCGCCCTTAGCGGCTCTCACATCACCGTCTTCAACCAGGACCGGCAGTTGCGGTATTCCTGGATTCACAACGCCGGGATGGACGATTACCGGAATGGCGCCTGCCTCGGACGAACGGATGCCGAAATTCTGGGCGGCGAAGCCGGCGCTCCGTTGATGGCGATCAAGCAACGGGTCCTCGACACCGGGATCGGCATCCGGACCGAAACGTCGGTTACCGCCCGGGGCGAACAGCGTTTTCTGGATCTGACCATTGAGCCCCTCCGCGATGTTACCGGCGCTACGGTGGGCCTCACGTGCGCCAGCACGGACGTTTCCGCCCTGCGACGGTCGGAGCGGGAGGTCCGTGCACTCAACGCAACCCTCGAGCAGCGCGTTCAGGAACGAACCGTCCAGCTGGAAGCAACCAACAAGGAGCTCGAAGCCTTCTCCTACTCCGTTTCCCATGACCTCCGTGCGCCTTTGCGAAGCATCGACGGATTTAGCGAGATCCTGCTGGAAGACCATGGCAGCAGGCTCGACCCCGAGGGAACGGATTGCGTGCAGCGCATCCGCGCCGCCAGCCGCCGCATGGCTCAATTGATCGAGGACCTCTTGGACCTGTCGAAAGTCACACGCGCCGAACTGCAATCCGCCCCGGTCAATTTGACCGAGTTGGTCCGGTCGGTCGCCGATGGGTTACAGGGGACCGAGCCGGAGCGGCGCGTCCAGTGGGTGATCGCGCCGGATGCGGTGGCCCCCAAGGCCGATGGCCGTTTGTTGCGCATCGTGTTTGAGAACCTGCTCGGCAACGCTTGGAAGTTTGTCCGGAGGCAGGCTGTGCCGACAATCGAGTTTGGCGCAATGGAACGTGACGGCGCTGCCGCTTGGTATGTCCGGGACAACGGAGCCGGGTTCGACATGGCTTACGAAAAAAAACTTTTCTGCGCCTTCCAGCGGCTTCATGCCGCCTCCGAGTACCCGGGCACCGGCATCGGCCTGGTAACGGTCCAGCGGATCATCCACCGGCACGGCGGCCGGGTGTGGGCAGAGGGCGCGGTGGGAAAAGGCGCAACCTTTTATTTTACGCTGCCGGCGTAGCCAAGCAGGTGCCGGGGGCGTGACGGCGCCTCCCTTAAAGCAGGGCTTCTTGGAAAGGACTTCGGACCACTCCTCCCAAAGTGCGTTTGGACCCCGCCCCTTCGCGTTGGGTGAATGAAGGCTTGAGGGTCGGTTCGCCCCATCGACCGAAAACGAAGGCGGGCGTTTACGGGCAACCGCCCCGGCGGCGAAGGGACTCGCCGCCCTACCGGGCCACCGCTCGAATCCGGTAACCCTCTACCTCCCCACACCTTGCTTTCTTAGTGCCATCGGCGTGCCGGCGAATGGCATTGCTACCATTCCTGGCATTGGTACAAGCGCTACAACTCAACTCCGTCCCAGCACTTCGGCCGCCCAGGCGGTGCCTTCCACCCGGGCTCGGATTTTTTGGAAGGCCGTGTCGCGAGTCGTCGAAGCATCATCGCTGAAGGGCGAGAACCCGCAGTCGTCCGTTGTGCCCAGGCGCTCGATGGGGATGTACCTGGCCGCTTCCAGGATGCGGTCACGGATTTCCTGCGGTCTCTCAATGCGTGAATCGATCGGATCGACCACCCCGATAAACACCCGTTGGTCCGGTTTCAGGTGCTCCCGGATGATTTGGTAAACGCGCACACGATCGGGTTCGCCGGCGGTAGCCACGTAAAAGTTACCTGCCTTCACTTCAAACAAGCTGGGCAACAGTTCCGCGTAATCGACGTCGGCGCTGTGGGTCGAGTCGCAATCGCTGCCCGGGCAGGTGTGCACGCCGATGCGTTGACGGTCCTCGGCCGTAAAGCGGTTCAGGACCAGGTTGATCAGGTGGATGAAATTGGCGAGGAGCTGGCCGGAAGGGTCCAATTTGATCGAGAGCCGTCCCTCGGTGAAATCGATCTGAACTTTGTGCGCACCCTTTTGGAGGCACCGGCGCACTTCGGTCTCATGTTCGTTAAGCAAGTCTTCAATGAAGGCTTCCCGCGGGTAACCCGGAAGTTCGTGAGGGGGGTAGAGCAGGCTTAAGGCAGACGGGGAGATCACGGCCTGCTTAACGGGCACATGGGCGTAGTGCCGTGCCACGTCCAAGTAGCGGTCGGCGTAGACGTTGTAGTGGAAAGGACCCGCCGTCAGCCGGGGCAATTGACGGCGATGACCGTCGACAAATGGAAGGGTGAAACCATCGGGAGCGAAATTGGGCAGTCCATGGACGGCATAGGTGGCAAAACTATGGTATTTTGTTTGTTCCCCATCGCTAATGACGGGAGATCCAGTGGCCTCAAAGCGTTTGACGGTGTCGCCGACCGCCTCATCCGCCAACGCAGCCAAGTCTTCCTCAGAAAGCTGCCCGGCAGCACACGCCTTGAAAGCTTCAATCAGCGCCTCAGGCCGTGGAATGCTGCCGATGGGCTCCGTGGGAATTCCCGCCGTCAGCGGTCGATTGGTGGACGGAAGGCTCAATGGCGTCACGTGCATGGCTGTGAGGGGTCAACGACCGGCCATTTAGCCGCCCTTGTTGCAGGAAGCAAAATGAACTGGGCATGGACCTTTAAACATTTACAAACGGTTGCTTTTGCAATACTGGATATATTACTAGACGGATTTCAGGAGATTCCACTATTACTACTAGGGTTTATTCCCTGCAAGCACCTTGTGAACCGGCGATTGTTCGTGGGAATCACCACCGGTTGCGGTATTCTGGCCATTGCCCCAGGGACATTGGTTTTCCGCCGTTAAACCCTGCACAATGTTTGCCTTCAAAGGCCGTTGTGGCCGGCCTGGTTCAAAAAGGCGCCCATGGCAAGGGTTGAGCAAACGGCCGGAATTTTCAGCCTGAGCTGCGCATCTTTTGATGACCATCGCCGTTTGGTGGACTGGGATGCGGGGTTTAGCTCAGAATTTGCAATCGTAGAAGAACACCTCCTGTCAGGTGCGCCTTTTGGGGAAATCCTGCGGTTCGCATTTGAGCGTGATCGCGTCACCCGGATTGTTCTGCCCGAAAAGGGATTTGAAGGGGAACAAATGAAAGGTTGGGGGGAAGGGCTGGGGAAGGCAGAACCTTTTGAGTACCGGAACGGAGACCGCACCGTTCAAGTCAGGGAATCCCGCACCGTCTCCGGTGGAATCCTGCGCATGGCCATGGACGTTACCGCAGGCCGCCAGACCCGGTTGTCGGCAGCGCCGGCCCTGGAAAAGCCTGGCGCGCTCCCGCGGGATCAAGGCAAAGGGTTAAGCCATGCGGAAGCGGAGTTGCTGCGCTCGGCCACCTTGCAGACATCCCAAACCATCCTTCGTCTCCGCCTTCGCGCCGACCAGGCCCTGAAGGAAAGCGAGGCGCGGTTCCGGACCATGGCCAACGTCCTCCCGCAGCTGGTGTGGACCGCTCAGGCTGACGGATACATCGTCTGGTACAACCAGCGCTGGTACGACTACACGGGCACAACACCCCAGCAGATGGAAGGTTGGGGCTGGCAGGTTGTGCATGATCCGGCCGTGCTGCCGGTTGTGATGAAACAATGGCAGGGCTCGATCGCGACGGGCCAGCCGTTCGAGATGGAATTTCCGTTGCGGGGGGCCGACGGCCGTTTCCGGTTGTTCCTGACGCGCATAATGCCGCTCAAGGATGCGGAGGGACGCGTCCTTCAGTGGTTCGGGACCAACACCGACGTCAGCCAGCGTGTAGAGATGCAAGAGCGGAATGTGCAACTGGCTGCCCTGGTCGAAGCTGCGGAGGATGCGATCATCGGCAACTCCCTGGATGGAACGATCACCAGTTGGAACGGGGGCGCCGGGCGATTGTTCGGGTACACCCCGGCCGAAATGATCGGTCAGCCCGTGTGGCGGATCATTCCGCCTGCCCGCCTCGAGGAAGACAACCAAAATCTTCTCCGGCTCAAGCGGGGCGAACGGGTCGAGCCGTACGAGACCGTTCGTCGGCACAAGGAGGGCCGGTTAATTGAGGTTTCCTTGTCCCTTTCGCCGATCCAGGATGCCCAGGGGCGGATCATCGGAGCTTCCAAGATTGTCCGTGACATTACGGAGCGCAAAAGGGCGGAGGAATCGATGCGGCACGCCCACGAGCAACTGCGGGAGCAGGCGTCGGTGCTGGAACTTGCGCCGGTGCTCGTGCGCGACATGAACGACCGGATCGTGCAGTGGAACCTGGGCGCGGATCGGCTTTACGGCTTTTCCAAAACAGAGGCGCTGGGCCAGGTGTCGCACGAACTGTTTCACACGGAGTTCCCGCAGCCGCTGGCGCAGATCGAAGGCACGCTGCATGAGACCGGCCGGTGGGAAGGCGAGCTCGTGCACCGCAAACACAACGGCGAACGGCTGGTAGTCGGCAGCCAGTGGGTGCTGCACCGGGACCCTGCCGGCAACCCCGTTCGCATCCTCGAAATCAACACCGACCTGACGGCCCGCCAGGCCGCCGAGCAGGCCCTTCGTGAGCTCAACGCCCAGTTGGAGCAGCGGGTGAGGCAACGAACGGAGGAACTCGCGGCAAAAAATGCGCTTTTCGATACCGTGCTCAACCGGATGGCTGAGTCCGTGATCGTCACGGATGCGGGCGGAAGGTTCCTTTTTCTCAACGCGTCCGCGGCCCGGCTCTACGGGTCCGCAGCACCTGACCCTTCCATCCAGGACTGGGCAGACCGGCTGGAGGTATTTTTGCCTGGAGAGGAGCAGCCCAGCCGTTTCGAGGACTGGCCCCAGGTGCGCGCCATCCGCGGCGAGAACGTGGTCGACCTTGAAGTCAAGGTTCGCGACGTGAGAACCGGAGCACTAAGCTGGGTGCTGGTCAATGCCTGCCCGTTAGGAAAGGAACGCGAAGCCCGTTCCGGATCGGTGGCCGTCGTCCACGACATCACGGAGCGCAGAAAGGCCGAAGAGGTCCTGCGGGAAAGGGAGCGGCGGTTTCGAACCCTCCTGGAATCGCTGCCGCAACTGATCTGGACGAGCTGGGCCGCTGGTTCGAACTACTACGTGAGCCGTCAATGGGTGGAGTACACCGGCATCCCGGCGGCGCAACAATGGGGCAATGGATGGATGGAGCAGCTTCACCCCGATGATCGCCAACGGGTGCAGGATGCCTGGCTGGGAACGGCCCAGGCCGAGCACACGTACGACATCGAGTACCGGCTCCGGCGCGCGGATGGGATGTACCGCTGGTTCAAAACGCGTGGCGTGCCGATCCACAACGATGCAGGCCAACTCGTCGAGTGGTTCGGCAGCTGCACGGATGTGGAAGATTTAAAGCGGGCGGAGCAGGAGATCCATGCCCTGAACGCCGAGTTGGAACAACGCGTCCTCGATCGGGTGGCCGACCTGACGCGGGCGCAAGAAGCGTTGGAGGTTCGCAACCTGGATCTGCAGCAATTTGCCTACGTCGCCTCCCACGACCTCAAGACGCCGCTGCGCACCATTTCCGGTTTTGTCGAGTTGCTGCAGACGAACTACGGCGGGCAACTGGACGCGCAGGGGGCCGATTGGATTCGCCGGGTTTCGGAAGGCGCGCACCGCCTGGAGACGCTCATCGACAACCTGCTTTTGTACTCCCGCCTCGATTCCCAGGCCGAGGCATTTGCGCCCGTGGATTGCCGGGCCGTGGTGGAGGAAGCCCGGCAAGGCCTCGAAGCCTTGATCCACGAGAGCGGCGCAGAGGTCGCCGCGGGCGACTTGCCCAACGTTATGGGTGACCGAACGCAACTGGCGCAGCTGTTTCAGAACCTGATTGCCAACGGGATCAAGTACCGCGGCGCTTCCCGCCCGCGCATCCAGGTCGCGGCCACCGAGGCAAAGGGGGGCTGGGTGTTCTCCGTCACCGACAACGGCATCGGCGTCGACCCCAAACACCACGAACGCATCTTCGAGCTTTTCCGGCGGCTCCACACCCAGAAGGAGTACCCCGGCAACGGCATCGGCCTGACCGTTTGCCGGCGCATTGTCGGCCGGCACGGCGGCCGGATCTGGCTCCATTCGGAACCTGGCAAAGGCTGCGCCTTCTTTTTCACGCTCTCTCCCCAAACTGAGACCAACCCATGAACGGCCTCTCCACAAGCCCGAGGTCCACGGAAATCCTGCTGGTTGAGGACAACGAGGATGACGTGATCCTTACCCGGCAAAGTTTCCGCGCCGCCAAACTGCTCGTCAACCTCCACGCGGTGGAGGACGGTGAGCAATGCATGGCGTTCTTGCGCAGACAGCCCCCGTTCGAGAACGCGCCGACGGCAGACCTGGTTCTGTTGGACCTCAACCTGCCGGTGATGGATGGCCGCGAGGTGCTGGCAGCCATCAACAACGACGACGCACTGCGGCACTTGCCGGTGATTGTTCTCACCACCTCGGCCGCAGAAACGGACATCCTGAAGATGTACAAGTTGCGGTGCAATTCTTACATCGTTAAACCGGTCAAGTTTGAACGGTTTCTGGACGTGATTGCCACTTTGGAGAACTACTGGCTAACCATTGTAACCCTTCCTGGTGGCCCCGAAAGATCGAACCCCCGCCTGCATCCCGGGCCGCTGGAAGGACCGGGGATTTAGCCTGCCCGGTCAGCCCAGCCCGTTGGTGCCGCACCGTTGTTCGATGCCCAGGAACCCGCGGACGGCGCCGTCGGGCCCGCACAACGCATTCAGCATCAGGCGCACCCGGTAGGGGTGGCCATCCTTGTGGTAATGAACGAGTTCTTCCGTGCAGCTGCGGCCGGCCTGCAAGGCCAGGTCCAGGCGCGCTTTGGCTGCCGGATCGGTCTGGGAACCCTGCAACACCCGGCCCACGTTTTTCCCGCGCAGCTCCTGGCTTTGGTAGCCGCAGAGGCGGGTGAAGGTTTCGTCGATGTCGAGTAGGTCGCCGTGGGCATCGGCAATAAGAAAAGCGTCGGCGCTGGACTGCGCCAACCCGGCGTAGGCTTCTCCCCATCGCGCAGACGCGGCGACGGCCGGCCGGCCCGGCGCCGGCACCGAGGGCGTGGCGGCTTTGAGCCGCCCCGGAGCGGGCAAGTCGGCCCGGGGAGGCAGAAAATCCTGCAACACTTGAATGACGGCCCCGAGCTGGGTGGCCTCGATGGGTTTGGTCAAAAAACTGTCTGCGTGTTCCGGGTAAGCGCGCAAGCTTTGGGCATCGTCGCCGGGGGCAGCCAGCACCACCACCCGCAGGCCGCTGAGCTCCCGATCGGCTTTGAGGGCAGCCAGCACCTCCCAACCGTTCTTGCGCGGCAGGTGCAGATCCAACAGGATCAGGTCCGGCCGGGGCACATCGGCAAACGGGCCCTGGTGTCGCACAAATTCGAGTGCCTCGATGCCGTCCTTAACGGTGTGGACCCGGTTTTGCACCTTGATTTCGGCGAGTGCATTCATGGCCAGAAAACGGTCTGAAGGGCTATCTTCAACCAACAGGATTTCGAAGGGTCTGGACATGGTGCTTAGAGGCTAACGGCTAAAGGCGAGGGCAGTTGTGCGAAACCAAGCCAAAATTCTTTCAAGGCGTTCATGAAGGTCAGGTATTTGTCGAAATCGGCCGGTTTGGCCACGTAACAGTTGGCCTGGAGCCGATAGGCCTGGTCGACGTCGAGGGCTGCCGTCGAGGAACTGAAAACGATCACCGGCAAACGCTGCAGCTGGACTTGATCCTTGATGAACCGCAGCAAGCTGAAGCCGCTCGCACCCGGCAGAGACAAGTCCAGCAGGACCAGGTTTGGGCGCCATGAATCATGGTCCGCGAACAATTTAAGCGCCTCGGTCACCGTCGCTACGCAACGCAACTCTGCCAGAAGCGAAACTTCCCGCATGGCTTCGGCCGTCATCATCCGGTCTTCCGGACTGTCTTCAACCTGTAGAATTTTGACGGGTCTATTCATGCGGCGCTAAAGCTTCTCACAAAGAATAAACGGCCATTCTATTGTAGTATTTATTGTTTATATGAATATTAAAGGAAATGGGCGGGCCGGGCCGGAGCCGCGCGCTCTCCTTCCGTTCCTTTTAATCCTGTAAGCGCAGCCGCCCATCTCGGACGCCAGCCAGCAGGAACACAGCTTCTGCACCCCGGTCAATCCACCCGCCACCCAAACGGCAGCAAAGCGTAAATGCCCCGCGGGTCATTCAGGCGCCGCAACGTGACAAGTTCCTGCTGCAGGCGCTGCAGTTCCTGGTTTACCGGGTCCAGCCGGGAAACCGGCAGGTGATCGTTCCCGTTGATAAGTTCCCGGATTTTATCGTTCAAGTTTTGCCGTTCAGGAAATTCTTTCAGGATGGGACGATCCCCAAGCTGGGTTTGCCTGCCGGCATAGGCCACCGCGTCGCCCAACCCGCCCAGCTCGTCCACCAAGTGAAGTCGGATCGCATCCGTCCCCGACCACACCCGGCCCTGCGCGAGTTCGTTTACCTGGTCGATCGACAGCCTGCGCGCGCTCGCAACGATCTGCAGGAACTCACGGTAATCCTTGTCTATCATCCCCTGGATCATGGCGAGTTCGGCGTCGGTCTTGGGCCGGAGCGGCGAAAGGATGGAGGCGTACGGCGAAG
Organism: Chthoniobacterales bacterium; assembly: GCA_036401335.1. Taxonomy (GTDB): domain Bacteria; phylum Verrucomicrobiota; class Verrucomicrobiia; order Chthoniobacterales; family JAFAMB01; genus DASWVC01. Next base: position 20,116 of record DASWVC010000188.1, read on the forward strand.
TTTGCACCGTGTCGAACGTGACGCCGTTGTCATTGGCCAGTTTTTGAAAGTTAAGGAACAACCCGAACACCCCGATGCTGCCCGTAATCGTGTTCGGCTCCGCGAAAATGTGGCTGTTGACCGACGAAATGTAATACCCGCCCGAGGCCGCGACGGAACCAAAGGAAATCACCACAGGCTTGGCGGCGGCAGCCCGCTCCAGTTCATGGCGGATCACGCTGGAGGCGGACACGCTGCCTCCGGGGCTGTTGACCCGCAGAACGATGCCTTTCACGCTGGGATCGAGCCGGAATTGACGAACGGCCCGGGCGTAACGATCGCCACCGACATCGTTCCGGTCACCTTCTCCATCAACGATTTCCCCTTCGGCATAGACGATGCCGATCTTGGGTACGTCATCGCCCGGATGGTTTGAAGGAAGAAGGGTACTAAGGTAATCCGAAAGGGGGATCTGGCGGAAAGTGTCGTCTTTCCTGGCATCGCCGTATTGGGCGCGAAGCTGGTCTACCACCGCACTCAAAGAGGTCAGCTCGGTCACCAGTTTGTGTTGCAGAGCCGCATCGGCATCAATCAAGGCATTCTCCGACACCGCTTGCTGAACGGCGCCGGCCGGCAGGCTACGCGATTGCTCGATGGCGCTGGTGATTTCGCTCCAGAGGTCACGCAAAAGTTTTTCCGTCTGTTCGCGATCCTCCGGGCTCATTCTATCCGACAAGTAAGGTTCAACGAACGACTTGTAGTTGCCCACCCGGGAAGCTTGAACGCCGATGCCAAACTTCTTGAGGAGCCCCGAGAAGTAAAGGCGCTGGCTGGCCAGTCCGCTCATGGCCAGTGTGCCGCTGGGGTCCATGAAAATCTTGTCGGCAACCGAAGCAACGTAGTAAGCCCGGGTGGTCGGGTCATTCAGGAACGCGTAAACCGGTTTTTTACTTTGCTGAAACCGTTGAAGCGCCTGACGCACTTCACGCAGGGCGCCGTACCCGGAGGCATAATCAATCGGCAGAACGGTACCGGTCAGAAAGATTCCGGCAATCTGCCGGTCCGCGGCCGCACGGTTAATGCTGAGGAGGACATCGCGGAGGGTGACCCGCTGGTCTGCATTGCCATTTTGCAGTCCGGTGACCAACTGCGCAGGATCGAAGCGTGCCGGCGCATCGGTGATCGGAACCGAAAGGTCCAGCACCAACCAGGAGTTTGGTTGAACGCTGGGAGCCTTCTGGGCTACCTTTTGCAACGCTCCCGCGCAAAGGAACAAAAACCCGAGGACTCCCGCCAGAAGGATAAGAAGGGCGAAGATGGTCCCGAAAAAAGAGCCGAAAAACGCTTTCATAGGTGAGGAAAGAAACGGACCGTTGCACGCATCC
>DASWVC010000189.1:0-10193 GCA_036401335.1 Chthoniobacterales bacterium
GGCGCTTTTCCTGTGTCGGGTTGCCGTTTCGAACGTGTCCGCTACCCGCTGAGCCCGCTTGCGGTCTGTCTCACGGGTAGACTTGCTGATCAGCCTTCCGTTCGCGTCTTTGAAGAACGCGAAGAAGTACCGAGACGTTGCCTTTTGGTGGATGCTTGCCATACCGTTAGTGGTAAACATTATGGTAAACGTCTGAGGAAATCCAGCACAATCCGAGAAAGTACGGGTTTAGCAATTCGCTCGTGGGTAAGGACTTATACGGACGGTAAGGGACGCCTTTAGTGAAACACGGGTTCGAATCCCGTTAGGGTCGCCACTCCTTTTCCTCCAAATCCCCCTCCGTCGAGGGAATTTCCTCGGGGAACGGCCCGACGACGAAAGGCCCTAACCGGTCCTAACCGGCCCTGGTTTGCCTTTTAGCGTCCCTATAACGTCCCTTGAACCGTCCCTAAAAAGCCTTTTGGTATGAAAACCAAAGGCCCCGAGTTCAAGGTCCACCGGTCGCCCGTCCCCAACGGGGAACGCTCCTGGTACATCATCGGGCGACCTAACGGGCAGCGGCAACGGACTTGGTTTCCGTCCCGCGCTGCGGCCCAGGCCGAAGCCACCGAACGCAACCTGAAAATGAAGCGACTCGGGGCACTCGCCGTCACCCTCGACCACGACATTCTGTCGGCAGCCACCGAGGTGACGACCCTGCTCAAGCCCTACGGCAAGACCTTGCGGGACGCCGGGGCCTTTTACCTTCGGCACCTTCAGTCCACCGCCCAATCCCTGACCGGCGCGGAGTTGGTGTCACGGGTGCAGTTGGAATTTGAACGTCGGCTCCTCGCCGGGGAATCCTCCAAAAGGCATGCCGAATCGATGCGGGAAACGCTCCGCAAGTTCGGGGCACGTTTCGGAAAGGCGAACGTCGCCGTCCTTACCGCAAACGAGATCCGGGAATGGTTGACGGAACTGAAGTCCGCCCGCGACGCGGACGAAGGGCTGGCCGTTAAAACCCGCAACCGGCACCTGACTTATGTGCAAAACATGTTCAACCTCGCGAAAGGTTGGGGATTGCTCGACCGCAACCCACTCGACGACGTCATGACCTTTCACGACCCCGCGAAGCACGGGCGCACGATCGCGACGTTTACCCCGAAGCAACTCGCGGCCTATCTCGGCGCCCTCCGGCCCGCCTTCGTGCCCTTCTTCGCGCTGTTGGCGTTCACCGGGTTGCGCCGGTCCGAAGCCGAACAACTCGATTGGTCGGAAGTAAAACCGGACCGGCGGCTGATTGACTTGCCCTACGGGAAGTCGAAGAACGGGAAACGAAAGTTGCTCGAAATCCCGGAGAACCTCGCCAAGTTCCTCGCGCCGCACGCCCGGGCGGAAGGTCCTGTGTGTCCCCGCTCACCCGGCTTGCAGATCATCATTACGGAGGCGGCGGAGAAAGCGAACGTCGCCCCTTGGCCGCAAAACGTTTTGCGGCACAGTTTTTGTTCAAATGCCGTTGCCTTGAAGGGCTTTGCCTGGACGTCGCGGCAAGCGGACCACTCGGAACGCATGTTGGAAGGACACTACCAAGAGGCCGTCTCAAAGGAAGATGCCGAGCAGTACTGGCAGATCGTACCGTAGAGATTGGCTTAGGCGGCACAAAGAGGGGGATGCGGCCGCCCGCCGCCAAGCCGGTGCCGTTCACGTTGAAGTAATGGTTTTCCCTGAGGTCGGAGACCGATGTGGCCGGTCCACCACTGACGTTCAGCACGTTGTCGTCCGAACCCCAGACACTCAGGAATCGGTTCAGAACACCGATCAAGGTCCATAGGTCATGAAGCTCATGGGAGTGGATGTGGGGTATTCAGAGGTCCGACGGACCACCGACATCGCTTGCCTGGACGGCGACCAGCTCAGCCTGGGGCGCGCGTTCACGAGGTGGGACAGCCGCGAGGCGCAAATCCCGCGCGGCTTCCAAGCCTCCGTCATTGCCCTGGATGGGCCGTTGCTTCCGCAGGGGGCCGCCGAAGGCGCGCGCCGCCATGGTGAAGCGGTGTTCGTTCGCGCCCCGTTCCACAACCGGTGCAAACCCGGGGTGAGCCACCATGGCCTGGGACTGGAGTTGAGAAATGCTTCCAGGGAAGCTTGCGCCCAATTCAGCCGCGCCCTTGCCTTTTTGGGGTTGACCGAAGGCGGCACGGTGAGCCGTGCAGGACCCCATAGTCGAGGCCTTTCCCAACGCGTTTCTAGGGGTGCTGATGCCCGAAGTCGAACTGCTCGCGGTACCGAAGCTGAAGCGGGGGCGGCGATTCGACTGGCTTTACGAGCGAATGGTGACCACGGGAAGGCTGGAAGGGGTGCCGTCAAGCAGCGTGGACCTGCCGGAGGCAGTCTGGCACCGCTTGCGTTTGGAGACCGACCACGAACTACGGGCGGCGCTCATTTGCCTGTTGACCGCCGTGTTTGCGGAACAGGGCACCGCCGCCGTCATTGGCGACGCGGAAAGCGGTTGGTTCTGGCTGCCCCCGTGCTTCTCATGGCAACCTTGGGCAGTACAGGGCCTCGAACGGGCGACTAAAAGGATCGCCGTCAAGGCCGCTCGTGTCCTGGGCCGCTCTTTCGCAGCAGGTCTGTGACCTGCAGCGCGCTGTTCTGCTCAGGTTTACGAGTCCTTGCGTCTCCGGGAAAAGCAAGAAGAAGAGCGCCGGGTTTGGGTGGATCGGTCGCTCTGCTGCGAAATGTATAAAGGTCTGCATCAGACCTCGTTCATAGAGCGGATTGTCGAACAGGCGCTCGACGGCGCAGTGAGACGTCACGCGCTCACCGTGGCTTGACCTCGCGCGTCCTCGGCTCGCCACGGCTGCTGCAGCACCTCCATGAGGTCGGCTGAAGTGGAAACCCAACCGAACGCCGTCTGGATCGTCAGCAGCGCGGCCTCCTGATTGCTGCGCGTAGACTGATTTCCGAGGGGCTCCCCGGTGCAGTCTTCCAACAGAACGCAGGCATAGTCCCGGAACATGGCGTCGCGAATCGTCGAGTCGACGCACACGCAGGTCGTCGCGCCGGTGACGACCAACGACTTGATGCCTCGCGCCTTGAGCAGGGCGTCGAGATCGGTCCCGTAGAAGCCGCTGTACCGGGTCTTGTAGAGGACGGCATCGCCCGGGTGCGGCTTCAACTCGTCAAGGATGTCCGTGCTCCAGGTGTCCCGGATGAGGACCCGGCTTTCTCGGCCATCCGGGGCCGTCACCGTCGTTCCGACCGCGAGGGGCAGGTGCTTGATCCGGTTCGGGGAGTCGGGAGGGCCGAGGTCGGAGAGATCCGGGCGAAACCCCATTTTCAGGTAGATGACCCCGACCCCCGCCTGCCGCAGGGCGGCCAAGGCTTGAGCCGTCGGCCCGATCGCGGCGCGCGTGACCGAGATATCGATTCCCGCGCGCTCGAACATCCCGCCCGTGGCCGCGAAATCGTTCTGCATGTCCACCACGAGGGCAGCGGTCGTGGCGAGATCAAGGACGATCGGCTCCGGCTCGGCGTTTATCGAGACCGTGCGGCCAGAGGTCGGCTTCGCATCCATGGCGGTTCCCATTCGTCGTGACGGCTAACAAGTCATACGGTCATTTGGCCGAGGTCTGGCCATGGGCCAACGTGGCTAAACATCGGGCCGTTTTCAAGAAAGTTGTACGGGCTACCCCGTTAGATGGGGATAAGGACAGGCCCGACCACGTCGCCTACTTCTGCGGGCATCTGATCGCGGCGCACCTGGCGAAAGAAGGGGACACCTGGGGCGTCCAAATTTTGGCCGCGCCGCACGTCGGAGGCACCGCCGCCGTGGCACCGGGTTTCCGTCCAGGCCCACCACCTTAAACTCGTGCCCGGGCAAGGCCAACGCGATGGTTTCGGTGGCGCTGGCGTTCAGGATCCGGAACATAACACGCTGGCCTTCTTTGACCCAAATCGGCTCGCCGTACCCCAAACACTTGCCATTGATGGTGAAGGTTGCGTAGGCCACCTCCCAACCGTTCGGCTTTTGACCTTTCGCGCCCTCGACTTCAGCACGCCATGACGTGGGTGTGCACCCACCGAAACCCGGCGGGCCGCGGCGTAAAGGTGTAGCGAACCTGGCCACGCGGCGGGACGACGAGGCTTTGTTCCTCCCTGGCGCCGTCGACGTCTGAGAGGATGAATTGCCCCTATCAATGGACGAACTCCGGGGTGTCTGTGTCGTTGACCACCTGCACCGAAACCGATCGGCCTTCCTGCAGGCGGATCAAGGGACCCTGGACTTGTCCGTTGTAGTCGACGGTGCTCAAGGTCTTGCCTATGGCGACGTCGACCAGGACCGGCCCGATGCGCAAAGTCACGTCCGCCGTCCCACACCCGGGTCGGCGGCCGTCGGCGTGACCGACGGCATTGGCGTCGCGTCTTGCGCACGAAGCGATTGCGGGAGCGCCAAACCGCTTGCCGCCAGGACGCCTGCCTCCAAAAACCGTCGGCGGGAAAAACCGTGATCGTGGTCTCCGTTCGTGAATCGTTGGACCTGCCCACCGGGGGGTGCGTTTAACCTCTGGGCTTCGCAGCCGTCCCACCTCCGCCGTGAAAGACCCGCATGTCTCGGAAAACCGTGAGACGAAAACGGCGTTCCCCGGCGTTTTGTACGCTTTCGCTCGGGTGGTGCCGTCTTTCGAGCGGACGCCGGGCGCTTCTGGGCCGTCGCGCCTTTCGTCTTGTAACCTCCGTGGCCCCCGGGTTCCCCGCCGCTTTTGCCAGCGCCCCCTTGAAGCGCAAAGGGGCGCTCAAACCGCCAGAACCTGCCGCCCTGCCGCCTGACGTGGTCGTGCTCACGGAAAATCGTGACCTGTTGAAGCAGAACGTCTTTGACGCGCCTTGGTCACGCAACCGTCACCCCAGGTGGCCCGGTCTCGCCGAGTCGAGGTCGCCGAGGAGTCCGGGTTTTGCTATCGGATATCTTTTACCACTCGGAACAGGCAAGCCTCAGGTGGCCTGAGGAACCCGTCAGACGGTCGTGCACCCATTTTGGGCGTGGGAAGCGTTCTCCTGCTGGCTTTCATCGTGGAAAGCTAAGCCTCCCACCCGCACACATGTACAAATCATTATTCGCACTGTCCTTCTTGCTCGCGGTCGCGTGCGCAGCGCGTGCCCAAAAACTGGACCCGAACGCAACGTTAGAGAAAGCGACGATCCGGTTCAATACGCCTCGGGATCTCGAAAACGCGGATGTTGCCGCCCAAGTGAGCATCACGGTGGGGCTGGCATCCGGCACTCCGGTGGCGATGTCGAAGATCACCGTCCACCCGGGCCAGTCGGATGACGTTAGCCTTGCCTTGCAGCCCAGGAAGGTCACCCGGAGGGATTTTTCCCGGGCGGTTTTGTTCATCCAATTCCTCCCTCGGGAGAGCCCCGGGCGCGAACGCTGGATCTTCAACTACAACGTGCGCCTGATGTTCAGTGACGGACGATGGGGCTACGACGACCGCGTGCAGAAGGTCTTGCTCGACCGAGACCACGCGGTGGAAGACGACGCCATCGGTTTAGGACTGAAGGGCGGTCGCTGAAGCGCAAGTTGATGGGGCGAACCCCGATGAGCGCGGCCCCTCGCATGCCCTTTTCCGCCTCGGGAAGCCAGACCTTGGGTTCATCGTCTAGGACACGGTGCACGTACCGCCACCGGTCCGGTCGAGCCGGACGACCTCGGGTCTGGATTCCTGGCCGTCCAAGTCAGGGGCCCTTTAGAAGCTTTCCCCCGTCGTGGACAGGAGCAGTTTGTTTGAGGAAGTCTTGCTTGAACGAGGTCAGGAATTCGACCACCCGGTCGAGTTCCCCCACGGAAGCGATGCTGGTGTCTCCGAGGTAAACCAGCATGCGGTGCTCCTCAGGATAAACCGTGCCCGTCATTCGGAACGCGGGACGGTTGCAGGAGGTCGGATCTCGTTCATTCGTGATCATAAGAGGCGGCTTTTCTCAGCCTTTGCGTGGTGCCAGTTCCGGGAAGGAGCGCCGCCTCTCGTGCAAGACCGCCGCAATTCCCAGGTCGGCCTGACGGAAGGACTGCAATCTGAAGCCATGGTCCAAGAGCAATCTGGTGCTGGAAAGTCGCCGCGACCTAACCCTGGTACCCGCGAACGCGGCGGCGCAGCGCCAGCATCCCGATCAAGCTCAGGCCACCCACCCCGATCAACGATGCCATCGATGGCGGGGTGGCGGCAACCATCGCCACCTGCGACCTATCGGTGTTCCGTACCGGGGCTGCGTACAGCGTGCCCAATGTTCCACCCAGGGCCACCAGCACCAGCAAGCTCGTCCGTGAACCGTGCAACATCTTCGCTAAGGTCGTCTTCACAGCCTTTTCAGACGTCCCGCTGGGAAAACGCGTGATGTTCCGGCCCAACCCAAGTTCTTAAACCAGGGCTGGTTCTCTAGCCCGTATGAATGACCCTCGTAGCTCAAGGGCATTCCCGATTCATGACGGCTCACCTCGCCCGGTTCTGGCCGGTGGAGTTTGCCCTTCCCAGTGAGAGGCGGGCTTACGCGGTGGCGTTAGCGGACGGGCAGCGTGTCCGTCCCAACCTTGGGCAAACCTTGCCGCTGGCCGACCGCATTGGGCGTTTTCGGGCCTAACGCCTGTTCTCGGTCGTACCCGATGCGTCAGGCCATGCCTGAGGCACCGGGACCGGCTCGGCCAGGTCCGGCCCGTTGTGCTTGGGGCTGTTCACGCGCGTCGAGACCGCCCAATCTTCCCTCCAATTGCCGCGCCTTTGGAGGCGGGGCCGGGCCGCTCCTCCTTTACCTGCAAGATCCACGCCTCAACGGCCAAGGGCCGTGGTGCCGCAAGCAGTTGAAAGCAGGATGGGACATTTGTACGAAGCCGGGCGAAACTATGGCCAAGCCCACGCTTGCTCCCCCTTTGGTCAAGGGAGCAAGCGCGTTCGAAAAAGGGGGCCATGACCCATGAAACGCTTCAGTTACCTTGGACTCGTCGAGGATCTCGGACCACGAGCAGACTCTGGGCCCGTTCTGGCGGCGTGCCCCATGTGCCACTCGCGGGAGATTTGGGTGGAGGAGCATCCGAGTTCCGCGCGCTCGTTTTCGATCGGGTGCCGGGAGTGCCGCTTTCAGGTGTCGCTCCTGCCCCGTGCGCAGGCGATTGCCGCGTGGAACGGCATGGAGACGGCAGAATAACGGGCTTGGTCGTCCGGAGTAACAAACGCAGGGCATTGCCGCGTCCTTCCTCATGAGCCTGTTTACTCGGCAGGGCCAACAGGATCCTTACCCCGGGAGCATTCAGCCTGGGTTGCTGGTTACAGGAAGCAACTTCCTGGAGGCAAGCGTCAATCGGTCCGCAAGTTCGCCAACGGGTTCTTGTGGTCGCCAGGCCGTTCCACACGACCGACCGCGCGCTGCCCTTTCAAGGTCAGGAGCGCCAGTGCGACCAACCCGGCGTGGAAGAGAACCCCGAGGGCGAGCACGGCCTCGCCAGGCAGCGGACCGATGGACGCGTGCTCCCACAGTTCGTGGAGCGACCGAATGGGCGTCGGGTGAATGCAGATTTTAGCCACGTAGCTGACCGCTTGAATCACAAACAGGAACGAGTAGTTGCGTCGCAGTCGGCGTCCCATCGCTTCCCAAAAGCTGATGTGAAAGTGAAGTTGCTCGTAGTCACGGGCCAGTGCCTCGTTCCAGCCGTTGTCCACGCGGACCCCTTCAAGCCGGAGAAGCGGGCCGAACATCGAAACCTCCATGAGCCGCACCCGCGTGCGCCAGATGTCGAAGTAACGGTACCGACGGGCTTCAATCCCGAGGAACACCAGGTCCAACAGTGCCACCAGCACGAGCGGCAGGGGCGAGTTCCCGACACTGCTGAAGACGACCGAAAGCGCAATGCCGGTGGTCGCCACCGCCCAGTTGGTCGTCGCGTCGAGTCGCGTGCGCCAGACCTTGCTGCGGTACATCTCGCCTCGGTACAAATGGGCGAGCATGCCCAGTTCCGCCCCGTTGAACGGAGGTTCCGGCGGGGGACTTGCCGTGGTACTGATGGGTGTTCCTCCGGTGAATTCGTCGATGCCCGTGAGCTCGCTCGCCTGGAACCCTAGAACCTGGGGACGAGAACGGGGACAGGCACCCCCCCCGAAAATAAAAGGACGGCAGGACATAAGTGTCAATGGGATTCGGGAACGGATCAGTCGGACCTTGTAGCGGGGCCCGCTTTGCGCCAAGAAGATTCAAAGTTACCAATCAACCCTTTGAGGGGCCGCATTTCGATCAAGAGGTCATTGTCCTGTGCGCACGGCGGTACCCGGCTTTCCAACTCAGTTCCCGTTACCTCGTGGCCATGATGGAGGGGGCATCGACCTGGCCCACACGACGAGCCTGCCGTGGCTGCAGCGCCACGCCCAGACTTCGAAAAGCGCGGGAATCGATACGGCTTGCCGGTCGACGATTCGTGCAAACGCCGGAATTCGGGTCGGAGGACCTGCCGTCACGGCCCGCGGACGTTTAACCGAACGCCGCCGCGCCTGCTCCCCTTAGGGGCCCAGAGGCAATGGTCTTTGCTTGGATCTCGCCTGGAAGTCTGGTTGGGGCTAACGTTGAGAAATGCTTGGCGTTCGACCCTTCTAATTTCCCTGTATGCCCGACCTTCCCCTTGAAGAGCTGCCGGTGCTTCTGCCGCATGTCGTGGCATGGATCGCCGGATTGGAACACCGGGCGATTGCTGAAGGAGGACCCCTTGTGCCGGAATACGTCGGTTTGGCCAAGAGGGTTCCCGTGGAACATCCCGAAAAGGTCAGGGTGCTGCCGGTGGAGCGAATGCCCCGGCCCGAACACACCCGGCTTCGGGAGTTGGCCGAACGCGTGAACGTTTTAACCGGCCACACTGCGGGATTGACTGCCGGTTACGGCATCCTTTCGCGGATGGATTGCGCGGCCAGTCGCGACCTGATCGTGCACGAGCTGGCACACGTCGCGCACTACGAGGCTTTAGGCATTGAGGGTTTCCTAAGGGAGTACATCCGGCAGGTATCCGAAAGCGGCTATGAGGGCGCCAGGTTCGAAAGGGAGGCCCAAGAGGCGGTGCGTCGCACCTGCGGTCCCTATAAATCGACGGCGTGACTGGCTCAGTCCCCCTCAAGCCCTCCTGCCTTTCGCCGTAAACGCCCGTATGCGATTTGATCCCCGGGGGTCTGATGCCATCGCCCTTCAGGGCATTTTGGATGGGTTCACGGCAGAGCATTTCCGGCGGCTGCGCGGGTTCGCTCAGGTTACCGGCTTAAGCTTGTTTGAGACCCTCGAATGCCTTTGGGCGGAGGTTCAAAAGAAACGGGCCACCCGCTCCACCGACGGCGAGCCTAATTGGCCCATCCGGTGACCGCCTCAGCGGGCCGGTGCACGGGGTCCGCAGACGGCACCGCCGGTAGGACGTTCAATCACTGCAAGCACGGTGCCGTTCAGGGAGGCACGTGCGGGGTAAAGGAACGTCAAGGCCACGCAAAACACTTGCCCCGCCCTGCCGGGAGGGGTGGTTGCGGGAAGGCGTGACCCGCTGGCAGTAACGATCCTTCAAGGCCCCCATGGAGTCCACCCAGGTCCCGGCTTCGAACCCAATGGGCTTGTTACACTGTGGGAGTAACGCTGAACTTTTCTTACCCAAACGATCTTGACCCCCTTTTTCGGCTCGGTTCCTGCAGCCAACTACGCCATGAACCCCAACCCTAGGAATACTCCGTCAGGTACACGGTTGAGTTTTGATGGGGGTAAAGGCATCGTGGCGGGATGCAAGCACGGGAGTTGCGGCGGCTGGAGAAGCGCTTGGAAGGTTTTCTCTCGCAATTGACGGCGACGATGGGCCGCTCGGAACGGCGGCACTGGGCCGGCGTGTACGTGCGCGGGCTCCTCTTGGACGGGGAGCGAAAGAGCGTCGAACCGATGGCCTCCCGACTGGGCGAGAGTGACCAGGCCTTGCAGCAGTTCGTCAACCAGAGTCCGTGGGCGGCGGACACGCTCTTGGAAGCACTGGCCAAGGCGACGGCCAGCGCCCCGCCCACCTACTGGGTCATCGACGAGACGAGCTTTCCTAAGGCCGGCCACCATTCGGCGGGAGTGCAGCGCCAGTACTGCGGGGCCCTGGGCAAAAAGGCCAATTGCCAGGTCGCGGTCAGCCTGCACCGTGCCGACGACGCGGCGGGTTCCAGCCAGCC
>DASWVC010000190.1:0-18833 GCA_036401335.1 Chthoniobacterales bacterium
GTGCCGGAGTGCAACTCGACGGTGAAAGGCACGAATTGCTCGGCGGTGGCGAGGCTGTAAATGCGCTGGAACATGACGATGGACGAGCCTACGCGCGTTACGACTGGGTCACAACTTCGGCGTGCGGAGGCATTTCCCACCATTATGTGAAAACCTCCCATGCGAACCCTGCCCCCAAGGTTTAGAGCCACCCTAATTTGAGCGCAGGCGGCGTCGACAAAGCGGCAGAGGTACAAACGTTCTGGCGTTTTCTCCTGGGGCGCACCCCTGACTCGGAATCAGGCGCACGGGCAACCGTGCCGTGGGCTCGAATCCCACCCTTTCCGGATTGCTGGTGGAAACGTCCGGGGCGAGCGCCGGCCCGCACGCACGGCCGTGGTTTCGTAGGCTCGGCCGGTAAGGGCGAACACATGCAGGCACGCGTGCTGCACGTCTACGACCCAATATTCCGGGATTCCGGCGCGTTCATACAAGGAAGCCTTGAACCCCAGGTCCCGGCGCAAGGTGGAATCCGCGATTTCAACGCGCGCGTCCGCGTCCAGGAGCCCGACGGCGACCAGGCGGTAGTAATCCTCAATGGTGAACCGGTGGACGGCGTCGAAGTGGACTGGCGGGGGTTGCAGGGCGTTCATGGCTTGAAATGCGTCTACAGAGAAAAAACGCCACTGAGCGTCAATCCAACAGTGACAACAACCGTCGTCAGGGTGGCGCCCCAGAGGTGGAAGGCCCTCCCGCGCAACGCCCGTTCGAACGCAGTTCCCAGTTTGGACGGCTGACGGTCGAGGTAATCCCGGCTTACCAGCCGGCTTTCCTTGCGTTCCTCCAATACAGGGCCTAGTTCCCTCGCTTGTTCTTCATTGAACCCGTGGGTGCGCAGCCGTTCAATTGCCGTGGCACTGGCCCTGACCCGCTACCCTACGCAAATCGTTACCCGCTCGCAATTCGAAGCGTTCTGGGAAGGCTGCAGCAAAGTCCGTCGCTGCCTGACCTTGACGAGTCGGGTGTTGATTGCAACGAGCGCTGGCGCCATCCCGGCGTCGGTTACCCCAAAGGTGCTGACGGACAGAAGCGAGAGGGCGAGGTCTAAGCACGGACCCGGACCTTAACCCAGGCCTGATTCGCCGGGTAAAACGAACGTTCTTGCTTGAAAGCCCTGAATAAACCAGATTCACTTGAACGTTTTGCGCTGAGGACCGCGCGTTGAGGCCGTCCGACCGTCCCGGCCCAACCGGCAGCACCTCACGGAAGGGGGCCGTCAGCTTTGGTCTGGCGGCGGGCCGAAGGGACAGTGGCGGCACCCGCTGCCGCAGCAGTAGCCGCGGCGGAGATGGTATGAGCCAGTAAAAACCAGGTTGGTTCCTTCCCAATAAAACTCACCTTCCCTCGGCGTTGGAATCGCCTGCGCATCATCTTCCTGCCGGGCAAGTTCACTCCAAGTGATTTCCGGGTTTGCCGCGATCCGTTCCAGGCAGCCGGGACAAAGGCAGCGTCCCTCCGGCAAATTGGCCAGGAGGCGCTGCAGGGCAGTACCGGAAACCTTCGGGCACTCGCACCAGCAAGGGCCTTTGTAAGGCTCACCGGTTTCGAGCCGGCACAGGTTGGGCTCACCGCAGACGGGACAGTGTGTGAGCCGGGTAAACTTCTTTGCAGGTTGCAAGTCCACGGGAAAGCAAGGGAACGGCTTTTCGGGCCGCTCCCCTCAAGGCAAAGTCAGCCCGAGAGCGGCGGCCCGCGGCCAGTCAGGCCGTGGCGTGTGGTTCGAGGTTTAAAGCAACGCGGACGTGGCGGGTAGCGGCCACGAGGTTCTCGAGCGCCGGGGCTACTTCGGACCAATTCCGTGTTTTCAAGCCACAGTCGGGGTTCACCCAGATTTGCTCAGGCGAGAGCACGGTAAGGGCTTTACGCAGGAGCGCTGCCATTTCCTCAGCGGAAGGAACCCGCGGGGAGTGAATGTCCCAGACCCCGGGGCCGACGTCCGCCGGGTAACGATAGCCTACGAAGGCGTCAAGCAGGTCCATCGCCGAGCGCGAAGCCTCAAGGGAGATGACGTCGGCATCCAGCGCAGCAACCGCCTCAATGATGTCGTTGAACTCTGCATAGCACATGTGGGTGTGAATCTGGGTATCGTCGCGAACGCCCGCAGCGCTGAGGCGGAACGCGTTAACGGCCCAGCCCAGGTACGAGGCCCATTCGGCACGGCGCAGCGGCAAGCCTTCGCGGAGGGCAGGCTCGTCGATCTGGATGACGGCAAGGCCGGCAGCTTCGAGGTCGCACGCTTCGTCGCGCAAGGCCAAGGCGATCTGCTGCGCCGTGATGGCACGTGGCTGGTCGTCGCGCACAAAGCTCCATTCCAGGAGGGTGACGGGACCGGTGAGCATTCCTTTGATCGGCTTACGCGTAAGGGATTGTGCGTAGCGCGCCGACTCGACCGTGATCGGGGCGGGGCGCGAAACGTCGCCGAAGATCATCGGCGGCTTAACGCATCGGGAGCCATAGCTTTGCACCCACCCGTTTTCGCTAAAGGCAAATCCCGCGAGGTTTTCGCCGAAATATTCCACCATGTCATTACGTTCAAACTCCCCATGGACCAACACATCGAGCCCGACATCCTCCTGAAATTCGATGCAGCGCTTGACCTGCACTTGCAGGAACGCCTCGTAGCCGGCTGCGCTCAGATCGCCTTTCTTGACCCGGGCGCGGGCGGAGCGCACGTCATGGGTCTGCGGGAACGAACCGATCGTCGTGGTCGGAAGCAGCGGGAGATTGAGGCGCGCCTGCTGCTTCTGCTTGCGTGTGGCGAAGGACGCCCGACGCTCGTAGTCGGCCGGGCGCACTTCGGCGAGGCGGCGTTGCACGGCAGGGTTGTGAATGCGCGCGCTTTTCCGGCGCGCTTCGTTTGCGCATTGATTCGCGGCTAGCGCGCCCGCGTCGCCGGCCTGGCCGGCGAGGCGCGCAAGCTGCACGACCTCGGCCACCTTCTCGTCCGCGAAAGCAAGCCAACTTTTCAATTCGGCATCGAAATTTTTCTCGTGCTTCAAGCTGACCGGCGAATGCAACAGGGAGCACGAAGGTGCAACCATGAGCCGCTCCGCCCCGATGCGCCCGGCGGCGCGCTGAAGGTGCGCGAGCGAACGGGTGAAGTTGTTGCGCCAGACATTGCGTCCGTCGACGACGCCCAGGGAAAGCATGGGATGGCCGGGAAAATGCGCCAGGAGGTGGTCAAGTTCCGCTGCGCTGCGCGTGGCATCGACATGCAACCCGGCCACCGGCAAGCTGGTAAAAGCGGTCAGGTTCTCCCCCAACCCACCGAAATAGGTTGCCACCATCAACTTCAGCTGCGGCACCGTCGAGGCCATTTGCCGGTAAGCGCCGACCAACGCCGTACGCTGCGCCAACGTGAGGTCGAGCGCGAACGCAGGTTCATCCAGTTGAACCCACTCGGCCCCTTGCCGCGCCAAACGGTGAAGCACCTCCAGGTAAACCGGGACCAGTGCGTCCAGCAACGAGAGCGGATCGAAGCCGTCCGCCTCCCGCGCTTTGCCGAGCAGCAAGAACGTCACCGGCCCAAGCAGCACCGGCTTCGTCCGGAGACCGAGCGCGAGGGCTTCGGCAAACTCGTCAAACGGCTTCGTCGAGGCAACCCGGAATTCCATGCCCGGGTGCAGCTCCGGCACAAGGTAATGGTAGTTCGTGTCGAACCATTTCGTCATTTCCAGCGCTGGTGCATGGCCGCAGGAGCCACCCCCGCCACGCGCCATCTTGAAATACGTGGCCGTGTCCACATGGCCGCTGTTCGCGTCGAATCGCGCCGGCACCGCCCCGACCAGCGCTATTGTATCGAGCACGTGATCGTAGCAACTGAAGTCATTTGAAGGAATGAGGTCGATCCCGGCTTCGCGTTGCTTCTGCCAATGCACCGCGCGAAGGCGCTTGGCTTCGGCATGCAGTTGGTCCTCACTGCTGCGCCCTTGCCAGAAAGCTTCGAGGGCACGTTTGAGTTCCCGGTTCGCCCCGATACGGGGGTAGCCGAGGTTTTGCGTCTGGATGGTAGCCGTTGCCGGCATGGTTTCGTGTCTTTCGGGAGCGGCTGCCTCGTCCGCGATGGGTGTTACGGAGGCCGCCGGCACGGTTGTGAACCCGGAGAAAAAATTACGAACCCAGGGGACCATGCGACGTCCTCATCTCTCCGTCGTTAGGCGCGACGGCGGCCCCTGCCGGGTTGGCACGGGACTTGGATGAGCACGAACAAGCAGGTCTTCTGACTCCGGAGTCGTCCTTCCGCCCCGCCTTACCATCCTGCGAGAGGACAGTGGCATTTTGGGGCGGTCGTCGTCCGTTACAGCGGCGCTACCGCTCGGGATTTACACCCGATTCCCTATTCTCCCCGAGCCGTGACTCGGGGCACTCGTTCGTGTTTCGGGCCCTCGCCCAAAGGTTGGAAAAGAACTGGGCCGAAGGTATACCATCCAGGGCGGGTTTGCCAAGGCCGCAGTCGATTAAGGTTCCATTGTCCCGAAACTCCGTGGCGAGCAGATTCCTGGATGACGCGGAGCAGGGGCGTCTCGCTACTGCGGGGAACCACAGACTTACGTTGTTGTACTGTCCGGGGGTATGCCGTGGCCAAGACTCCTTTCCGAAATGGGGCCAGCTTTTGGCGTGAAGAGAGGGCCCGGGAAGGCCCGGTCCGGCAGGGTCACGGCGTGCCCGGGGATGACGGTGGCGTCCGCGGCAAGGGAGCGCTCAAAGCCCTTTCAGGAGTTGTCAGAAAGGTAATTCGAGGCCGCGGCCGTTTCCGCCAAAGTGCGAAACGTGAAAAACTGCTTACGCATCATGAGTAAATCGCCCCAAGGCAACCAGAGCCGAGCCCAATGCCCGAACCCGGAGCCCTGGTATTTTAGGTCCAGCCTTACGAGCAATCGGGTGACCGCTGGGCCCTGCGGAACGCAACGGTACGTCACCACGAGGTTCCCGAAAAGACGCTTCGGACACCGCTCGTTCGGCACCAATTGCAAGAAGTGATCCTGTTCGAACGCAGCGAGCTGAAAAATGGTCATGACGCGTTGACCAACCTGCAGGTTTTCACATCCCGGGGTGAGGCAGGACGGGCTTTTCCTGCCGAGGTTGTCAATCCAATCGTAGCTATAGGGCGCTACCCGCAACTGGCAAAGCCAGCGAAAGACGGTTTTGATGGGAGCGTTGACCGTAATGCCCCGGAAAAGCGCTTCGTCCCACACGAAGGTTTGGGGAGTGGACAGAGGCCATTGGGAAACCTTCTTTTCGGCAAGCCTGACACCCCAATTCTTGGCATTCATCGTTCCTTATTAACCCCCTTATTCCTCACCCTTCATGCGCAAAGTCTCCACCTATTTCGGGCGGGTTGCCCTGATGATGTACTTTTGGCTGGAGCAAGCCGTGTTCAGTAAAGAACGGGGGGTCACGTCAATGGCACTAAGGTAAGGACCGTTGGGGCGGAGAAGGGCCCTCGTCTTGGGGCGTGCGCCTTACCGGGACCCGGTAGGGCGGCGAGTCCCTTCGCCGCCGGGGGAGCGACGGAGCTCCGGCAGGGTCGCGTGTCCCTGCGCGCCCTCCGGTAGGGGAACTTGTCCCCAAGCGCCCCCCCGGGAAGTGACCGCTCCTCCGTCCGGCCAGGCGGGTGCGACGGGGGCTGCGTTTCCACCGATACCCCGGCGGCGAAGGGACTCGCCGCCCTACCAGGCCGCCGCTCGATCCGGTGTCCCTTTCACCGTCTAAAAGCCCTTACCTTGGTGCCACATTGGGGGTCCATTGGGGGGTCACGTCTTAAGTTTGAAGTGTTTGAGGAGGTCTGCAAAGAAGCCGACCCTGCCTGACTTTGTCGGGCTGGGTTTTGGTTGTAACGAGCGATAAGGCCAACCCAGGAATCGGTTCCGTCGATCTACGGGCAACAGGCCTGCCAAAAGGGTGCGCACCCGCTCCGGCGGGACGCCAGCGCCCGGCAACTGGTGGGCACCATAAACTTAAAAATGAAGACCGTGACCCCCTCCCCCCTCCACTTTTCTTTCTCAGGAAATCTTGGAGGGTTGATGGCCGCCCAGGCGAGGGTTGGCGGCGTCGGGAACGTCGATCAGGGAAAAATTGGCGTCGGCCATCTTCTGCCTGATCATCAGGAAACGGATCAGATCGGCGGCACCTTCCAGCAAGCGCGCGTGAACCAGAGGACCGCAGTCCACGGGCACAAAGCCAATTTCTTCAGCCAAACCTTTAACGGTGGCCCGTGCAGCCGGGTCGTCGCCGGCAACGAACGCCGCCACGCGGTAGGGTCGGATTGCCTCCGGGCACAGTTCGAAGGTTTCCTGGGCCATGGTGTTAAATGCCTTGACCACCTTTGCCCCCGGCGCCGCCGCGGCTAAGCGTTCCGCCAGGGATGTTGCGATGGGTGGGAACACAAAATCATTCGGGACCTTCTGGTTGTTCAGGTCGACAACGATCTTGTTCGCCAGGGCCGAGGCGCCGTCCTCGCCCAAGGCCTCGGCGGGCGGAACGCCCCGCGCCGTGTAAAGGAGCAGGTCACCAAAGCGCGCCGCCTCCGCGTTGGTGCCGTGCCGTGCCGTCGCTTTAGATGTGCCCGTGAGCTGCGCCGCACGTTCCGCCGCCGCCTTCGTCACCTGCGGGTCCCGCCCCCCGAAGAAGACGTCGTGCCCGCGTTCCGCCCAGACCAAGCCGAGGGAACGACCCATGTTACCACTGCCGATGATGCCGATCTTCACGGCAAGGTCAGTCTCATGCGTCGCACGCTCCTGCCAGGGTCTAAAATTGTGATTTACTCACTAAAATTAGACTAATGTGGTAAGAAACAGTTGATTGGGTCATGAAGAAACCGGCCCTGCCCGCCGATTACGCTTGCCCGGTGGAGGCCGCCCTGGACGTGATTGGTGGCAAGTGGAAAGGCGTTATTCTCTGGCACCTGCTGGAACACCGGACGCTGCGCTTCGGCGAACTGCGGCGGCTTCTGCCGGCCCGGCTCACGCAGCAGGCACTGACCAATCAACTGCGTGAATTGGAAGCTGACGGTGTCATCCACCGGGAAGTCTACCGACAGGTGCCACCCCGGGTGGAATACTCCCTCACCGGCCTTGGGGTTACCCTTGCGCCGTTGCTCCAGGGCCTTTGCGAATGGGGTTTGACGCAGCAAGCGCGCCAGGTTGCGTCCGCCGCCAAACCGCTCTAAACCACCCGAAAACCGGCGCTGTTGAAAACCCCGCCTTACGCGCAAGCGCAGTGATCCGGAACACACCGAACTAGCGCATGCTTTTGCTGGACGGGAAGCCGCCTTGCCGTTCCCCACCTTTCATGCACAAAGTCCCCACCCATTTCGACCGGGTTGCCGTCGTGTACCCTTGGCTGGAGCAGGCTGTGTTCGGGACTGCGCTGAACCGGGCGCGCGCGAGTTCCCTCCCTGCGGCTCGAACCGCGCAGTCCGTGCTTCTCGTGGGAGAGGGCAACGGCCGCTTCCTTCATCATTTGCTGCCCGCCTTGCGGTCCGGTTGCCGGGTGACCGTGGCCGACTCAAGCGCCGGGATGCTCCGAGCCGCAGCCCGCCGTTGCCGGGCGCGGAGAGGCGACGTAGACGTGGCGTTCCTCCACGCCGACGCCCGCCGACTGCCGGAACTGGGGGTACCCTTTGACCTCATCGTCACCCATTTTTTCTTTGACCTTTACGAGCCCCGGAGCCAGGCCGCCGTGATTGCAGGGGTAACCCGGAACGCCGCCAAGCGGGCCGTCTGGTGTGACGTCGATTTCGTCGAAGCTCCCCCGCGCCGGTTCCAACGCTCCCTCATGTGGGTCCAATACCGGTTCTTCCGGGTGGTGACCGGCCTGGAAGCGACGCGGCTCCACGATCCCCGGCCGCTTTTCGAGCAGCACGCCTGGAAAGCCCGCTCGGATACCTTGCAGCGGCGAGGCATGGTCCGTGTGCGTTGCTGGGAACGCTGCCTGGACGAAAGGCTGGTTCCAGTTCACGTTTAGCGCGCGTGCAGCATGGCGACATCGACTGACCTGTTCACTTTCCGCGGGGTTTTCCAGCGCATCCGCAACCTCCTGCCGAAAGACCTCCGGTCGTACCTGCTGCCGGTCGTTTACGGGCTGGGCGGCGGGCTCAGTGCCGTGGCCTTTCAGCTTAGCATCCAATACCTTTACCTTGCCGTGTGGCCGGCGGCCGCGCGGTTGGGGTTGCCCGGATTCGCCCTGGTCAGCCTCCTGACAATCCTTACGTCCACACTGGTGGCAGGCGTGATTCTTACGCGGGTGAGCCGGGAAGCCGCCGGCAGCGGCATCCCTCAGATTAAGGCTGCCTTCTGGCGTGACTTCGGTTTTGTGCGGGCCCGCGCCATCGGCGCGAAGTTTGTGGCAGGAGTAATCACCATCGGGGGCGGGTCCAGTCTCGGCCGGGAGGGACCAAGCGTGCACATCGCCGCAGCCGTGGCGTCCAACCTCGCCGGCCGTTTTGGGGTGGCCAAACAGGGGCGCCGCCCGGCCCTGCTGAGCGGAGCGGCAGCAGGTTTGGCCGCAGCTTTCAACACCCCGCTGTCGGCCATCACGTTTGTGCTCGAGGAGATCATGGAAGACCTCAACAGCACCCGCTTTTTTGCGCAGGTGCTGATTGCGGCCGTGACGGCCACGTTTGTCGCGCACGTGTTTCTCGGCAACGTCCCCGCGTTCGACATTCCGAACATTCGCCAACTCCACTGGCCGACCTTTTTCCTGGTGATCCCGGTGGCCGCGTTGGCTGCGGTGGCAGGTTGCGCTTTTCAACGGGCGACGCTGTCGTGGCGATCACTGATCAAAAAAGGGTCCAGGGTTCCTGAAGCCTTTCGACCCGCCCTGGGCGGCCTGGTCAATTGGGCCCTGGGCGTCCTTGTGTTTGCCGGCACGGGCCGCCTCGGGGTCTTCAGCTTGGGTTACGATGACCTTAACGCCATGCTGCGGGGTCAGGTGCCGCTCGGGGCCACGCTCCTGCTGAGCGGCGCCAAGCTCGCCGCCACGATTGCAGTTTACGCCTGGGGAGGTTGCGGCGGCATCTTTTCCCCTACCCTTTTCTTTGGTGCGGGTGCCGGGTTGCTTGTGTCCGAAGCTGCCGGCCTGGCCCTGCCGCTTACTCCCTCCGACCGCATCGCACTAACGGTGGCCGGCATGAGCGCCTGCCTCGGCGCAGTCGTGCGCGCGCCGATCACGTCCATCGTGATTGTTTTCGAAATGACCCACGAGTTTTCGTTTGTGCCGGTGTTGATGATCGGCACGCTCGTGAGCCAGGCCGTCAGCCGGGCCCTTTGTAAAACCAATTTTTATTCCGAAGTCCTGGAACGTGACGGGGTGGAACTCGAACACCACATTCCTCCCCGGTCGTTTACCGCGGTGCTGAACCGGCCGGTGGCATCCATCGCGAACTTCGCGCCTGTGACCCTTCAGAGCCTTGATGCCGAAGCTGCCCGCCAAGCCTTCGCCGGTGTGGCGTACCGGCAGCTTCCCGTGCTGATCGACGATCGCATTGTGGGCGTGGTGGATCGCCAAGCCACTGAGAGCACCGGGAATGGCAAGATCCCCTGCCGCCCGCCGTTGTGCATCGACCCGAAAACCTCGATCCGTGAAGCAATCGACCTCATGGTGAGCCAAAACACGGAAATGCTTTTGCTCACCTCCGGCGTCGACCGCCACCTGGTGGGAATCATCACGCTGCACGACGTGCTGCGGTTCGAGAATCAACTGGCAGAACTGGAGTAACGAAAGCCACGCAAACCGTTCAATCATAACGGCCGAGGCTGCCTTCAGGAAATACGGAAGGGAACCGGGTTGCGGGGCCCGTTCAGCCGGCCTCTTTAAAACAGCCGTCCATAACGTGGGACGCTCGCTTTATAACGGCGGTACTCGTCGCCGAATTTGCGTTCAAGGTAGCGCTCTTCCCGCAGCACCACCCCGTAGTGGAGCACTAACAGGCTTGGCCACATCAGCAACAAAACCCAATCCAGGGCTAACCAAACCGCTAATCCGGCAAACGCACAGCCCCCGCCGACATACATTGGATTGCGAGTCCGGCGAAAGATGCCCGTCCGGGCAATGGCAAGGGTAGGCCGCGACGGATTTACATTCGTGCCAAGAACGGCAAGCGCCCTTCCGCCGGCGATGGCAATGCCGATGCCAACGACGGCCGCGACCCCGCCTGCGCCCCTGCGCCAAGCGGGCCCGATGCGTACCAGCCACCTTAGCGGGATCAACCGACCCAACCCTAAGCCGGCCAGCAAAGTAAGCAGCAAGATCAGGGGTGGGAACAGCAGGACGTCTGCCGCATCATGCGGGCCGGTCGTTCCTACTTCCCTTTGCATCGCCCTCTGATAACCAAGTCCGCGTCGCTGGTCAATTGTGCGCTACGAGGCGATCTATTGAACTACCCCGCAGCGTGAAGGTCTTGCGGCTTCACGATGCCGACCGTGGCCGCTTTGCCGAAGATCTGACGGTAAGTCAGGCCGGCCAGAGCCGCTCCGATGATTGGCGCAATCCAGAACAACCACAGCTGCCCGACCGCCCAACTGCCGGCAAAGAACGCCACCCCTGTACTGCGGGCTGGATTTACCGACGTGTTCGTCACGGGAATGCTGATCAAGTGGATCAAGGTCAAGCCCAACCCGATGGCGATCGGTGCGAAGCCCATCGGCGCACGCTCGTCAGTGCCACCCAGGATGATCATGATGAACATGAAAGTCATCACCACCTCGGTGATCAGGCCTGCCGTCAAGGAATAATGACCCGGCGAATGTTCCCCATAACCGTTCGCGGCGAAGCCGGTCGAGGCATCGAACCCTGCTTTGCCACTGGCAATAAGGTAAAGGATCAAGCCGCCCAGTAAACCACCAACGACCTGGGCAATCACGTAGGGCAGCAGGTCGGCACTTTTAAACCGGCCGCCAAACATCAGCCCGACCGACACTGCCGGGTTGAAGTGGCCGCCCGAGACATGCCCGACCGCATAGGCCATTGTCAGGACGGTCAAGCCAAAGGCGAAAGCAACGCCTAGAAAACCAATCCCCAACTGGGGATAGGCCGCCGAAAGGACTGCGCTGCCGCAGCCGCCGAGCACCAGCCAGAAGGTGCCGAAAAACTCTGCAAAACATCGTTCGTAGAGGCGCATCCGTGTTCCTTTTCTGAATTAGATAGTATCGGGTTGGGAGGGAGGAATACCAACCTGGAGAACTGCACGATAGTCGTTACCATAACAGAACCCAGACAGGCTAAAAATGACTACGATGATCAGGCGCATTTGGACGAGCCTAATTATGCGAGGAAAGGCTCGAGGCGTTATAACTTTTGCGCCGGCACGGATTCTCAACCATTTGTCCCCGGCAGTTCGGCCGGACGGCAACTGCTCAACACCGGCTCAAACCCTATCCGCTCTGTTTCCCTTCGTCGTTCGGGCGGTAATCGAGAAGGCTGAGCTGCGGCCTTCCTTCCTCCGACCGTTTTGCTCGCGTCTTGAACACCTTTGCTTCGGCGAGCCGCGGCCGACCCTGGGCGTTAAGCTCCGACGCTTCCAGGTTCATCAGAATTTCCTTGGCCCGCTCGAGGACCGCCGCGGGCAAGCCGGCAAGCCGGGCCACTTGGATTCCGTAACTCTTGTCGGCCGGTCCGGGCTGGATTTTCCGGAGAAAAATGATCTGATCATTCCATTCCCGGACTGCCACGTTGTAGTTTTTCACCCCGCTGCAGACGGCCGTCAGTTCCGTCATCTCGTGGTAGTGCGTCGCGAAGAGCGCCCGGACCCGCAGCACATCATGGAGGTATTCAGCTACGCTCCAGGCAATCGACAACCCGTCGAACGTGCTGGTGCCCCGGCCGATCTCGTCCAGGATGACCAAGCTGCGGCCCGTGGCGTTGTGGATGATGTTGGCGGTCTCGTTCATTTCCACCATGAACGTGGACAGCCCTCGGCCAAGGTCATCGGACGCTCCCACGCGGGTGAAGATGCGGTCCACCAACCCGATTTCCGCAGAACGCGCCGGCACAAAACTGCCCATTTGGGCCATCAAGACCAACAGCGCGACCTGGCGGATGTAGGTGCTTTTCCCGGCCATGTTCGGCCCAGTAATTAGCATGAGCCGGTTTTCCTGGGCATCCAGCAGGCAATCGTTCGGCACAAACTTTTCAGTGGTCAGGTTCTGGTCAAGAACCGGGTGCCGGCCGTCCTCGATCGCGATCCCGTCCCCGGCGGTGATTACCGGACGGCAATAGCCGTACAACCGCGCCGTCTCCGCCAGGGAACAGAGAGCGTCGAACCGGGCCAGGATGGCAGCCGTGCGTTGCATTTCCTCCAGATCAGCCAGGACCCGGTCGCGCAACCCCGTGAACAATTCGCTTTCCAGGGCATGCGAACGTTCCTCGGCGCCGAGGATTTTGCCTTCAACCTCCTTGAGCTCGGGTGTGATGAACCGCTCCCCGTTGACCGTGGTCTGTTTGCGAACGTAATCGTCCGGGATCGCGCTGAGGTTTGCTTTGGTCACCTCAATGAAATAACCGAAGACGGAGGTGTAACGGATTTTAAGCGAACGGATGCCGGTGCGCTCGATCTCCCGTTGTTGCAGGGAAGCGATCCAGGCTTTGCCGTGGTCCGTGGCGGCTCGCAGTTCATCAAGCCCGGCGTGGTAACCCGGGCGGATAAGCCCTCCTTCCCTGACCGTAACCGGCGGCTCATCCACAAGTGCCCGGCGGAGGCAATCCCGGAGCTCGGGCAGCAAGGCCAAACCTCCCTGGAACTCCTCAAGCATTGCGGGTACAGCCTGGCCCAGAGACGACTGGCGCAAAGCCGCCAACTGGTCGGCTACTTTCGGGAGTGCTTCCAGGGAACCACGAAGCACCGCCAAATCGCGTCCGTTGCCCGTACCCTGGCTGAGCCGGCCCAGCGTGCGTTCGACGTCGCGGATCCCGCGCAAGGATTCGCGACAGGCATCGAGCAGGAACGGATGCTCGAGGAGGAGCTGCAAGACATCCAGGCGCTGAGCGATCGCGGTGCGGTCGCGGAGCGGTTTCAGGATCCAGAGGCGGAGCAGGCGCGTCCCCATCGGCGTCACGGTTCGGTTCAGGGCGTGCAGCAAGCTGGTGTCGGGGCCGGAACTGCGGGGCTGAACCAATTCCAGGTTTTGCTGGGTTGCGTGATCGAGCGCGACGTGCTCGTCCGACAGAAATACCCCTAACGTGCGCACGTGCCCCAGTGGACGCCGGAGCTGGTGCTTCAAATAATGCAAAGCGGCCCCGGCGGCTCCAACCGCCGCGACCTGTCCATCGCAACCGAAGGCCGTCAACGATTGCACCGCGAAGTGCTCCCGAAGGCAATCGTCAGCGTGGTGGTGCTCGAAAGGGTAGGCATCGTAGGCGATCGCGCCGGGGAGCGCCTCCAACAGGCTTCCCTCGGGCACGATCAGCTCCGAGGGGCCAAACCGGGCCAATTCGTCTTTCAACGCGGCCTCGTCCCCTAACTCCGTCACGCGGAACTCCCCCGTGCTGACGTCGAGGAGCGCGAGTCCGAACCGCCCTTTTTTGACGTTGGCTGCTGCAAAGTAGTTCGGCCGGGCCGCTTCCAGAAGCTGCACGTCGTTGACGGTTCCCGGGCTGATGATCTGGGTGATCTGCCTTTCGACAATCCTGCCCGGCTGGGGCACACCGACCTGGTCGCAAATCGCGACGCGGTGCCCTGCTTTGATGAGCTTGGCAAGGTAGGTTTCCGCCGAGTGAAACGGCACCCCGCACATTGGCATGCCGTTGCGTTTCGTCAGCGCCACGTTGAGCAGGTCCGCCGCCGTCGCGGCGTCTTCCATAAACAGCTCGTAAAAATCGCCGAGCCGAAACAAGAGCAGCGTGCCGGGCGGCAATCCGCGACGGATGCTGAGGTACTGCTGCATCATCGGGGTGTCGGACATTGGTCCGACCCTACCGGTGACGGGCTCAATAGCCAAGCGCGGAACCACCAAGGCCGTAACGGCACCCGGACGTTTGAGCGGAAACAAAATGCCACGAATTCGACTTTTCAGGCTATGGGTTTCTGCCACATTGGAGGCCCGGCTGCGAGTGGCTCGGGCATCGGGTTGAGCTTTTTGCAGGCCTCCGGCCTGCCCTGCCGCCCTTTGACTGCAGCTCGCACCGGCTTTACGCATGTTTCCCCGCCTGAGTCAGAATGCCCGCGGCCAGATGCTCCGCTTTTTTGGAGGCGGCGCGGCGAGGTTGTTGTACCGCGTAAGAACGTTTGGAGCCGAAAACCTTCCCAAAGGCGGCTTTCTGCTGTTGCCGAATCACCTGAGTTACGTCGATGCGGTGGTGCTGCAGCTGGCGTGTCCGCGCCCGATTCGTTTCATCGTTCACCAATCCATCTACAACCTGTCATGGCTGAAACCGGTTTTCCTCGCGGTGGGTGCCATTCCCATTTCAAATGTGCGGGCCAAGGAAGCACTTCGAACCGCGGCGGACCGCATCCGGGCCGGCGAGGTGGTCTGCATTTTTCCGGAGGGAGAACTTTCCCGCACAGGAACGCTGGTGCGGTTGCACAAAGGATTTGAGTTGATTGCCCGGCTCTCGGAACGCCCGACCGTGCCGGTGTGGTTGGACCAACTTTGGGGATCGATCTTTTCCTTCGAAAGGGGCAGGTATTTTTTCAAATGGCCCAGACGGGTGCCAGCCCCGGTGACGGTTTATTTCGGCCAGCCGATCGCCGCCGGAGACGTGAACATCGGCGTCGCCCGTGAACGGTTGTTGGAATTGGGCGAGTTTTGTTTCCAGCAGCGGCCCGGGCTGGATTGCCACCTCGGGCGCGCCGCCATCCATGCACTGCGGCGTCACCAATTCAAGGAACTGATCATTGACGGCATGGACCACCGCCGGATGAAAGCAGGCGATCTGCTGGCAGCCTCAATTGCCCTGAGCAAATGGATCAGGCAACACTGTCGAGGCCAGCGGGTGGCGGTTGTTTTGCCTCCTGGCATCGGTGCGATTGTAGCCAACCTGGCGATCACCCTGGCCGATAAAGTCGCTGTCAATCTGAACTTCACGGCCGGACGAGCCGCGCTGGAATCGGCGATCCGGCGTGGCGAAATCCTGCACGCGATTTCCGCCAAGCCTGTGATGAAACGCCTCCAGGATTTCCCGTGGCCGCCATCGGTCTACCGGCTCGAGGAATTGATCCCGGAACTTAAGCCGAAAGTGGTGGCCTGGCGCTTGTTTGTCCTGGCGGCACCCGCCTGGCTGCTCAGCCTCGTGCTGGGATTGCCGAGAAAGGGCGACCGCCGTGAAGCCGTTCTGCTGTTCACGAGCGGGACGTCCGGTGAACCCAAAGGGGTTGTGCTAAGCCACCGAAACATCGTCGGCAACGTCATGCAGTTT
The DNA here is from genome assembly GCA_036401335.1 of Chthoniobacterales bacterium. Classification (GTDB taxonomy): domain Bacteria; phylum Verrucomicrobiota; class Verrucomicrobiia; order Chthoniobacterales; family JAFAMB01; genus DASWVC01. The sequence continues at coordinate 15,391 of DASWVC010000190.1, forward strand.
CGAACGGTGGTGCACCTGGACCACCACGACACGCTCATGGCGTCCCTTCCCTTCTTCCACAGCTTCGGCTGCACGGTAACGCTCTGGCACCCGTTGCTGGAAGGGGTCCGCACCGTCACTTACCCGACCCCGGTTGACGTTCAGAAAAATGCCGAACTGATCGAGAAATACCGGGTAACCTTGCTCGCCACCACGCCGACCTTCCTCCGGGGGTACCTGAAACGTTCTGAACCACCCCAGTTTGCCAGCGTGAAACTGTTGATTACCGGCGCGGAGAAATTGCCGCTGGAACTGGCCAAGGCCTTTGAAGAAAAATTTAAGCTGCGGGTGTATGAAGGGTATGGCCTGACCGAGATGGCCCCGGTTGTCAGCGTGAACCTGCCGGATCCGCGCAAAAACCACCCGGCCGACGCAGTCCAAGCCTCCACCCGTGCGGGCTCCGTCGGCAAACTGCTGCCCGGTCAGGCCGCCCAGATTCGCGATCCGGAGACCGGAGGGCTGCGGTCGCCCCACGAACTCGGCATGCTGTGGCTAAAAGGACCGAACGTGTTCGAGGGCTACCTCAACGAGGAAACGAAAACGCGCGAGGTCATCCGTGACGGCTGGTTTCGTACCGGAGACCTGGCACGGTTCGACGAGGACGGTTTTCTCTTCATTGAGGGCCGGATCTCACGGTTTTCCAAGATGGCCGGTGAAATGGTGCCGCATGAAACCATTGAGAACAAGCTGGAAGAACTGTTTGACTTGCGGTCCGAGGAAGAGCGCCTGGTGGTTGTCGTGGGTGTGCCGGACGAGGTAAAAGGCGAATCGCTGGTTATCCTTTGCACCCGACGCCTGGAGGCGTCCGCCGTCCGTGAGAAACTGGCGGCCGCCGGTTTTCCAAACCTCTGGATTCCCCGCGTAATCAAGCAACTGGACACGTTGCCGGTCCTCGGTTCAGGCAAACTGAACCTGGCCCGCTGCCAGGAAATAGCGATGGAACGGTGAGCGAGGTGGCGGGGTAACGGAGTGTCGGAGTAATTGCACTAAGGTAAGGGCGTTTGGAGCGAAGAAGGCGTCCTCGGCTCGAGGCGTGCGCCTGACCGAGAGCCCGGTAGGGCGGCGAGTCCCTTCGCCGCCGGGATGGCCCGCAGGGGTCAAACGCGGCGGGTCTCGGGGGAAACCGTGCGGGGGGCGACGGCCGAGGGTGCCTTCGTCACCGGGCGGGACCTCGTCCGGCCCGGCCAGCAGGCCCGGCAGTCCCTTGCCGGCCGAGCCGCCGACGCAAGGGCACGAGCTTCCCAAGCAGCCCCACTTAGAAACCACTTAAACCGAAACTGATCCCACCCCCCCATCACCCAGAAAGCTATTTTGCAGAACTTGACGCACACAACTCGTGCCGCGCGGGAAAAGGAAGGGGTTGACCGGTTGAGCTAAGCGCCGTGAATGCCCTCTGACGCGCCCGCGACCTGCTCCCGTCAGGGGACGTCAAGGTCGACTTCGGCGTCCCAAAAACCGGGTAGCGCTTCCCGGTCCTTCCGGTCAAGCGTTGGCAAACCAACGGTGCGGTGCGCGAAACCGGCTGCGTCAAAATACTTTGTTTCGCCCACTGACTGATAAAACAGCCAGGTCCGCTCGCCGTTGGCCGCTTTCGCCGAAGCGGAGGCGCTACGCCGGTACGGAACGCAATCCGGACCGTTCATGAGCGCTTCGCAGAGGGGCCGACCGATGAGGGAACCGTTTGCCGGCAGGGTGAAACCGAGGACATCGGCCAACGTCAACGGCACGTCGACGTTGCTCACCGGTGCCTCGTCGACGTAGCCCCTTTTGAAGTCCGGCCCGTAGGCCGCCATGTTGTTGAAGGTGTCGGCCCGGCTAAAGCTGCCGTGCATGCCCTGGCCCTCTTGAAGGCCGGTGTCGCACACGGTCACCCCGGTCCGCAACGGAGAGGCGGCGTCTAGCGCGAAGCTGCGGAAGTTCACGACGAGGGCCGGCGTCGGCAGTTGCGCCGAGCCCTTTAAATCAATGGCGCTGAGCGGAAGCGCTCCGTTCACGGCGCCGTAAGCCGGGTCCACAAAAAGGCCGCTCACGTAATCCTGCCGGGTGAAGAAATCGACGAGATTCTCCACCAGGGTTTGGTCCTTCTTCGGCAGGTAGATCAGATCCGAGCCGCCATTCGCCGCCACGACGACCTGGGCGTCGCTCGTGGTCACGATCGCACCCGAGGCACCGATCAACCCATTGCCGTTAGCGGGATGCTGCTCGGCGCTAGCCGTGGCTTTCCCGATCGTCGGATCCACCGGCAGATACGTGGCCGTTCCGTTCGACGCTGTCGTTCTCTTGTCAGGATCGAACAGCGGCAACCCGAGGTGGTGGGCCACGTCGATGGCCACGAACCCCGGCGGCAAAAAGTTGGCGTTAACTTCCTGGCGACCGGTCGCGTCCTTGTAGGTGAAACCGGCGGAATAACTGCCGCAGTAATGCTCGCCGCTCGCTTCCACCTCGTGCCGGCTGATGGTGGAGAAGCCGTGGTCGGAGGTAACGAAAAGGTCGGTGTCGTCCGCGAGGCCGGGGACGCTGCTCAAATAATCCAGCAGTTGCTTCAGGTTATGGTCGGCGTTGCCGACGGCATCGCGCGAGGTCGACCCGTTGATGCCAGGGGTCAGCGCGTTCAGGCTATCGCCTTGATTGTGCTGCGTGCCGTCGGGGTCGCGCGACCAGAAAACAATCAGGAAGGGTTTGCCGTTCCGTTGGAAGGTCGGGAGGATCGCCTTGGTCGTGGCATCGACGAAGTACTGCTGCTGCACCAGATTTGCCGACCGGGTTCCGGGGGTGGCGTTGTTGCCGGAAAACCCGTTGCTGCCCGGGGACGTGGCGGACTGCCCGTTGGAGCGGTCGGGGGCCACCAGGGGCAACTGCGCCGCCGCGAGGGCTTGCTCGATTCCGGGAGAAAGCGGCGTCCCTCCGGCCTTGCCGGTGGAATCGTCAAGGATAATGGTCGTGGGAACGGCCACCACGCCGTTCACGGAGGCGAGCTGTGACGCGTCCTGGATGGCCACGGGCCCCAGCTTGCCGATAGCTGCCGTGTTGTACCCGCGGGCACGGGCGTAGGCCAGCAACGTTTCCTCGCTGAGGTAGTTACCCCCAAAATGGTCGTCGACGCAGGTCAGGACCGCGTCGTTCTCCAGGAACGGTGTCACTGTGCCGCCGCTGGGTGCGACGGGAAAGGCGCTATAGACGGTGTTGCCGAAGTCGCCGGTGTCGCCCAGATAATGGCCCGTAGCAAGGGCCGACGCGTTTGGCGTCGTGAACGTCGGAAACAGCGAATGGCTGTTGACGAAATTAACGCCATTCTGCCGGATGAAGAACAGCGTCGGGCTGTCGGTGCGGTTCACCGACGATGGTCGCAAGCCGTCGGTGACGAAAATAACGGCGTTGCGGGCCTTGCCGGAAACCGTGACCGC
>DASWVC010000191.1:0-23063 GCA_036401335.1 Chthoniobacterales bacterium
TGACGGACGAACAGGTGCTGTTCTTGACGGACATCCTGCCGACCGGCTACATGGCCGCGGAGAATTGCAACATTCATGGAGGCGACATTGTGGCGGTCTGGGGCTGTGGGCCGGTGGGACTGCTGGCCATCAAGAGCGCGTTTGTCCTGGGTGCCGAGCGGGTCATTGCCATCGATTTTGTCGCGCGTCGTTTGGAAATGGCCAAGGCGCTCGGTGCCGAAGTGGTCAACGCCAAGGAACAAAATCCGGTCGAGACGCTGCGGGAAATGACGGGCGGACGGGGACCGGATTCCTGCCTTGACGCGGTCGGCCTGGAAGCGCACGGGTTCGGCATCGAAGGTGTGTACGACAAAGTAAAGCACACGCTTCGTCAGGAAACCGATCGTCCGAACGTCCTCCGCCAAGCCATCACGGCCTGCCGCAAAGGGGGAACGGTTTCCCTCGCCGGAGTTTACGGCGGGTTTGTGGATAAGATCCCCATGGGCGCAGCTTTCAACAAAGGGCTGACCCTTCACATGGGCCAGACCCACGTGCACCGGTATTTGCACCCCTTGCTGGACAAGATCATGAGCAGAGAAATCGATGCAACTTTCGTAATCTCCCACCGCTTACCCCTTGAGAAGGCGCCTGAGGCTTACCGCATGTTTCGCGACTCCAAAGATGAGTGCACGAAAGTAGTCCTGAGGCCTCACGGGTAGGGGAAGAAGGTAACGGGGTATCAGGGTGACGGAGTGTCGGGGCGATGGAACGCAAGTAAGCGGATTCGGGTCGTAAGGTGCCCCCATATCCGCCCTCGGGCTGGTAGGGCGGCGAGTCCCTTCGCCGCCGGGGTATCGGGGTGGAAAAGCAGGCCCAGTCGCACCCGCCTGGTACCAGGGTAGACAAGGTATCAGGGTACCGGTTTTTGAGGGTAAGGGACGGCTGTTACAGCGGCTTCTCCGTCAGCAAAGGCTACCTGGTCCGAAGGACGTCTGGCTAACTCCATCACCACCGTTGGTGCAGTTGCGCTCAAGCGTCATTTACCCCATTGAGTCAGGGACGAGCGATCCTCGAAATCGTTAGCTGGTAGTATCGTCTCCACCCCGTTTACCCCGTTACCCCGACACCTTCCCCTCCGCCCGGTACGCGGCGGCGAGCAGGCTGACCGGGTGTTGAACGTCTACCGGGTGTCCGCGCAGCCCGTTGATGAGCTGCAGGTGGCATCCCGGGTTGCCCGCGGCCACGACTTCCGCCCCGGTGCCCAGGATGTGCTTCACCTTCCGTTCCTGGAGGGCGCGGGACATTTCCGGCTGGGTCAGGTTGTAGATCCCGGCTGAGCCGCAGCACCACGTTGCTTCAGGCAATTCACAGAGGTGCACGCCGGGCAGGGACCGCAAAATATCACGGGGTTGACGGCTGACCTTTTGCCCGTGGCAAAGGTGACACGCTTCATGGTACGTGATCCGGCGCTTTGGATTTTCGCCAGTGTTCGGGGGTAACTTTGGTGTTTTCCACCCGGTGGCGACGAGCCATTCAGAAACATCTCTGACCTTGCTTGACCATTCCCGTGCGCGCTCGGCGTAATCAGCGTCGTCCGCCAACAAATGGCCGTACGTCTTCAGGTGGGAACCGCATCCGGCCGCATTGGTGATGATCGCGTCCAGTTCGGTCACGGGAAACAGATCCAGGTTTCGGCGGGCGAGGCCACGGGCTAACCCGGGCTCACCGTTGTGCGCGTGGAGCGACCCGCAGCAGAATTGCACCGGCGGCGTGTAAACCTCGCAGCCATTCCGAACCAATACCTCCGCAGTGTCGCGGTTGATGGTTGCGAAAGCCAGGTCCTGAACGCAGCCGGTAAGCAGGCCGACCCGGTGCACGGGGGTGCCAGCGGGTTTCAGTACCCGTGGAATCAGTTCATGGGAAAACCGCGCTTCGATGCGAGGCGTTTGGCGTTCGAGTTCGCGGAGGCGCTTTGGCAGGACTCGTGTCAGGCCCAACCCGCGGACCAGCGCCTGCAAACCGGCGGCCTGGTAAATCCAAAGGGCACGGCCGACGAGTCGGAGCAAGCGGGGCCGCGTGAAAAGCTGGCCCAACAGCCCGCGACGCGTCCAATCGCGGGAGGGATTTTGAAGGACACCGGAACGTTCGATGTCAGCCCTGGCCGTTTCAAACAGCCGGGCGTAGTCGACGCCGGCAGGGCAGGCGGTCACGCAGGCGAGGCAGCCAAGGCAAAAATACATTTCTTCGCCAAAGCTCCGGGTGACTTCCAGGGCGCCATCCGCGATGCCCCGCATCAGGGCGATCCGGCCGCGCGGGCTGTTCTTCTCCAGGCGCGTCGCCACGTAAGTGGGACAGGTGGGAAGGCAGAAGCCGCAATGCATGCATTGTTGAAGAATGGAATAGTCGAGGAGCTTCAGGGAATTGTGGCCGGTGGGAGAGGCGGGGAGGTCGGGCATGGTCGGTCACCAACGGTTACGGGGTGTAAACACAGCGGGGACGACGGGTCAGGCGGCAAACACTTTGCCTGGGTTCAGGATGCCGGCGGGGTCGAACGCCCGTTTTAACTCGCGCAAAATCCGCACGTTCAACGTCCCGATGGCGCCCGGCAGAAAAGCCTTTTTCGTCAAGCCGATGCCGTGCTCACCGGTGATGGTGCCGCCAAGGCTCACGGCGTAATCAAAAATTTCGCGCACCGCCTCGTGCACCCGGTTGATCTCGTCGGGGTTCCGTTCATTGGCCAGAAATGTCGGGTGCAAATTGCCGTCCCCGAAATGGCCGAATGTTCCGACCGTGAGCCGGTGCTTGTCGGCGGTGCGTTGGACGAACCGGACCATTTCCGCCAGTTTGGATCGCGGCACGGTTGCATCTTCCAGAATGGTCGTGGGCGCGACGCGGGCCATGGCCGGAATGGCCATGCGCCGGGCGTTCATCAAGGCACCCGCTTCTTCGGCGTCCTTGGCTACGGTGACGGAGCGAGCCCCGTGCTGCCGCGCGAGGGTCGCCATTCCGCTGGCCTGGTCCTCCACCGCTGCCGGGTGCCCATCGGCTTCCATCAACAAAATGGCGTCGGCGTCAAGCGGCAACCCCACATGGGCGTAGTCTTCGATGCAACGGATCGTGGTCCGGTCGAGGAACTCCATCGTGCACGGGATTATCCTGGCCGCGATGATGGCCGATACGGTGGCCGCGGCGTGGTCCATCTGATCGTAGACAGCCAGCAGCGTTTTGCGAGCGGCCGGCTTGGGAATAAGTTTCAGCAGAATTTTTGTGATCACGCCGAGCGTACCCTCAGACCCGATGAACACGTCTTTGAGGGAATACCCGGCCACGTCTTTCACGCACTTGTTTCCCGTAAAGAAAACTTCACCGGTCGCCAGTACCACTTCAAGGCCCATGACGTAGTCCCGTGTCACTCCGTATTTGAGGCCCCGTAATCCGCCGGAATTTTCGGCCACGTTGCCCCCTATCGTCGACACCCGCATCGACCCGGGGTCGGGTGGATAGAACAAGCCGGCGCTCTCGGCCAGCGTTGCGATTTCCTGGTTGATGACCCCCGGTTCGACCAGCATCGTCAAGTTATCGGTATCCAGTTCGAGGATCCGGTTCATCCGGCTGAGGCAGAGAACAACGCTTTTCGCCACGGGCACGCTGCCGCCGCTTAAGCCCGTCCCGGAGCCCCTCGTGACCACCGGCACGTTGTGTCTGGTGGCGGACCGAAGGAGCGCCGACACTTCCCCAACGGAACGGGCAAACACGACGCCTTCCGGCAGCGTTTTCAACAACGGAGTGCCGTCGTAGCTGTAGGTGTAAAGTTCTTCCGGCTCGGTGAGAAGCTGGTCGGGGGGGAATGACCGACGCAGCTCGGCCATCAGCGCAATGCTCATGAGCGAACTATGGCACGAAGCGGGCCAGGGGGAAGAGTTGTATCAATGGTATCAATTCTAACAGTTGTATCAACGGTTCGAAAAAAGCGCGGTCTTGCCTTTTTCCGGACACCCCGATACCCAAAATGCCACAAGCCGAAAAATCACCGAATGCCACGAGTGATAAACTCCAAGAGGGACTGCCGACTCCCGCTTCAGAGGAATCCGTGGCACTCTTCGGTTCTTTGATTTGTGGCATTTGCTCCACTCAGACACCTTCTTCCCGTCGTGACCTTACCCGTGCACCCGTCCGGTTTTGCCGCCTTGATCCTCACCGCGTTTTTGGCGGGTTTTGTTGACGCGGTGGTGGGTGGCGGCGGGTTGATCCAGTTACCGGGTTTGTTCGTTGTCTTGCCTGCGGTCACCCCGGTCGCTACGGTTCTCGGCACCAATAAGCTGGTTGCATTTGCCGGGACGGCAGTGGCCGCCTGCCGCTACGGCCAGCACCTGCGCATTGATCCGAACGTGGTTGTGCCCGCCGGGCTAGCGGCCTTTGCGTTTTCCGGCATTGGCGCGGCGTTGGTGCGGTTTGTCGACCCCAGCCGGTTTAAACCCGTGGTGCTTTTGTTGCTGGTGGTTATTGCTGCGTACACCTACCTGCAAAAGGGTTTTGGCGTTCCCCGGAGCTCCGTGGGCGCCGGGCTGAGCCGGCGCCAACGCATTGTCCGGAGCGCCGCGTTCAGTGCGGCCGTCGGCTTTTACGACGGGTTGGTCGGACCAGGCACCGGCAGCCTTTTGATCTTTGGGTTTACGGCCTTTCTGGGGTACGAATTTCTGGCCGCCTCTGCCCTGGCCAAGGTGGTCAATGTGTTGACCAACATCGGGGCGTTGCTCACCTTCGTGACGTCGGGCCATGTGCTATGGCCCCTTGCGCTCCCGATGGCTGTGGCCAACATCGCCGGCGCGGAGGCAGGCGTGCGCCTGGCGATCCTGAAAGGCAGCCGGTTCATCCGCGTTTTCTTCCTGGTGGTCGTCGGCTTTATGATTCTGCGTTTTTCCTACGAGCTTTACCTGAAAGGGTGATCGACGCGCGGCCGCGCCGGCCTGAAGACTTTGGCATTGCCAATCCCCAACCCTCCTCGCTAACGTCAACACCTGATCCCCGTCCCGCGGTCTTTTAGGATGAATTCTTCAGGCGATTTAACTCGCGCGAGCGGTGAAGGGGATGCATGGGCCTCCCGCCTTGCTCCCAGGCTCCGGGTCATTCAGGCCAGTTTCAGCGACCGTGAGCCTTCGGAGCGTAAAGCTTTGCTCCTGGAAGAGATCAAACGGGAATTGCGCCGGCTGCCCGAAACCTCGCGGGCCCGCAGCCTGGAGGCGTTGGCTGAGTATTTTCCCTTGTTCTCTGCGCCGGTCGATCCGCCCGCCCAGGTGCCCCCGCCCCCTGAACTTTCCGGTTCCGAGCTGGCCGACCGCTTGATTGCCATGGCTGTAACGATGAGTACGGAGGAACGCGTGGCCCTCAGCGTCCGGCTCCGGGCCGCGGGGTTGATGGTCCTGGTGGCAACCGGCCCGGATCTGCCGCCCGAGCTTCGGGGCAGGTTAGGGGTGCCGCCGGAGAAGCCGATTGATCCTGAACGGTTTGCCAAGCTGTTCGCCATCTTTGCCGAGACGGCGCTGACGCTGGACCAGGTGATCTGGCCGTTGTGGCGCCGCTTCGCGCCGCAATCGGCGATCAAGCGGGAGTCTTCCGAGGTGGTCCGGGCGTTCCTGGGCCGGTACCTGCAAGGAGACCGCGAGGTCGCGACGTTCCAGATCAAGCAGTTGTTTGACCGGACGCGACAGCTTACCGTCTCTATCCTCTCCGCCTTTGGCTCCGCGGGCGAAGGTTTTGCCCGCTGGTACCTGGCAAAATTCGCGCCGGAAAAAATCCGGGCGGCCGTGGATGCCGCCGGAGCCAACTTCCTCAGCAGCCCGGACCAGCGCTGCTGGCGTCGTTACGTGGAGTTAGCCGAAGGAATGAACGGCCCGACCGTGGAAGCGCAGATAACGCAAGGCGTGGTCGGCTACGTGGAAACCATCAACGCAAAAGCAGACACCCCCGCGCGCACTTCCTAGGTGCGCAACCGACCATGCAGTTACACTGGCACGAAGGGCTTTTTCTTCTCCCCCATCACCTTCAACGCATGCAGCGCAGTGCGCAGGAAGCCGTCTGGGCGGAACGGCGCCTGGCCTGGCCTTACCCGTACGGCCTTGTCGAAGCCCGTTTGTCCCAGGATGATCTCGAAAACCTGCGGCTGCGCTTCGACCACCTTCGGGCCGTCATGCCGGGTGGGCAGGAGGTGAGCTTTCCCCAGGATGCCGAGCTTCCGGTAATCGACCTGAAGAAGGCTTTTGAAACGCGCGGCCGGTTCGTGGTTTACCTTGGTGTCCCGCTGTATTTTCCAACCCGGGCCAATGCCATGGGGGGCGGCAACGGCGCCGATTTTCGGGCGAAGATCCTGTACCGCGTGGCTGAAACCGAGGTGACGGACGAGAACACAGGAGAAAACCTGAGGCCGCTCCAATACCGGCGGGTGAACGCGCGGTTGTTGCTGGAGGACGAAGATCGGTCCGACCTCGACACCATCCCGTTGCTTCGCGTGGTGCGGGCAACCGGCGAAGAGCTTGGCTTGCCCCACCGGGATCCTGAGTTCGTGGGCCCCTGCCTCGTGATGAGCGGGTCGCCGACGCTGCGCGAGCTGGTGCGTGAACTCAGCAGCCAGGTGCTGGCTAGCCGGCGTGAGTTGGAGGTCCAGGTGTCGCGCGGCGGGTTCAGCATCGACACGATGCGGGGCCTGCAGTTCGAGCAAATCATGCGGCTCCGTACCCTGAACCGATTCGGTGCACGACTGGAGGCGCTGGCTGAGGTGCCGGCCGTGGCGCCCTTCGATTTGTACCTGGAGCTGCGTGAACTACTCGGGGAACTGGCCGCATTGCACCCGGACCGCAGCCTGTTTGAATGCACGCCTTACCAGCATGACAGCCCTTACGTCTGCTTCGAAGAGGTTTGTGCGAAAATCCGGCAATTACTCCGGGGCAGCGTGGCTCCGAGCTTTCTGAAAGTGCCATTCGTCCAGGATGGGCCGACCCATCGCGCGCTGCTGACGGACGAACACCTGACGCGGCCGACGGACTATTTCCTGGCCGTTCGTACGCGGGAAGACCCCCGGTCTGTTGCCCGGCTCGTGGAAGATGCGGACCGTTTTAAATTGATGCCCGAAAGCATGGCTGGACGTGCGATTCGCGGGGTGGTCTTGAAAGAGGAACGCTTTCCTCCGCTCGAGCTGCCGGCGCAATCCGGCCTTTATTATTACCGGTTGCAGCGAGGCGAGAGTGCCCGGAGCTGGCAACAGGTTCAGGCCGAAAAGCGCCTGGTGGTCCGGTGGACCGGACACGAAACCGCGGACTACGACCTTACCCTTTACATGGTGCTGCCGCGAACCGATAACCCGGCCGGCAAAGATGGCTGAGCCGATTTTCAACCGCGAACCTACCCGCCCGCTCCGTCCGCAACCCAATGCGGCCTGCGCCCGTCCCAGGCCGCGATCGGCGCTTGGCTTTCGAGTTTTCTTCCCATGACGCCCCTTGAGCTTTGTGAGCCCTTGTTTAACAAAATCTGCGTGGTGAACCGCATGGGTCGGAAGGGCGCCGCCCACGTAAGTTACGACCAGTTACGGGCGGAAATCGAAGGCGTGTTCAAAGACCTCCAGGCCCGCGCGGAAACCGAACCCGCGCTGCGGGCCCAGTGGTCGAAGTTGGAAATGCCCTTGGTTTTCTTTGTTGACTCGATGATCGCGGAAAGCAAAGCCCCGTTTGCCGCCACGTGGCACGTACGCCGGTTGGCTTATCAAGAGAAGGAACTGGCCGGGGACGAAAAGTTTTTCGACCTGCTGGACGAAACGCTGGCCGACCCTTCCCCGGAGGCGACGGAACGGCTCAAAGTATTTTACACCTGCCTCGGTCTTGGTTTCTGCGGGTGGTATGCGGCGCAACCCGATTACCTGCGGGGCAAGGAAGCTGAGATCGCGGCCCGGTTGCACCTTGGTGAAGGTCGCCAAAGTAGCGGCCGGATCAGCCCGGAAGCCTACCAGTGCCTCGACACGCGTGACCTGATCCAACCCCGGTTGTCGCGACTGAGCGGGCTGGCCATCGTGTTCGCCGGGTTGTTTCTGATCGTGGTAGCGGTCGAGGTTTACCTTTACAAAACCGCGGCAATTTCGATTACCGACACCACGTCGGCCGTTGCGACGCAGGATCCCCGTCGGTCAACGGTCCCCGCCGGTCACCGTTAAGGCCTGGAGAGCCGAAAAATCTGAGATGAAAGAGGTTGCTTACCTGCTCAAGGCATTCGGCGCATTGGCAGTCTGGGTGCGCATTGTGATTTTTGTGTTGCTGGCCACCACCATCGTCGGCGCGGCGGCCTTTTTCGGGGCCAGGGTGGCCCTGCTGGTAGCGTTTTGCCTTCTGTTGCTGGCGGCACTTTTCGTGCTCTACCTGCTGTTGACGTTCTGGGTCCGGCGGCGCCAGGCCGCCGAGCTTAAAGGTGAGCTTGTCACCACCGCCGCCCACCGGGGATTGACGGATCCGGCCGCGCGCAGCCGCCTGGAGGACCTCCGTCGCAACTTCGTCAAGGGAGTCGCGAAGTTTGAGGCTGCCGGCAAGGACCTGTATGACATGCCGTGGTACCTCATGGTCGGCGAGCCGGGAGCAGGGAAAACGGAGGCGATCCGCCATTCGGACGTCGGGTTTCCAACGGGGATGCAAGAAGACTTCCAAGGCGTGGGCGGCACCATTAACATGAACTGGTGGTTCACCAACCATGCCATCCTCCTGGATACGGCGGGGCGGCTGCTGTTCGAGGAAGTCGAGGCCGGGGCAACGAACGAATGGCGAGAATTCCTCGACCTGCTCAGGAAACATCGGCCGAACTGCCCGGTCAACGGGTTGATCCTGGCAATTCCGGTCGACAGCCTGCTTCGCGACACGCCGGAAGAGCTGGAACGCAAAGCAGCCAAAATCGCCCGTCAATTGGAGAACGTGCAGCGCCAGTTGGAGATCCGGTTTCCGGCGTTCGTGCTCGTGACCAAAGCTGACCTGCTGAACGGGTTCAGGGAGTTTTTTGAGGACGTCCGCGATCCTCGCGATCGGCAACAGATGTTCGGCTGGTCGAACCCCGCGCCTTTGGATGCTCCTTTCCGCCCGGAGTTAGTGGACGACTACCTGAGAATAGTCACCGCCCGGCTGGACCAACGCCGGTTTCGTCTCCTGGAGGATCCCACGCCGAGGGCGGCGAACGGCCGCCGGGCCGACGAAGTGGACGGCCTCTACGAACTGCCGCAAAACCTTCAGGCGCTGAGCGGACGGCTTCGCCGCTACCTCGAGATCGTGTTCCTGAACGGCGCGTGGACGTCACGTCCGCTTTTCCTGCGGGGCATCTATTTTACTTCCTCCATGCGCGAAGGCGCCGCCCTGGATCAAGTCCTGGCGGGGTCACTCGGCGTTCCGGCCGGCGCGTTGCCCGAAGGCAAAGCATGGGAACGAGAACATTCCTATTTTCTGCGCGATCTGTTCCTCGACAAGGTTTTTCGCGAAGACGGGTTGGTCACCCGCGTGACAGACGTTGAACGCATGTTGCTGCGGCGCAAGTTGACCTTGTTCGGGTTAGGCACCCTGGGGTTGGCGGCCCTTCTGGGAGTCGGCCTCCTGGGTTACCGATCGCTTCGGGAAAATGTCTACAGCCAGACCGGGTTTTGGGCGCGGGCCAGTGAGGGATGGCATGGCGGCGAGTGGCAACCGATCGTGGGTCCGGCCCGGAACGGCTCCAGCGTTTACCCCTACCTGGGCAACACGCCGGTCGGTCCTGGTTTGACGGCCCAGACCCGCGCGGAATTTACCCGTCCCGACCTTACCCTGGCCGATTTTCACGAAGCTTTGCGGGAACTGGCCGCCGAACCGTTGGGCGTTCCGTGGGTGTTTCGCGCATTCGCGTTGGCCGGATCGGACGCTGGCCGGGACCGCGCCCGAGCTCAGCGGATCCTTTTCGAGACCGGGGTCGTAAAACCGCTTCTCGAAGCAGCCCGACAGAAAATGGGCGGCGCCGTTTCGGCTGGCGCCCGGCCCCTCGACCCGCGTCCTCCCGAACGCGTCCGCTCGCTCGAAGCGAAAGCGCTGACCGCCCTGGTCGCTTTGGAGGTAGATGTACGGCAACGGAGGCCCAAAGTTGACGGGATCGCTGACCGTTTCCTGGCGCCGCTGCTCGACTACGTTTCCGACCAGGCCAACCCCGGCCAGCTTGGCCGTGTCATGGAATGGACTTACGGCGAAAACCCGGACGGTCGAGGCACCTGGGCCCCTGACTGGGCGAGCGGCGGCGACGCACTAAGCCGCAACCCGGCGATCCAGGCCGGACTGGACCACCTTTTGGCCGACGCCCGTGAACGCATCAAGAATCTGGTCACCGACTTGCAGCGGCTGACCCAACTGGCCGAGGCAGCCCGTGCTTTTCAAGGTGCGGAAGTGGTGCTGGCCGCCAAGGCAAGCGTCAAGAACGATCCGGAAACCAGCGACCGGGAAGTCGCGGCGGCTCTCGACAAATTGCAGGCCTCCAAAGCCGCCATGGAGGAGAAGATCGGCGCTGTCCGCCAAGCCGGCCTTTTCGAAGATGGACCGGAAACGTTGGGTTCCGCTTACCAAAAACTTACCGCGGGCAGCCAATCGCGTTTCGGGCAGATCGCGGTGATGCAGGCGGAAATCGAGCGGGTGCTGCCGACGCCGGTTCGGCCGGACGATAAAGCCACCGCGAAGGTCCTCGGCCCCGCCGTCGTAGACGATCCCAGGTTTGCTTTGTTGAGGGAAGTGCAGGTAAAGCTTGCGGAGGTTACCCGCCAACTGAAGGTGCAGCTGGATAACGGGGTTCCCGAGGCGCAGCTGAAAGGGTTCGGTGCCCTCGACGAAGGGGTGCTCGACTCAGTCGACGGGCGGCCCGCCTACCTGGTGCGCTGGGACCTTTACCAGGAGTGCCGGACCGGAGCGCCCCAACAGCATTACAACGAACGCATGGTGTTGCTAAACCAGAACTGGCGCCCACTCCAACAACTCAGCGCCGCGCTGGCCGCCCTGCAGTCAAGGGTGGAAGATTACAATGGAAAAATGAAGGAGCAACTAACCGCGAGCTGCGGTTACTTTATTCAGCGAACGGAAGACACCCAGAAACAGTTGTTCGCGGTCAACTACCTGCGTCAGGCCAAGACCGCGCTTCGGCAGTTGCTTCGTTTCCCATTGCTCTGGCCACCGGTTTCGGACAGCGCCGCGATGACGATCGAACAGGTCAAACAAGCCAAGTCCCTGGTGGGCATGATTCATCGGGACTTGGCGGTCGACTCGTTTGATAAACTTCCTTCGGCGTCACGCCAATCGATCGTGGATTTTACGAAGGGATTAAATCCGCTGCTCGCCTTTACTGACGCCATCATGCACGGCGACGGGTCACTCGCCTCGGTAACCGTCACCCTCATGAACGGCCAGGCACAACGCCAACTGTCCGGGCCCGACCTGGCTCCTGCAGCCACCCCGCCGCCACCCGGCAGCCCGCCGAAGCGCTCGCTCCTCAGCCAGTTGTTTGTGGGCGATAAGCCAACCCCGACCCCACCACCGGAGCTTGGGTACAACCCACGCAACTGGAATGCGGTTGAACTGGTCGGGGGACGGCTCGTGCCGGTCGATGCACCCACGGACGTATCCCTCGGCAAGTTCAAAGTGAATGACGGATTTAAGCTTCGCGTCTACCATACCCCGACGGGTGGCGGCGGCAGTGACCTGGTTAATTGCGGTGAAAACTGGGCCTCGCTTCGCGCCCTTGCCCGTCTGGGCGGCAAGCCGGTCGATGCTAACGGTCAGGTGTGGCGGTTGTCCCTCAAGCCGGGTGAGCCGATTGCGGTCTGGGTGCAGTTCGCCTTCGAACAACCACTGCCCCCAGCCCAGAACTGGCCGACCTTAGACACGCTGGGGCTGCGCGACCTGCTTGTGCCATGAGCAGGTTCAAGCAGGCGTTCCTGCGAGACAAACTGGGCGGCCGGGTCTGCCTTGCGGCGTTCGGCAAGCACCCTGCCTGGGACGACCATGTGGGCCTTCTGGGTGACAAAACAGAATCCCTGGCCCTCCTCGAAGACGTCCTCTACCGCCGGGGCATCGCGGGGCAAGTGGCGGCCGGTGGCTGGCGCGATTCCCGGGGCGGCGTGACAAGCGTTGCTTTCAATCATCGGTTCGTCTGGAGCCGTGGCGAACAGTCCCTGGTTGGAGTGCTCTGGCCCTCCCTCGACGGCAAAGGGAGGGGACAGTTCCCGTTCGTCTGCTGCGTGCAAACTGGCATGAAGGGTGCAATTGCAGTGCAGACTTACCTGGACGGCGTGGTTCAGGTGGGAGCGCAGGCGCGTGAAGCGGCAACCCAATCCGAGCTGCTGAACGTTCTCGCACGGGGCGGACCCGACCTTGGCCGTTGCCAACCTGTTGGCCCAGCGCTTCCGTCGCCGGCGTGGACTTCGGAACGAACGCAAGCGGCGAGGGACGCCCTAAGCAGCCTGGCTCCCTGCATCGCCCGTTCGCAGCCCACGTTTCCACCATTCATTGCCGACAATCGGGATGCGGCGGTGCGTCTGCCCCCGCTTGATGAGCAACCTTCAGTCAGGCTTTGGTTTTATGCCGGCTTCGTTGAGCAGTTCTCTCCCGCGTCCCCAATTTCCCTCCTGATTACCAAGGCCGCTCCGGCCGCGCCGGTCGACTGCGTCCTCGGGGAGCCAGGACCAGATGCCTTCTTCTGCCTGGGTGCCGAACCGGAGGCATTGCCGGTTGCACCGCCTCCCGGTGTGGCTGCTTTGCCAGAGCGCTGGCAGGCAAACATCGACGGGTTCCTGGCGGCCTGCGCGACGGGCACCATGCCGGTGCCGGCACGCCGCCGCTTCTGGCAACGCCTTAGCTGAAACGAGAACTCAGGCAAGGTACAGGTTGGCCCTGCCACCAGCCGGGCGATCCACGGTTTCCGTCGCCGGTGCGGCGTACCCGATCATCTAACACCTTAGGGTAAGGTGCGTGCTTCATGGTAGCGCCGGAAGATCCTTGGGGGTAGATCGTCAGATTGCGTTGCTTACACCACTTGTTAAATCCCTTTTCCAAAAGGGCTTTGCGCGGCCGGGCATACCCCGGTTCGCGCTTAAAAAGATCCAGGCCAGGGGACCGATGCGAGCGAGCCTCGCGGCTTGGGCCAATGCCATGGGGTGAGCGCATCTTCGGAGATGCTGTTTCCCGCCCCCGTCTACGACGCATTCCGGGACAGCGGCCCGCTGCTCTGGACAGCCGTGCAGCGCTATTCGGACGAGATGGCGCCGGAGAAACCTGCAAAGGATTGATTTTCCGGAAAAGATCAGGCACGAAGGGTGCCGGCGCAGGTGCCATTCAACCCGACAACGAAGGTCGTTCGAGCGATTTCGCGTAGCTTTTTACCATGGCGTCTTTCTCCCAGAGCAATCGTCCACTCCAGGTAACCACGCCCCTTGGAGATAACGTCCTTCTGGCCACCGGCTTTCGCGGCCGCGAGGAGCTTAGCGGCCTGTTCTCTTTCGAGCTGGACTTGATCGCCGAGAATGCGACCCAGGTGGATTTCAGCAAACTTGTCGGAAGCGAGCTTTCCCTGAAAGCGGCCACTCCCGGCGATGGCGGTGAAGAGCGATGGCGGTACCTCAGTGGCATTTGTGCCTGTTTCTCACAAGGTGACCGAGGTGAAAGGTTCACCTCCTTTTATGCAGAAATCGTTCCCCGGGTCTGGTTGCTCACGCAGCAAGCCCAAAGCAGGATTTTTCAGCAGAAATCGGTGCCGGATATCCTGAAGGAGGTTTTCGGAGGCTTTGACTGCGACTACGAGTTGCATGGCCACTACGAGCCTAGGGAATATTGCGTCCAGTACCGGGAATCAGATTTCGACTTCGCCAACCGTTTGATGCAGGAAGAAGGGATCTACTGGTTCTTCATCCACAACCCGGGTGGTCACAAAATGATCGTGGCAGATTCTGCCCAGTCCCACCTGGATGTGCCTGGCCTCACCAAAGCCAGGTACGGCATGGCTGAAGGCGGCGCCCGAAAAGCGGACCACGTCTTTGAATGGCGGAAAACGCAGACGATCCGGCCGTCCAGGTACTCGGTCTGGGACCATTCATTTCAACAGCCGAAACAGAACCTTGAGGCCAAGGCCAAGATCATGCCTTCCGTTCAGGCCGGATCGGTTGAGCACACGCTGAATGGAAAGGTCAATGCGCCGCTTGAAGTCTACGAATACCCCGGCGGGTATGCCGTGCGGTTCGATGGGGTTAACCCGAACGGCAATGATCAGCCGGAAAGGCTGCAGAAAATCTTCGACGATAACGAAAGAACCGCCAAGCTCAGGATCCAGGCCGAGGCCGCAGAGTCCTTGAAGATCGTGGGATCCTCCAGCTGCATCAATTTCACCGCCGGTTACAAATTCGAGTTAGACCGTCATTTCGATGCCGATGGAGAGTACGTGCTCGCCTCGGTCACGCATGACGCCGCCATGCCCGATGCTTACACCTCCAACCCCGGCGGGACCGATCTCTCCTATTCAAATACTTTCACCTGCATCCCGCTCCAACTGCCTTTCCGGCCAAAACGCAAAACGCCGAAACCATTCGTTCAAGGAGTGCAAACGGCGCTCGTGACCGGTCCACCAGGCGAAGAAATCTTCACCGACAAATACGGGCGGGTGAAGGTACAATTCTACTGGGATCGTCAGGGCAAGAAGGACGCGAACAGTTCTTGTTGGCTGCGGGTCGGCCAGAGCTGGGCCGGCAAAGGGTGGGGGAGCACGCAAATCCCGCGGATTGGGCAGGAAGTAATTGTCGCTTTTGTGGAGGGCAATCCGGATGAGCCTTTGATTGTCGGCTGCGTTTACAATGCGGAAACCATGCCTCCTTACGAACTTCCGGGCAAGAAAGTGGTGAGCGGCCTCAAGTCCAACACCCACAAGGGCAAGGGTTACAACGAGATGTCGATGGATGACACTGCCGGGAAGGAAAATATCACCATTCACGCGCAGTACGACATGAACACAAAGGTCGAGCACGACCTTTCTGAGACCATAAAAAATAATGCGACGATTGAGATCAGCGAGGGGACGTACAAGCATGACGTCAAGACCGGCACCGCAAACTACCATGTGCAGGGTGCCTTGACGGAAAAGTACGACGCCACGCAAGATACCACCGTCAAAGGTAACCTCACCATTAAATCCACGGGCGGGGCGATTGTTGTGTCGGCCGATTCCCAACACATCTACATCCATGCCGCAACCAGCATTCAACTGCACACGGGAGCCAGCAAGTTATGGATGGCGAGCGACGGTAACATTGAGCTGAGCGGCACCCAGGTCGCGATCACGGGCACGGCGAAAGTTTACGTCAAGGGAGGCCAGGTCGTGTCTGAGGCGGACACCACCCATGAAATTTCCGGTGCGGCCGTTAAATCTGCCGGCTCGGTCACGAACACCGTGCAGGGTGGGGTGGTCATGCTGAACCCTTAAAGAGGCACTGTGGCTGCAGCAACCGAAGCACCCGAGGTCAAAGCGATCGTCCAAGGGAAGGATGACACCGGCCAGCCGGTCTTTTCCGTGTTGGTGAAGCGGACCTATGACTTCGGCCCGGGAGGACGTCTGGTCCGCTGCGAGAAACCCCGGCCCTTTTTGCAAACCGACGAGTACTATGACGGGGGCGATCCGGAGTGGGCGACGGTAAAGTATGAAAGCGAATTCGCTCCCTGCAAACCCGCGACCGACGTCGTCGTGATCGGCAGGGCGTTCAGCCCGGGCGGCCAGCCGGTGCCTCAGTTGGATGTAACCGTCGAAGTGGGGGCGCACCGGAAAACGATTCGTGTGACCGGGGACCGGCATTGCCGGTACCGGGGGAGCGCTCCGCCCATTTTCAGTGACCCGGTTCCGTTTACTGAAATGGTCCTCCAATACGAGCGCGCTTATGGCGGCCGGGACAACCTGAGCAACCCGGGGGAACCCTTCTACTACCCGCGCAACACATCCGGCGCTGGGGCGGTCTTGAAGAACGAGCGGAAGATCGTGGAAGGCTTGCCCCTCCCGAACATCGAAGACCCGGAAGATTTGTTGACCCCGGAGCGAATCATCATTGAACGACCAGACCGTTGGAGCGAACAACCGTTGCCTGACGGCCTCGGCTGGTTCCAACGCACGTGGTACCCGCGGTGCTCGTTTACCGGCGCCGTTCCCGCTTACGTCAACATCGACACCGTCTTGCGTGAGGAAACCCTCGGGCTGGTGCCCAAAGGCCAGATTGCTTTGGCCCGGCAGTTTAAACTTCCGGGTTTTGACGTGCGTTTTCACAACGGCGCGTCGCGCGGATTGGTGCTTCCGTACCTTGGCGGCGATGAAGCGTTCCGGTTGGTTAATCTTGCCGCAGCCGGTCCGCTGGAGTTCCAGCTTCCGGGTGAAGTGCCCGGCATCATGCTTGATATCGGGCTGGGTGAGAACAGACTCAAGACCCTCCTTCACACGGTTTGTGTCCGGATGGAAGAGATGCAGGTCGATTTGGTTTGGCGCGGCGCGCACGCTTACCCCGGTTGGGATTGGCTGCCCGAAATGAAAAAACTGGCTGCTGAGGTGTCCTAAGACCGATGAGCGCCGCTATTCAGAACCCGCCGGGCGCCGCAGCAGGCGAGCGTGCCGTGCAAAAAATCCTGCTGCCGGGCCAGACGCCGCAAGGCGAACACACCTTCGGCATCCTCGTAAAACGGACCTACGACATCCTCTCCGGGAGCCGTTGCACTCGTGCCTCCACGGATAAGAAGCTGGTTCCCGGCGATGTCCACCATGGCGATCCCATGAACTCGACCGTGGCGCACGAGAGCGACCACGTGCCCTTCAAAATCGCCACTGACGTCGTGCTAAATGGCCGCGTGTACGCGCCGCGCGGTGAACGTGTTGACGCGCTTACGGCTTCGCTGGTGGTCGGCCCGCACCGGAAAGACCTGCTCGTTGTCGGCGACCGTGTGGCCCGGTACCGGGGAGGGCAGGACCCGGTTTTCACCGACCCGCAGCCCTTCGCGACCATGGACCTGCGCTACGAACGGGCCTACGGCGGGGTGGACATTTACTCGGAACCGAAGATGCCGTGTGCTTATCCCCGCAATCACCTCGGCCGCGGTTATGCCGTGGCGAACAGCCTGCGCAGCATTCAGGACCTTCCCTTGCCGAACCTCGAGGATCCCGGCGACCGGCTGACGCCGGCACGGCTGTGCGTTGGTGATTTCAGGCGTTGGGAGGGCCAGCCAGCCCCGCACAGCTTTGGCTGGACCCTGAAAATGTGGCATCCCCGGTGCCTTTACGCCGGCGTAATGCCCGCAGACCGGGCCTTGGAGCAGGAATTGCGAAAAGCCTATTCACCCCTGGTTCCGCCGGCAAACCGCGAACTCTACGAGAAAACACGCCTGCCCGACATGGATTTCCGGTTTTTCAACGGTGCCTCTGCCGGGCTCGCGTGCCCTTTCCTGGCCGGCACCGAGCAGGTGAAGCTCGTGCACCTTGCCCCTGAGGGCGAAGTTCAATTTGAACTTCCGGGTGAACGGCCGCGCATCGGCCTCGACCTCGGGCAAGGCGTTCAGGAACCGCCCGTCGTGCTGCACACCGTGATGATCCGGATGGAAGATCGGCAGGTGGATTTGCTCTGGCGGGGCGCAGTCACGTACCCCGGCCCGGACTGGCTCCCGGAAATGAAGAAAATGGAGGTGTTGATCGCGTGAACCTGAAACCGCCAAGGCCGCGCGCGTGGCAAACGTCGCGGAGCAATGATTTAGTCGCAATCGCCCTGGTGATCATTGGCGCGAACCATGTGGTTCCGGGAGATTCCGGTCTATTCGGTCGCTCCGAGAAGGGAGATCTTTAATGCCGCTTTTCCCGGCAGCGAAGCTGATGGACCCGATCATCGGGTTGGATTTTCATACCGTCATCATTCCCCCTGCACCTGCGCCTATCCCCATGGTGCCACACCCCTACCTGGGCACGGTATTTCTCTGGAACACACCGCAGTTTCCCGCTTTCTCGGGTGGGTTGGTGCTGATCAACGGAATGCCCGCTTGTACGGTCGGGGCGATGGGGTACACCGCTCACATCCCCATGGGTTTGCCGGCCCCTCCGACGTTTACCAATCTGATGAGCTACTGGCGTCACCATTTGGTCCAGGTGCCGAAAGCATTGGTTCTCATGCTTCTCACGACCGTTGCCAACATCGCAATCGCGGGCATTGCTTCATTAATCCCTAAGCCGGCGAGCGCCGACGGTTTCCTGAAGGACGTGACCGGCATCGACACCAGCAGCCGCGCGAGCACTTGGGAAACCGTCAAAGGCAGTTTTTCTTCGTTCACCAAGTGGCCGACCTGGGTTCACCTGCTGCTTCCACCCGTCCCCTTTCCGGGTGGGCAGGGATCAACGTCAGTCGGCAGTCCGAACGTGACCGTTAATGGCGGCCCGCTGGCCTTTACTGCGCCGCTCGTGGCCGCGTCCTGTAGTGAAATCCCCGTTGTGCCCAACGCCGCCACGTTGGGTTTTAGCAATGTGATGGTCGGAGTAAGCGTCGCCGCCCTGGTACAGGGGATTGCCGTGCATGCTGCGCAGGCAGGAATTGCGCACGCGGTTAGTACCGGGGTCGGCAGGCTTTCGGCCGGCAAAAACCATCCATGAGCGCAAGCAAAAGCCCGGTTTATGAGTGACGGGCGGATTATGGTTGGTCACCCGGTTGACGTTGGCTCCGGGGCGGTATTCACGCTTAGCACCGACTTTCGGATCCCGGGAGCGTTGGGGCTCCGTTGGCGCCGCCATTATTCGACCGTCTCCGCCTGCGACACCTGGGTAGGTGTCAAATGGTCGTTACCCTATTTCATGAGCCTCGAAAAATGTTCCGACGGCTACGTTTTGACCGGCGCTCATGGGGAAGAGATTACATTCACGGCGGTCCGCGGCTCTCTTCGCCGCGGTGAGGTTCTCACTAACCTGAGCGCCAACATGGAACTGCGCCGAGACCCTGAGCACTACACCGTCGTCCACTGGCACAGCGGGGGCGACGTCAGCCGGTTCTGCTTCCCAGCGAAAGACGATCAGCGCCTGCGGCTTGCCTGGATCGAAAATTTAGCCGGCCACCGGGTGGCCGTTACCTACGACCTTGCGGGCCGGCCCACGGGGCTGTTCCAAGAACTCGAACGCCGGACCGTGGAGATTACCTACCATCGAGACGACCTCATCGACGCAGTTTACTTTCTTGGTATGACCGGGCGCCGGTTATTGGTCAGGTACGAATACGATTCACTTCGACGGCTGATAACGGCCGTTAATGCGATGGGTTACCGCAAGGGTTACACGTACGACAAGGAGAACCGCCTGATCGCCGAGACCAACCCGCTGGGATCCCGTTTCGAATTCGTTTACGACCGATTCGGCCGTTGCACCCGCACGGCTGGCGCCGACGGTTTCCAGGAACGGAAGCTGCAGTACCTGACGGCACCTCGAGTGACCCGGGTGACGGATAGCCGCGGTGCGGTCACTCAGTACTTCTTGAATCCCTCCGGACAAGTCGTCCAGATCGTAGATGCTCTCGGCGGCGTCACCACCAATAGTTTCGATGAACGCGGTCGCCTGGTCGGCGTCCTCCATCCTGACGGGGCTAAGGAGAGCTCCGCGTACGATGAACAGGGGAACCGTGCAACCACCGTTGACCGTTGCGGCGCCAAAACCGTGGTGGATCACGACGAGTTTCACGCCCCGACTCGCCTGGTGGACCGTAATGGCAACGCCTGGAAACTGGAGCGCCCCCATGAAGGTAGTTTGTTCGGCCTGGAAAACCTTCCTCGTCGGATGTGGAAGTACCAGTGGGGTTCTAACGGCCTTGTTACTGAGGCGCGAAGTGCCGGTAATTGGGTTTTCCATATTCGGCGCGACGAACACTTTCGCTGGCAGGAAAACCATGACCAGATTGCGCTTGTCTCACGCACTGAATTTGATGAGCTCGGTTATCCAATCCTGGTGCTTGATTCCAGCGGTGTGGTGTCGAAGACCGGCTATGACGACCTGCACCGCCCGGTTGAAATCACTCGCGGACCCTTGGGCCGGACCCGTTTCGAGTGGAATGCCATCGGCCAGATGACCAAACGAACCCGGCCGGGGCGTTCATCCGAAACGTGGTGTTACGATCAGTATGGCCACCTCCTGATTCAAACTAACGCCACGGGCGGCACAGTAAGTTATGAGTACGATCACGAAGGCAAAATGGCGGCGATCACCAACCGCGTGGGTGAGCGGTTTGAATACCACCGCGATCTTCAGGGTCGGATCGTCAAGGAAAAACTGTTTGACGGGCGCCTTCAAAGTTATGAGTACGATCCCTCTGGACGGCGCGCAAAAATTTTCCTGTCGGACGGCCGCACGGTGGTTCAGCGTTTTGACCTGGCGGGCCGGGTGGTGGCACGTGAGGCGTCCGATGGATTGGTTGAGGAGTTTGCCTATGACCACGAAGGCCGGGTGATCAAAGCGTGGAACAACCACACGGTTGTCGAACTGGCACGCGACCGTTTCGGCCGTATCGTTCTTGAGCACCAGCACGGACGGCGCTTGTCTTACCGGTATGACGCTGACGGAAACCGTGTCGGGCGCTTATTGCCTTTTTCGGATGCAGGCAGCAGGGTGACCCGCACCTTTGATGCACGTGGTCGTTTGCTTGAATTATGGGACGAACGAGGCCTCTGTCAAAAACTACAATGGGATAACCTCGATCGAGTGGTGGAGCGCCGGTGCCCGGGAGGCGTCGTAGAATATTTTTCTTATGACAACGACCGCCACCTCCACGAGCAGCGCGTTCAGGCGCGCGATGGCCGCTTCGTACGGATTTACTCCTACGACCTTCGTGGCAACCTCATCGTACTCCAGGATAATCGCCAAGGGACGATTCGTTTTTCGTACGACGAGCTTGATCGCCTGAGAGAAGTTCAACCAGACCAGTCGGGGGCAATCGCGGAGGAGGCGTATGATTACGATGCGAACGACGCGATCTGCGCGAGCCACCATGGCCCGCGGGATGTGGCTGCCGGGGCCAAGGTGCTCCGAGACGGGTCACGGGAAATGTCGTATGGCGAGGATGGCGCTGTGAAGGTCATCCGAACCGGTCCATTTCATCGGACGCTCAAACACGATGTCAATGGCCGGCTGGTCGATGTCGTGCAACCAGATGGATCGGTCGTACACTACGAATACGACCCGTTTGGAAGGCGCACGGCAAAGCTGATCGACGGGGAACGAATGGAATTTCTCTGGGAGGGTCACGCCCTCGCGGCAGAGGTGCAGGGCGGTGCTCCGTTGAACGTCTACGTTTCCATGGATCTCCGTCCCGTGGCGCAATGGCATCGGGGGCGCCGCGTGACGCCGATCTTGGACGGTCGCGGCGCCGTCCAGAACACCTTTGATGAATTTGGTGAACCGCGGTGGGCTTGCACGCTGGATGCCTACGGCAACCTGCTTTCAGGGCAGGGAGACCTGCCCAATCCGTTCCGCCTGCGGGGTCAGTACCATGACGTGGAAACCGGCCTCTATTACAATTTCCACCGACACTATGACCCTGCAGTCGGTGACTACACCGCACCGGATCCCATCGGTGTTGCGGGTGGTAATAACTTCTACGCCTATCCGCGAAACCCGTTGCGGTGGGATGACCCGTTCGGCCTTGAGTGCGACGACCCCGAAAAGCATAAGGACGATCCCCCGCCCGAGGAGGATCCTGACAATCCCAAACCAACCAAGGGACCGCCTGCGTTGGCTGACCCGCCGGAAGAACCACCTCCCGGCACACCATCTCCGAAGGACATCCTGGGAAAGCCGCCGAACCCAAAAAGCAAGCCGCAGTTTGGGCACACGTTCGAGACGCACGGCGAAGGCAGCAAAACAACGGCCAATCTTCAAGGGCGCGCCGCTGGAACGGGTGATCCTCAAGGGCAGTGGCTGGACAATCAGCAGGCTGCAGACGTACTTTCCCAGCATTACCCGTTGAGCGGGCCTAAACAGATCGACATACCGCCAGGCCTGGGTCAGGTTATCAATCCTGATGGTACGACCGATCCCAACGTGACCCGCGCCCAGGTGGTCCCAAAACGGGATGGCACAATCAGAAGCGCCTTTCCGATTTCCACGCCGGCTCCCGCACCAGATCCCACGCCGGCTCCGGAAGCAAACGCCGCGCCAGCGCCGGAATCGAAATAACCGCTCGTGCAAATGATCTTTCGCATCACAACCTCCGACGACAAAGACGTTCTTTCACGCCCCAGCGTTCCTGACTACGATCCCGAGCTTGACGATGTCTCGAGCGTCCTGTCAGACCTGTGCTCCTGGATCACGGATGCGGGCGCAGCACATTTCAAGGTTGATTGCTGTGGTCTCAGGTGGCCCGTTGATGTGCGGACGGACCTGGCCATCATCCTTCCTCAGATTCCGGAGGTGTTAGGCGAGCTTTCCGAGCGGGGCAGTGCACGCCTCCAATTTTTTGAACAGGGCATCGAACGGGACATCGGCTTCACGGCGTCCGACGAGGATTTCGAGGTAGATTGCCGCGACCTTTGGGGCAACCCCATCGTCGGAGCGCACGCCGAGCGCATCAAAAAAACCAGCGTCTACTCTGAACTGAGTAACTTGGCCTTAGATTTCATTAACTTTGTGGAAGCGAGGTATCCAGAAATAGCAGTCCTGCCTTTGTACAAGCAATGGAGAACCAGCGTTTTCGAACAAACGAATCGGGTAAGGGCAGCAAATTAACCACGCACCAGAAGGCGCTCACGATCCTCTGAAAACGCGTTGCAAGACAGAAAACTCCCGCGGCCGGCGGTACGCCGGGCGGTCCAGCGGCTGCTCCGGCCATCCTGCCACCCGCATTGCCGGTACTGCCAAACCCACGCATCCATCATAGTTTAACGGAGTAGTAATAGACAAGACACCTAGGTTCTGGGCTTCTCCGGACTCAACATCGCCAGCATCTCCCGGAGCGTGGCGGCGGGGATGTAACGGAACGCGGTCAATGTTTCTTTAAGTTGTGCTACATTCAATTCTCGCTGATTGCGCAGCCGGCA
>DASWVC010000192.1:0-4976 GCA_036401335.1 Chthoniobacterales bacterium
GCCATGGAGCGCGAGCCGCACCGGCGGTATGCTTCGGCTGCCGAGATGAAGGGCGAACTCGACAATCCGGAAACGGTCAAGGTGACGGGGCGTCACCATCACCTCCGGTCGCCCAAGGTCTGGAAGGCTAACTGGCAAGGGTCCCGTCTGATCGTTCTGTCGGCCGTTATTCCGCTGCTGTTGTTCGCCGGCGCGTTGTTCCTGACCCGCTGTCACGCGGTCGGGCATTAACAGCTACAGGGGTTTTCCACGAGCCGATTGCTCCCGCGGTTTGGTGCGGGCTGGGATTGATCGTGGCCGACGGGATGCTGATCCAATGGTCCGCAAGCCGGTGACCCGGTTTCTTGCAGACAATGGAAATGCCGTTGTAACCTGCCGAGGGCGCCAAGCGCCCCGGAAGGAACGGCGCGTTGGCTCTCCTCCCTTCCACCCGCTGTGGGAAAGGCCCGCAACCGCGGGTGCGCTACGGTGAAAAGGGCGTGCAAGGCATGGGCCAAACACGGTTTAAGGTGGGTGCGCCGCACGCGGACGCTGCGCCGGGTGGTCTGGTTCGGGCCATGCGACGGGAAATGTCACGGGTTGTTACGAGCAGTCGTTGGTTCAAAGCTTGCATCCTTACCTTCGGAATTCAAAGATGAGGCGCTATCTTTGAATTTGAAACACTTGATTTCCAATCCTTTGAATTTGCTATGCTGCGCGGTCTCACCGGCCACTACACACTCGTTTCCAACGTGGGAGAAACGTGCAAAGCGTTCATTCCCAACCCCCTCCCGCCAGACCCGCCCTTGGAGGTGGATGCTTTTCTGCATGACCTTTTAAACAATGCTGCCTTGGCCCTAGGCCGATTGGACGGCATCACCGCTTTCCTGCCGCAACCTCAACTTTTTCTTTACACTTACATCCGCAAAGAAGCCGTTCTTTCGTCCCAAATTGAAGGCACCCAGTCATCTCTCTCGGATCTCGTGATCTTTGAGGCCCAAGGAATTCCCGGGGCGCCGCTGGGTGAGGTACAAGAAGTTTCGAATTACGCCGCCGCGCTCCAACGCGGATTGGAGCTTCTCGGCAGCGGTTTACCGCTCTCTTTGCGCCTCATCCGGGAGATTCACGGTGTGCTCCTCTCCAAGGGCAGGGGGGCTCATCAGGAACCCGGGGAATTTCGCCGTTCCCAGAACTGGGTTGGGGGAACGCGCCCCGGCAACGCTTCCTATGTTCCACCGCCTCCGGATCAAGCCCTTGAATGCCTTGGACAGCTCGAAAAATTCCTTCACAATGAACCGGTACGAACCCCTTGGCTGATTAAAGCCGCCCTGGCCCATGTTCAATTTGAAACGATCCATCCCTTCTTGGATGGCAACGGGCGTGTGGGACGCCTGCTGATCACCTTCCTGTTCTGTGCGGAAGGCGTGCTGCGTGAGCCGCTCCTTTACCTGAGCCTCTATTTCAAGCAGCACCGGGAGCGGTATTATGAATTGCTTCAGCAAGTGCGGCTAACGGGAAACTGGGAAGAATGGCTGCTTTTCTTCCTCACGGGCGTGGTCGAGACCGCTGACCAGGCCGTCCGTTCCGCACACCGCCTTCTCGCTGTTTTTCGATCCGACCACGAACGGGTCGCAGCGCTCGGAAAATCTGCCGGCTCTGCCCTCCGGCTGCATGAATACCTTCAACGCCATCCGATCACTTCGACGGCGGGTGCGGCTGAATCGACCGGACTTTCTGCCATGACCTGTGGCACGATCCTAAAGAAGCTGGAGGCCATTCAACTCGTGCGCGAAATCACCGGAGGTCAATACGGGCGGCTTTACGCCTACAACCAATACCTTAAGATCCTCAACGAGGGCACCGAACCGTTGGCGTGACGTTGGCCTTGATCGCAAGGAGTTGCAGGCGTCAAGCGCCCCGGAGAGAGCGGCAACGTGGGCTGGCCTCCACCCGCCGTCTACTGGCGCGGTGTTCTGGTTGCACTCTACTACCCCCGGTTGACGCCGACTCAGGACCATCGCACGTTCACTGCCTGCCCGCCCAGGCGCGGGCCTTGGCGGTGACGTCTATGCCCATTGACCTTAAGCAACTTATTGCGGCTCGCAGCGGCGAAAACTACGAACTTCACGAACGCCACCTGAATCCCACACTGGTTGAGGTGCTGCGCATCACTGGATTCGACAAAGTCTACGCTCGCGGTGAGGGTGCCTACCTATACGATCACGACGGCAATGCGTACCTCGATTTTCTGAGCGGGTACAGCGTGTTCAATGCGGGCCGGAATCACCCGGCGATCAAACAAGCCCTCCGGGATGTACTGGACCTTGACCTTCCCAACATGGTCCAGCTCGACTGTTCCCTGCTTAGCGGGCTTCTGGCGGAAGCGCTGGTCAAGAAAACCCCGGCCCATTTGGACGCTGTGTTCTTCTGCAATTCGGGGACGGAAGCCGTCGAGGGCGCCCTCAAGTTCGCCCGTGCCGCCACCGGACGCGCCAAGGTGGTGAGCCTGCACGGCAGTTACCACGGGTTGAGCTTCGGCTCACTCTCGGTTACCGGAATTCCGAATTTTCAGGAGGGGTTTGGCCCGTTATTGGCCGATACCGAGAAGGTGCGCCTGGGTGATCTGAAAGGGCTCGAGCGCGCCTTGCGGCGCGAAGACGTGGCGGCTTTTCTTTTTGAACCGGTGCAAGGCAAGGGGGTGAAATTTCCCTTGGACAACTTTTATGAGGAAGCTCAGGCCCTCTGCCGCCGGCACGGCACGCTGGTCATCGCTGACGAGATCCAGACCGGACTGGGCCGGACGGGAAAGTTATGGGGGTTCCAGCACTGGAACCTTGAACCGGACCTTATCACCGTCGCGAAAAGCCTCAGCGGGGGTTATGTTCCTTGCGGCGCCATCGTCACGCGCCGGGAGATCTACCAAAAGGTATTCAGCCGGCTGGATCGTTGCGTGGTGCATTCCAGCACGTTCGGCCGCAACAACCTGGCGATGGCCTGCGGTCTCGCAGCGCTGACTGTGCTGGAGGACGAGCAGTTGACCGAGAACGCTGCCCGGCAAGGTGCGGCGTTGGTAGAGCGCCTCAATGCCCTGAAGCAAGAGTTCAGCTTCCTCAAGGAGGTTCGTGGGAAAGGGCTAATGATCGCGATTGAATTTCATGAGCCGCCTGATCTCGGGATGAAAATGGCGTGGCGGCTCTTGCACAGGATTGACCGTTCGCTTTTTCCACAGCTGGTTGTCGTGCCTTTGCTGAGCCAGCACCGGGTGCTCACCCAAGTGGCCGGCCACAACATGGATGTGATCAAGATCCTGCCCCCGTTGATGATCGGCGACAAGGAGGTTGATCATTTTGTTACGGCTTTCGCCACAACCCTCCAGGGGTGCCGCCGATTTCCAGGCCCGATGCTCGAGCTGGCCCTGAACACGGCGCGCAAAGCCAAAAAGGCCCGGGCCGCCCGACGGTCCGACCGGCTTGACGATGCCGCCGAGCTGTCTGGTGTGCCGATCAAAAACGTTCCCGCCGAGTGACGGGACGGCCAACCTGCTCCTCCAAAGCTGCGGCCAACTGGCCGGCCGAATACCGGGCGGCGGTAGGAATTCGAATTAACGGCAGGCCGGCGGCCGTGAAGATCCGCTCCACCAGTTCGTCCCGTTTGCGACGGTCGCGGCGCGCATGGCTGGAGTCGTCCAGTTCAATCGCGGCCAACGGTTCAAAGGTCAGGGCATCGGCAAGCAAAAAATCAACGTGTTTACTGGATATGGAACGGAAAACACGGTGGCGGCTGGGTGGGTGCCTGCTGGTCACCTGGATGATGTCGGCGATACGCACTTTCGCCAGCAGTACACACCCTTCCGGCACAGCGCGTTGCAAAACTTTATAAAAGCGTGCTTCGGCAGCTGTTAACAGGCTTCTGACCGCGCTGAGGTAAACCCGACGCCGCCAGCGCCTGCAGACCAGTATGACAAGCACCAGCGTGCCCAGGAGAATGGTCAACCCGACCCAAACCGGCAAGGGTGGCCCGTGCATTCCCCGGTTTAGCGTTGCGGGCGTTGGGGGACGATCTTTTTTAACCCGGAATTTGGTTTTCGGCCGCTCGCCGTGTTCGCCGGGCTGAAAAAGGAAACCCGGGCCGGTCGTTTAGCGAATGAGAAAATACTGCCGGTTACCTTTGTGGATGGCGGCTGGCGGCCGCGTGCAAGCGTAAAGAACGCAGGAATGCTTTTCCACTTACACCCGGGCTTGAGCGCTCCTCCGTTTAGAAAATCCGTTTAACGAAGGCACTCGAATGAGCACCGATCAGCAAGACAGGGCACCGGAGTCGCAGGGAGATGGAAAGGAGTCGAAGGGGGAACCCGACCGACAAACGGCCAAACGCGACGGCAAGAAGCGCAAAGGCCCCCCGAAAGTGCTGCTGGCTGTCGGCGCTCTCGGACTGCTGATGCTTCTCGTGTTCGGCTACCGGCATTGGCAGTACGCCTCGAAGCATGAAGGAACCGATGACGCGTACGTCACCGGGCATGTCCACCAGATCAGCCCGCGGGTTTCCGGCACGGTCCAGGAAGTTCTGGTGGACGATAATTGGCACGTCACGGCTGGGCAGCCGCTGGTACACCTTGACCGGCGGGATTACGACGTTGCGCTCCAACGGGCGAAGGCCCAGTTGAATCAGGCAAAGGCACAAGGCGCCCAGGCGCAGGCGGGCATCTCGCAGGCCGCGGCCGAGGTCCTGCAACGGCAGGCCCAGGTGGTTCAGGCCGAAGCGCAGCTCACCCAAGCGGATGCCCAATTCCAGATTGCGAAAATCAATTACGATCGGAACAGCAGCCTTTTTCAAAAAGACCTTCGGGCCGTTTCCAAACAGGATGTCGACACCACGCGGGCGAGTTTTGACGCTGCCCGGGGTGCTTACGAAGCGGCCAAAGCGACCGTCGAGGCGAACAAAGCGCTGGTCCAATCGTCTCAGGCCAACGAGCAGAATGCCCGCGCCCAGCTTGACAC
>DASWVC010000193.1:0-12831 GCA_036401335.1 Chthoniobacterales bacterium
CGAAACGTCCGTCCAGTTCTTCCGGCGGAGCAAACCGTCCCGGGTGATGCCGGCGGCATGAAAGATTCCGTGCAACGCGCCGTGGCGCTGTTTCACGAGCCGCACGCAGCCGGCAACGTCTTCCCGCCGGGTCACATCGCCTTGGACATTGGAAATGACCGCTCCATGCTTTTCCCAAAGCTGAGCCTGAGCTTGCGTGGACTTGGACCATGTTGACCGGCTCAACAAAACGATGCGGGCCCGGACCCGGCGCGCCAGGTACTCGGTAAAAATCCGGCCCAAAGCGCCCGTGCCGCCGGTGATCAGGTAAGTGCCCCCTTCCCGCAGAGGCAACGCCGCCACTGCTTTTGGGGTGAACGGAGCAAACGCGCGCACCTGCCGCCGGCGACCGGTCCAGCTGACCTCAAGGTCACCATCACCGTGGATCAGTTCCTCCGCCACGGTATCGGGGTCATTGCCGGCCAAGGTTCGTAAGAGAAGTTTCGGGTGCTCCTGCTGGAGCGTTCGCGCAAACGCGTGCACCGCAGCGTAAGCCGGATGGTTGCCGTGCGGGTAGGCAAAGAGGATCGGGAGTTGACGGTCCACCCCACGTTCGATAAGGGCGCGAACCAGCAGGAAAATCGAACCAAACCCATCCTGCACCGCAGCCTCATGGGTCAGGCCGGCCCGGGCCCAGCGGTGGACGATGCAGTGCGCATTCACCTCGCTGATGAGGCGCTGGAAATCTTCCGGCCGGTTCGGCTCAATCGTGATGGACGCGTCCGACCGGTTGTACTCCCTCCCGGTACTTACCCGCACCAGCTCCAACGTGGGACAGGCGGCCCGGAGCCGTGCAGCGAGGTCGTGTTCATTATCGAGCAAAAGGAGGGTTCCAGGCGGCGGCGCCGGTGCCGTGGCGGGGAGCGGTTGTTCCCTCCAGACCGGTTTAAGGTAGGTGATGGCGGGCGTTGATGGGGCACGCACGACCAGACCGTCCAGGACCACCATTTCACGACCTTGTTCATCGGCGAGGATAACACGATAACCCGGCGTTTTGGCCTCCGTTCCGGTTGCTACGGCGTAGGCGTAAGCAGGAACGGTAAGACGAGAAAACCGGAGCCGGCCAAGCGAGAAAGGAACGGCATTTTGCGACTGCGCCGCGAGCATTGCAACCGTTTGAAGGGCGCCATCGATCAAGGTCGGCGGCAAAGCAAACCGGTCCGGGCCGAGGGCAAGGTGCGAAGGCATACGCAGGTCGCCAAGCACTTCCCGATCCCCGCAGAGGAGGCGTGAAATCACCTGAAAGGCGGCACCGTAATGGAGGCCCGTCCGCCCGAGTTCCTCATAGAACGTCAGCGGGTCAAGTTCCCGGGTGCACCGTTTCCGAATGTTTTCGAGATCGACGTCGCCTGGGGCGAACGCTTCACCCGTGCGGGCGCGGCCATTGGCATGGACCACGCGGGCCGGGTTTTCCGTCAGGATTTCGAATGAAATTTCACCGTTTTCGATGGTGAGAACGACGTGCACCGTCCGCGGATCATCAACGGGCAGCGGCCGCAGCCAGAATACATCCCGTAGTTCCACCTCGGTTTGTCCCGTCGCCTCACGAATGGCCGCCACCGCAAGTTCCAGCATGGCGGCACCTGCAAGCAATCGTTCGTGGCCGACCCGATGGTCATCGATCAACGCCGTTCCCGGCCGCACCTCGGTGGTGAAGCGGAGGCCTGCGGTCGTCGACGTGTTGCGGTGCTGCAGCAGCCGGCTTTCATCCAATGCGCCGGCAGCCTTTCCCGTTTGCGCCGGCACCCAGCAACGTTCCCTCGCGAACGGGTAGGTCGGCAACGGGACTCGTTGCGGCATCTCAGCACCGTAACCTTGGCGCCAGTCAACTTCCGTTCCTTCGACCCACGCCCGGGCCAGGTTTTCGACGGAACCGGCAGGCAAAGCCAAACGCGTTTGATCCGATTTTTTTCCGTCTACGGCCGTCCGGTAAATGCCTGGCATCGAATCATCACCGGCCAGGAACGCAGCAAGTTTGGAAGACAGCTCCGGCAGGCTCGAGGCCAGGAAGGCCACGCGCTCGTCCATGGCGTCGCGTCCCGTCTGCAGGACGTAAGCCACCTCCCTAAGCAACAGGTTTCTCCCGGGAGTCTTCACCAGCGCCTGCCCAAGGTGGTCGGCCAACCGTCGCGCATTGTGACGGAGGGCTTCATCGGTCTTGGCCGAGAGGGGGACGGCATGGACGCCTTCATGAGCGCTCGCCCCCCGCTGCTCCGAGGGAAGGTGTTCTTCCAGGAGCACATGCGCATTGGTTCCGCTGTACCCGAAAGAACTCACGGCCGCCCGCCGGGGGCGCAACCCGCTGGACGGCCAGGTTTTTAGCCCGGTGTTAACGAAAAACGGAGTGTGCTCAAAATCAATCTGTTCATTGGCTTTCTCGAAGTGAATGGACGGAGGCAACTCGCGGTATTCCAGTGCGAGAAGCACTTTGATGACCCCGGCAAGGCCGGCCGTAAACGAGGTGTGGCCGATGTTCGACTTGACCGATCCGAGCGCGCAGAACTGCGTTTGTTCCGTGAACTGGCGGAATGCTGCCGTTAACCCCCGGATCTCCACCGGGTCTCCCAGAGACGTGCCGGTGCCGTGCGCCTCGATCAAATCCAGTTCTTCCGGGTTGATCCTGGCGCCGCGGTAAACCGCACTGATGAGTTCAGCTTGTGAAATGGCGCTCGGCGCGGTGATGCCGTTCGTTCTCCCATCCTGGTTGACGCCGGAACCGCGGATGACGCCGTAAATGCGATCGCCGTCTTCCACGGCTCGCGCCAGCGGTTTTACGACAACAACAGCCACACCTTCGCTAAGGGCGATTCCGTCGGCACGATGATCAAACGGCCGGCAACGACCGACCGGAGAAAACATCTGCAACCGGCTCGTCGTGATAAGCTGGTCGACGTCCAGGATCAGATTGACCCCGCCGGCGATCGCCATGTCGCAATCACCGGCCTGGATGCTTCGGCACGCTTGATGCAGGGCCACCAGCGATGAGGAACAGGCGGTGTCGATCGAAATGCTCGGGCCTTTGAGGTTCAGCAGGTACGAAATCCTCGCGGCCAGAATCGACGGAGTCAGCCCAAGCCCGGCATAGGCGGATCGGGCGAGCGCAGGATTTTCCCGCCGCAGAACGTTGCCGTAGTCGCCGACTGCAGCACCCACAAAAACGCCGCAGCGCACATTGGACAGAGCCTTTGGAGAGTAACCGGCATGCTCAAAAGCTTTCCACGATTCTTCCAGAAAAAGGCGCTGCTGCGGGTCCATCACCTCCGCCTCTGCATGCGAGAGGTGGAAAAAAAGCGGATCAAACTTGTCGACGTCACACAGGTACCCGCCCCATTTCGAATACGTTTTCCCTTCGGCTTTCGGGTCGAGGTCAAAATAAGGTGCGATGTCCAATCGTTCCGGCGGCACCTCCGTGACGCTGTCGACGCCGCCAGCGATGTTCCGCCAGAATGCATCCAGGTCGGGCGCCCCGGGCAGGCGGCAAGCCATCCCGATGACAGCGATCGCCATCGTTTCCCCGGTCAAAGGCGTTGAACGAATTTCGCCGGCGGACGCGCCATTCTGCGGCCGGACGGGGCCGGGAGCGTTTGCCGGTGCCAGCGGCTTGATCGGGGCTGGCGAAGGCCGGGCAACACCCGCGGCGTCCGATTTGCCCTCGGTTCTTACCTCTTTGCGCTCTGCCGCCCGCACGATTGACCCGACCGGCGACAACATCTTTTTCGCCCGTGTGGATGAGGCCTCTGCTCGGGTCACCGGGTCGGGCCGGGTTTTTCGAACCTCGCAGGTGATGTGCGTGCAGAGGGCATCAAAATTGACGTAGTCGTAAACAACGGACGCGTCCAAATGGAGGCCGAACGCACGGTTGACACCGTGGATAAACTCGACCCCCGAAACCGAATCCAAGCCAAGGTCGCGGAAACTAGCTTGCGGTTCGAGCGCCCCCGGTTCCAGGTGCAACGCCTCGCACAGCCTGGTCGCGAGGTACTGGCGGACATCAGGGATGTCCGCGGCACCAGGACTCTTCAGTCGGATGCGGGGAGAGGAAATTGGATGGATTGTATCAATGCTACCAACTGTATCAATTACTGCAGAAGAGGTTGGAGAAGGGTCATCAACTGTATTAAGGGCTGCAGGGGCAACCTCAGATCCAAGACTGGTTTGGCCTGCATCGACAGAAACAACGAAATCTGAGGAAGTTGGGCTCGCACCTGCAGCATCCTCTGTCTGCATTGTTACAATTGGTACAATTGATGGCACTGATACAATTGCATTCGGGGCTTCCCGAATGAACTGCGTCACGCGCTTTTTTACTTCCGGATTTCCGAAAGTGGCTGCGTGCATGCGCAACTCTTCTTGAATGATCTCCGGAAGCCGGGCGAGCTTGCGGCCGGCAAGGCTCTGTTTCAGGGTTCTGAGCGTGAAGGCCGGTTTCACAGCCAGCGCGCGCGCCAGGCAAAGTGCTTCCGCGTTTACCTGGCTCTGCGGTTTAAACAAAACGTTTGCCCCGCGTTCCTTCAGGTCCGCGCCACGGTAGGTCGCTGCGGTCATCATCATCTCCGTCGCGAGTGCGTCTCCCAACCGCTCGCGCAGGATGAAGGTGGCGCCCAGGCCGGGCGTAAAGCCGTACTTCGTAAAAACGGCGCTGTAGAGGGCTTCTTCGGCCATGACAACGATGTCGGCGTAAAGCCCGAAGACGAGCCCGCCCCCCGACGCATGCCCCTGCATCGCCGCAATCACCGGAACCCGGCACTGCAGAAACCCTTTAAAGATGAATTCCAGGTCAGCAAACGTGCGAACCTGATCGGAAAGATTCATCAGCTCTTCCCGGGTCCCGCCCATCGAGAAGACCTGGTCGCAGCCGGTCACGACCACCGCCTTAAGGTTGTCGTTCCGCTCGATTTCAGCAAAGCTCGCCATGAGGCCTTCGAGAACCGCAGCGGTAAACATGTTGCGGTTCTCGCGATCCTGCATCCGGACGATTGCGACTTCCTGATCGACCACTTCGAGCGACACTTCGGGCCGGGCACCAAATTGACCGGTCGCAAGGCTCCAGTGCGACGTTTCGGTGCTTCGGGCGACGGGATGGCTGTGTTCAGGCGGGGCTGCCGCCGGCATTGCGTTCTCGCCCGAAAAGCTGCCGTACCAGTAACGCTTTTGGAGGAAAGGGTAGGGAGGCAGCGGAATTTTCTGAGGTGCAGGCTCGCCGTGCAATCGGCGCCAATCAATTTCCTCGCCGGAAACCCACCGCGCCGCGAGTGAGTCCAGATCCGTGGTTCGAGGGCTCGCCCCGGGTTGCCATACGGGGACGGAGGCCGGCGACGATGCATTCCGGTCTGACGCTAACCCACGGTAAACCAGCGAACCGGCGGAGCCCGCGCAGAAAACCCGAAGGCGCTCCCTCAGCTCAGGAATCGTTGCCGCCACAAACGCCAGGCGCTCGTTCATCGCCTCCCTTCCGACCTGCAGGGAGTACGCAACCCGGCCGAGGTTGGCCGGAAAGCGTGCATCTGACGTTTCCAGGTGCTTTTCCAGGTTTGCGGCCAGGGCTTGGAGCTGCGGCTCGTCGCGGGCGGAAAGCACGACCAGGTGCGGGTTTGTTTTCGTCGCCAAAGGAACGGTGCGAGGCACGTACTCTTCGACGATCAGGTGCGCATTTGATCCACCCGCTCCGAACGAGCTGAGGGCGGCCCGGCGGGGAACCACGATCCCGTCAACCGCCGGCCGCTGCCAGTCTGCGAGCGTACGCTGCAACGCAAACGGTGTTCTCGAAAAATCAATGTTCGGATTGGGCTCTTCCGAGTGCAGCGATGGCACGAGCTGTTGATGCCGCATCTGCAAAAGGATTTTGGTCAGTCCGGCGATTCCGGCTGCGGCCTCCAGGTGGCCGATGTTTGCTTTTACAGACCCGAGAGCGCACCACGGTTTTTTGAAAAAAGCCGGCGGCAACCCGCGGCGGTGCAGGCCTTCGCCGAAGGCTTTGGTCAAGCCATCGACCTCGATGGGATCACCCAGCTCCGTCCCGGTCCCATGCCCTTCCACGTAACTGATGGAACGCGGATCAATTCCGGCTTTCTCCAACGTTCGCAGGATGACTTGCGCCTGTGCCGCGGGGTCAGGAACGGTGAATCCGTTGGTCCGGCCCCCGTGGTTGATGGCGGAGGCCTTGATTACCGCGTGGATGAAGTCGCCGTCCGCTTCGGCCTCGGAAAGCGGTTTAAGCACCACTGCACCGGCGCCTTCTCCAGGCACATACCCGTCTGCACCCGCCCCGAAGCTTCGGCACCGGCCTGAAGGCGAGAGCATGCCGAGGCGGCAGGCGTTGACGAGCTTCGAGGCATCCAGGTGCAGGTTTACGCCTCCGGCCACGGCCAGCCTGCATTCGCCGTGACGCAAACTCTCACAGGCGAGGTGGATTGCGGAGAGGGACGCCGAACATGCCGTGTCGACGGGTAAACTCGGCCCGGTAAAGTCGAAGAAGTACGACACCCGATTGGCAAGGGACCACTCGCCGGAATGATCAACCCGCGTCGGCTGCAGGCGGTTGCGCAACACGCCCATAAGCTGGTAGGAATTGTGGGTAACACCGGCAAAAACACCGACATTCTGCCGGTGTTCCGGCTGCAGCCAGTGCAAGGCCGGGCTCCGCGCGTAACCGGCAGCCTCAAGCGCATGCCACGCGATCTGCAGAAACAAGCGTTGTTGGGGGTCGATGCTTTCGGCGTCGATTGGTGAAATGCTGAAAAAGGCGGCGTCGAACTCATCGACGCCATCCATGAATCCACCCCACTTGCAGTAAAGCTTGCCTTCCGCCGCTTTCGAGCGATCGGGATCAAACAAATCCGTTTGTTGCCAGCGAGCGGGCGGCAATTCGCGGATGCAGTCCCGGCCCGCCTTCAGGTTGGCCCAGAACTCCTGTAAGTCGGGAGCCAACGGGTACCGGCCGGCAAGTCCGATGATGGCGATCTCGCCGGGTTGGCTCGATGCGGAGCGTCCGACGATGATGGCCGGGTTGGGAAGGATCTGGGGGACAGCCGTTGCCGACACTTCCCCGCCGGCCGGCTCAGCGGAACGCTCTTCCGCCCACAAGGCGGTTAATTCCGAGGCATGCGCAGCAAGGAGGTGCCGGGCAAGATCCGTCGCATTCGAGAACTCAAACAGCAGCGACTTGGAGGCGCCGGGCAGGTCTTTGGCCAGGCGCGCATTGAACCGGGTGACCAGAATTGAATCCAGGCCGTAGTCGTTGAGCGCCCGGTCAGGCTCAAAGCGCTCGCTGGGCACCTTGAACAATTCCGACAAAAGTTGTTCGACGTAAGCCTGGGTCTTTGCGGCCAACGCTTCTTGGCCGGCGAGGGCTTGGGTTCCAGGCACAAGCGGCGCCGGTTCGGTCGGGTCCACGACGAGGTGAGGAAGCAACCGTTTTGGATCCCCGAAGCAAACCAGCCCTGACCTCATCGGCAACCGGGCGGAACGTTCCAGCAGCTCAAGTCCTTTTTCCGCCGAAAGGGGCGGCAAACCCGTCGATTCCACCGTTTGTTCCGCCTGGGCCCGCAACGTTTCCGAGGATTGATGGGCCACCATGCCGCCGTCACGCCACATCTGCCAGTTGATCGCCATGGTCCGGCCGCTGCGCAACCCTTGCAGCCGGAGCTCTTCACGCCGGCTTGCGAATTCATCGAGGAAGCGGTTAGCGGCGGCGTAATCCGATTGTCCCACCTCCGGGAGCACGGAAGCCACCGAGGAAAACAGGAGGAAACAATCCAAAGGATCGGTGGCCAGGGCCGCATCGAGGTTCAGGGTCCCGTCCACTTTGGCCGTGAGCACCGTCCGCACGTCTTCCGCCCGCTGGTTGAGCAGAAAGTTATTCCGCATAACTCCGGCGGCATGAAGCACACCGTGAATGACACCAAACTGCTTTTTCGCTTCGCGAACGGCCCGATTGACATCGTCCGGCCGTCCAACGTCTCCCCGCACCTGCAGCACGGGCGTGCCTTGCGTTTCAATGGCTGCCAACGTCCCGGTCTGAATTTCATTTAATTCCGATCGGTTCAACCAGACCAGGCGTGCCCGATAGGTCCGAGCGAGGTAATCGGAAATCACTCGGCCAAGGCCGCCGGCTCCGCCGGATATCAGGTACACGCCTTCAGGCCGGAACCAGCCTTCGCCAGCCGGCGCCAAATGCAGTTCCGCAAAAGACCTGACCTCACGACGACCATCCACGTAACGGACTTCCCGGGCGTGATCGGACGCGCAGGCCTCTTCCACAAGCACCTTTTCCAGGTCAGGGCTGATGACCGTACGCACCCGGATTTTCGGGTTTTCCCCGGCGGCAGTCGCCAGGAGCGCATTGATCGCTGTTTCTTCCGGTGCCGCGCCCGGTGCAAGCCCGTACACAAAGTGAATACCCGATTTCGGACGGGTACGGATTAAAGCCCGGAGAAAACAGGCAACGGCTTCCATCCCTTGCGTGGGCCGGCTACCCAGGTCTGCGACGGTGCGCCAAGTGTACAGGATCGTGTCCGGATGCAGTTTCTCCAAAACGGCCCGGTAATCGCCTTCACAATCCGGGCGCACGGCAACGACGTCGGGACCATCCTGGAACGCGGTCCCGCGCACCACACGCACGACGTTGGCCGATGGGATGCGCCCGGCCACGGTCCGGGTCATCAGCCCGCTTTCGTCAAAGACCAGGACGTTCGCGGGTTGGGCATGCGCGCCGCGTTGGGGAAGCGGAACGGGATGCCAGGCCGGCGTAAAGTACAAATCTTTGTCGCTCGCGATTTCGGGAGACAGCGGGGGCATTGCTCCAACCGGGTCGGCCAGGGGAGGGCCGGGCTCGACCGGATGAGACGTCGGGCACCGCGACGGTTTGGGCTCGGCCCAGAACCGTTCCAGGGTGAACGGTCCGGTTGGTAAACTGATGCGACGCTGTGACTCGCCCCGGTGGAGGTTTTGCCAATCGATCTCGGCGCCTTGCACGTAAAGCTCACCCAGGCGCAGCAAGTGTTCGCGGTAGCGTTCGGCGTGGCCCGGCGTGACTGCGGCGAGCTGGTTGAGAATGTCGCGTACGGCATGGCGATGGCCCGCCGGAGGTGTGCCGTTTACGACGGCAACGAAAGCGTTTGGAGCCAACCGGCCCGACGCCAGGCTGCGCAAAGTTTCCCGAAGCTCGTCTGCCGATCCCACGATCAGCGCACACCGCTTCGCAAAATGGCTGCGGCCGGCATTTAACGAAAAACTGATCTCTTCCAGCGCTGCACTCCTGGCGCCTTCGAGAAGCCACGCCTCAAGGTCCTGCAGGCGCCGCCAGAGCATCGCCTCCGTGTGGGCTGCCACCGCCAGCAGGTATGCGGGCTTCGATCCCGAGACCCGCTGCGGCAGGGGCGGAGCCTCCTCGATGACCAGGTGGGCGTTCGTCCCGCTGAAACCAAACGAACTCACCGCCGCTCGACGCGGGCGTTCTCCATTCGACACCCAGGATCGAAGGTGGTGATTGATTGTGAACGGGCTGCCCGTCAGACGGAGCTCAGGGTTGACGCTCTCGGCGTGCAGAGTGGGCGGGAGTTGCCCGTGTTGCAAGGCCAGCAGCACTTTGGTCATGCCCACCGCTGCCGACGCCATGGCGGTGTGGCCGATGTTGGACTTAACTGAGCCGAGGGCACAGAATTCTGTCCGGGCCGTGAACCTGCGGAATGCATCCGTGAGTGCTCCAACCTCAATCGGATCACCCAGCCTGGTGCCGGTGCCGTGGCATTCGACGTAGCCGATCGATTCCGGATTGATGTCGAACCGCCCGTAAACCTCGCTTGTCAAAGCGGTTTGGGCCGGGCCGCTCGGAGCGGTGATCCCGTTGGTCCTGCCATCTTGGTTGATTGAGGAACCACGGATTACGCCGTAAAGGTGATCGCCGTCCCGAAGGGCTTCCGCCAAACGTTTAAGGACGAACACGGCAACGGCTTCCCCGGGGACAAACCCGTCAACCTCCGCGCTGAAGGTCCGGCATTTGCCGGTGGCTGAAAGCATGCCGGTCTGGCTCGCGAGGACGTGGAAGCGGGGCGTGTTCAGGACGGATATCCCGCCAGCCAGCGCCAGATCGCTGGTCCGGAGGCGGAGGCTGTCGCACGCCAGGTGAATGGCCACGCCCGAGGAAGAACAGGCCGTGTCGATGGCGAGGCTCGGTCCTTTCAGGTTAAGCCAATACGAGATGCGCGAGGCAAGAATCGCCGACGCTGTGCCCATGAAGGCGTAGGCTTCCTCGTCACGACCGGCCGCCCGCAGGACGTGCTCGTAATCGCCGCTGCCGCAACCGACGAAGACACCGCAACGGCTGCCGTTGATCGCCGGATTTGCGTAACCCGCATCTTCCAGGGCTTTCCAAGCCTCCATCAAAAAGAGCCGGTGCTGCGGATCCATCAACTCCGCTTCATGAGGAGAGATGCTGAAAAACAGAGGGTCAAATTGGTCGACGGCGGCGAGGAAGCCGCCCCACTTGCAGTAAGTCCGGCCCGGAGTGCCGGGCGTTTCGTGATAATGCTCGTGGAAAGGCCAACGGCTGGCCGGGATCTCGGTGATGGAATCGCAACCGGACGCCAGGTTGGCCCAGAATTCACGAAGGTTTGCCGCCCCGGGAAACTGTCCCGAAACCCCGATCACGGCGATGGCGTCGCCGGCCTCCCCTTCCCCCTTCCCCGGCCCGCCGGCGGGCCCCACTTCCGAAACCACCGGGCTTGAGGTTTCGAGTCCTCCGGTGAGGGCGGGCATCCGACGTTGCTCCGAATCAAACAGGGCCGTGACGGCCGGACCGAAAGCGGTCTGCATTCTCTGCACCAGACTGGAAACGGTGGAGTAGTTAAACAGGTCGACGGAATGCAAATCGATCCCAAGGTGCCGGTTGAGCTCCTGGATGACCCTTACCCCGACGATGGAATCCACCCCCATCCGGTCGAATGTGGTTTCCCGGGAAAAATCCGATTCCTCCAGGCGCAACGTGTCCTGCAGGATTTCAAGGACCCGTGCAGTCAACCAGTCCGTCAGGTCCTCCGATTTATCGCAGTAAACGTTGCGTTCTGCGGGTTTGGAACCGCTCGGCTTTATCGCATTGCCGGATGCAGCAGGGCGATCGGCCGGGCCGGACGTTTCCACCATGAACCGCCCGTCGCTCTCCGCCGCCAGACACGTGAGGTAGGTGTCCATTGCCGGTCTGCCTTGCTCCAGGGCGGTTGCCCGGCAGAAACCCTCTTCGGAGAGGACCTGCAGCCATTGCTCACGGCTGAGCACGGGAGCACCCGGCAACCGGCGCTCGCCATCTTCGAAATGCCACCAGGCGTCGAGGAGCCCGTAAACCAACGTATTGAACGCGGTGACTTTCGTCACCTCGATCAGCACCAGCAGGCCGTTCCGGCGCAGGAACCCTTTCAACAGGTTCAGGCTTCGATGCAAACTGGCCCCTACATGGACGGCATTGGCCGCCAGCACAATGTCCACGGTACCCGGTTCGATTTCGTGGTGCACCAGGCCGCGCTCGAGGTCTACCACCGCGAACCTTGCAAATGGGGTGGCGGCGGCAAACCGGCTTTCGAAATGCGCTTTGAAGCTGGGAGAAACGTCTGAATAAATGTAGTCGACCGCATCGGCGTACGGTTGCAGCGCCGCTGCAACGAAGGAGGTGGTGCTTCCGGTCCCCGCTCCGACCTCAAGGATGCGAACGAGCTGGCCGGGTATTTCTGCACGCCGAAGGGCGACGGCCTGCGCAACGGCCGCTGCGGTCAGGTGATTAATGTAATCCGTGACCGGCGTTCCCCGATAGATCCGTTCGACCATCCTCAGCGATCCACCGGGAAAGATAACTTCGGTCGCTGATTTTGCGCCGCGCAGAACTTCGGGCAGCGCTTTGATGCAATGCAGGACGAGTTCGGCATGAGGCTGAAGCTCAGGATAGGCAGTTACCAGCTTTCGGTGGAACCCGTCGCGTATCGCCCTGGCCCCTGCGCGTTCGAGTTGGCGAAGTTTGTCGGTTGCCCGGTGGGTGTCCCCGGCCTGTTCAAGGTAGCCGGCTTGAGTCAGCAGCCCCAGCATCGAGGCGAACACCCGGGCATGACGCGGAACCACGCCAAGGTCGCGCTTCCACTCGGTGAACCCGGACGTCAGGGGCAGCGAAAGCTCACTCATCTCGGCCGCGAGCGCGAGTTGACCGAAGTTTTCAAGTTCGGCAATTCCAATCCCTTCCTTCTGAACCGCTGAGGGGTCGAACGTGCCCTCCGTCAGGCCAAGGATTCCCTGCTCCAGGGCCGCCAGGAGCGGTCGCCGGCTGGCAGCCTGAGTGACTTTGCGTCGGCTGAAATCAACCTGAAACGTGCGCAGCAGGGAGGGGGAAGCCCGCAGCACGGTCAACTCAGGGAGCTGGTGCGCAAGGACCCGCTCAACGGCCTCGATCCCTTGCGGAACCTCAATTGAACCAAGGCCGCGTTCAGCCAATGCCGTCCGGTAACGCTCGCTGGCAACGATGCCAACGCTTCCCCAAAAACCCCAATTGATCACGTGCACCGGCAGCGCCGACGAACGCTCAAACCACCGCGCATACCGATCAATGAACGTACTTCCCGCAGCGTAGGAGCTCTGTCCGGCGTTATTGAAAAACGACTGGATGGACGAGAAC
Source organism: Chthoniobacterales bacterium (assembly GCA_036401335.1). Taxonomy (GTDB): domain Bacteria; phylum Verrucomicrobiota; class Verrucomicrobiia; order Chthoniobacterales; family JAFAMB01; genus DASWVC01. The sequence continues at coordinate 12,689 of DASWVC010000193.1, forward strand.
ACAAGCAGCCATCCCGCACCGGCGGAGCGGGCAGCGGATGCCAGGTTGATCATCCCAAAAACTTTTGGATCCAGAGGGGCCAGAAAATTCTTTTCCGGCATGCGCTGGAGCAGTTGATCACGCAACACGAGCGCTGAATGCAC
>DASWVC010000194.1:0-11801 GCA_036401335.1 Chthoniobacterales bacterium
GCGCTTGAGGACAAGCTCCCCTACCGGAGGTCGCATCGGGACACGCGACCCTACCCGAGGCCCCGTCAGGCCGCGCCGGCGGCGAAGGAACTCGCCGCCCCGCCGAACAAGGCACGACCAAACCAGCGGTCTCCCGCCGGCCAAAACGGGAAACGGCTTGGAATTAACGCTTACGGGAGCTTGATCCTCAGGCCGCGAGCAACCAGCCCGTTTGTGCTTCCGCAACAGCACCCATCATGGGCGGGTTGGGAAGAGGCGAAGGCATGGGGCCAGGCATTGGACTGGGAGGGCTGGGAGACGGCGTCTCGGGCGGTGGCAGGGGCGAAGGGGGCGACGGGGCCGGAGGAGCAGGTGAAGGCGGCGGCGGTGCCGGGTCAGGGCTTGGCAATGGCGAAGGGGTTGGGGCCGGGATGGTAGCCCGAACAGAGCTTGCAAAACGGGACACGTTTTTTTTCATACTGTTGATGGTGGTGCAAGGGTGAGCCATTATGCGAACTGCTGCTCAGCTTGGCGGGCAAGGGTGGCCCGGGCGCCCTGCTCGTAGAAGCTGGCCAAGGTTGATTGAACTTTGCGGGTAAAAGCGGGGTCGCGGGGCAACCGGTCCCCAAAGAATTCCGCCAGGGCAAGCAGGCGAGTCGGATCTTTGCCTCCAGTCCGGGCGACCGTTTGCAGGCGTTCGGCAAAGGGATCAATGATTGGCAGTTCGCGTCCGGCGTCGTCTTGTCCGGCCAGGTAACGAAACCAGCTTGCCACCGTAAACGCCAGGTCACTAATGGATCCGCCGCGGTCCAGTTGCTCAAGGATCGAGGGCAGCACAAATTTAGGAATCCGGGCAGACCCTTCCGTGCCAATGCGAATCAATTGATCACGGACGGCAGAATTGGAGAAGCGGGCAATCAAAGTGTCTTTGTACTGATCCAGGTCAATGCCCGGCACAGCCGGCAGCAGGGGGGTGACATCCACGTCCATCATCCGTCGAAGCACTTTCCGGATTTCGGGATCGGTAGCGGCTTCATGGGCGTACTGGTAGCCTAACAGCATGCCGATGTAGCAGATTGCCTGATGGCCGGCGTTCAAAAGGCGGAGCTTCATTTTTTCATACGGCAAGACGTCCGTCGTGATCTGCGCGCCCGCCTCTTCCCAACGAGGCCGGCCCAGCGTGAAGTGATCCTCGATCACCCACTGCTTGAATGGTTCGCAGACCACGGGGCATTCGTCGGCCACGCCGAATTTGTCACGCACCAGGGCACGGTGTTCGTCGGTGGTGGCCGGAGTGATGCGGTCAACCATGCTGTTGGGAAACGCGACGTGCTCCGAGATCCAGTTGGCCAGGCTGGGGTCTCGAAGTTCCGCGAACGCGGTGAGCATGCGCTTGAGAACCTCGCCGTTATTCTGGAGGTTGTCGCAGGATTGCAAAGTAAAGGGCGCCAGCCCACGTTGGCGTCGCCGGTCAAGCGCCTCAGCCAGGTAGCCAAAGGAACAGGTCGGCGCGCGGGGATTGGCCAAGTCGCGCTGAATGTCGGGGTGCTCCGCGTCAAATTGGCCGGTGCCCTGGTTCACGTAATACCCGCCTTCAGTGATGGTCAGGCTGACAATACGGGTTTCGGGAGCGGCAAACCGGTTGAGCACGGCTTCGCGGTTTTCCGGCGCGAAAAGCATCTGGCCGATGGAACCGATCACGCGGGGCCGGTCTTCGGTCCCCTCGCGTTCCACCACCAGGTAAAGGCCGTCCTGACGATTCAAGGCATCCCGAATGCGAGCGTCATGGGGCAGCAGGCCAACCCCCCAGATGGCCCACTCCGGAGTCGGGTGCAGGTGTTTCAGGTCATCCAGGTAGACGCATTGGTGGGCACGATGGAAACCACCAACGCCGATGTGGAGGATGCTGGGTGGAAGCGCTTCCCGAGGGTAGGTCGGGACGGGAAGGCGAGCCCCGAGCGCGGAAAGTTGACTTTGGCTAAGCTTAACGGGCGTGTCCTGCATGGAGGCAAGCTGGTAGGGGGTGGATGGACAAACGACAACGACGCGAATCTCGATTCAGCGTCGGCAGACAACCCTCATTCTAGGATGATCCCAGCGAAGCACCAGGGAATTCATCGGTTTTCACTTACTCGAACTGGCGGCGAAACGAGTCGAACTCGGCCTGCAAATCGGACAAGGCTCGGCGTAAAGCCGCAGCCTCGGCTTCAACGGCAGCCAGCCGGTCGGTTAATCCCGGCGATCGTCCGGCGGCCGCAAGCGCCTCCGGCGGACTGGCAGCCTGGTCATCCGTTTCTTCGTGAGGCCCTGAAAGCAGTTGTACGTAACGCCGTTCCTTCTGCCCGGGACGCGGGGCCAGGGACCGGGTCAAGGGCGCGTCGCCGCGGGCCAGTTCGGCCAGGGTGGCTTCAACTTCCGGCAACGAAACCGGGCCGGCCAAACGCTCGCCGCGGGCCCGAAGTTCTCCCGGGGTTTGCGGCCCGCGGAGAAGCAGAAGGCACAGCAGGGCAACCTCTTTGGGATTTAACTCATATTGATCGAGAAGCCGGTGGCGGTACTTCGGCACGCGGGCACCTGCTGTGTGCACGATGATGGCGAGTTGTTTCTGGCGAAGGCTGTCGAGAGCGGCTTCGACCGTTTGGTCATCGTAGGCCACCATCGGTTCACGGTTGGTGGTTTGGTTGCAGGCCGCCACCAAGCTGTTCATGGTCAGCGGATAGACCTCGGGTGTGGTCCGCTCTTTTTCCAGGAGGCAACCGAGCACTCGCGTCTCAACCGGCGTAAGTTCCATGGTGGGCGCAACGGTCAGATCAGCTCTAAGGCGACCAACTCGCTCTTGATGTACGCGTAATAAATCGGGGCGGCAACCAGGCCATCGAGGCCGAAAGCAGCCTCCATGGTGAACATCGCAACCAACAATTCCCAGGCGTGGGCATTGATGTGCGAGCCCACAATCTTGGCGTTAAAGAAGTATTCCAACTTGTGGATCAAAATGAGAAAGCCGAGGCAGGCCAAACCGGCGCCCAGCGAGACCGAAAGCCCGACGATCGTCAGCACGGAGTTTGAAATCAGGTTTCCCACCACCGGAAGCAGGCCGGCAACAAACGTGAGCGCAATCAACATTTTATCGAGCGGGAGGTGGATGCCGAAGAGCGGCAAAACCACCAGGAGGAAGACGGCGGTAAACACCGTGTTCAGGGCGGAGATCCGGACCTGCGCGAAGATGATCCGTCGAAAGGCATCCGCAATGCCATTCACGCGTTTCACCAAGGCGGTCGACAACGGCCGGCGCCCACGTTCCGGCAACTGTTCCCGCAACGACACCAGGGCGCCCACGAACATCCCGATGACGATGTGCAGAAGGGATTGGCTGGCTTCCTTCCCAAAAAAACTGATTTCTTTTTTGTGTTCGTCAGTCCACGTTTTCGCCGCGTCACGAAGTTCACCAACGGTATCCGGCAGGTTTTCGACGACGGAAGGGGGCAGCTTCGAATGGGCGTCATCAAGGATTTTCTGGGTCTTGGCGAAGAATTCCTCGACGTTGCCGGTGTCGCTCCGGAAGAAGGCTACGGTGGCCATGGTGCAACCGAGCAGGACGGCGATGATGACGACGGCCAATGCGGCCACTGCGGCCAGGCGAGCCCGTTGCCCGTGGAAATGACGGTCAAGGAGGGGGGCCAGCAATTGGACCAGGACGAACACCAAAAGGCCGGCGATCAACCCCGAAAGCAGGTGCAAAACCAGAAGCAGGTAAAGGGCTAGGCCGGTTAGAACGTAGGCGGCAATGGCAACGGCATCGTAGGATCGGTTCATGCGTGACGTGGGCGACAGTATGGGACACACACGGGGCGCGGTCCAGAGCCTGTTTGCGCCGGGCGGACCTGCCGGATTACCTCCTGCTTGAAGGTTGAGCAGGCCTGGAGACCTGCATCTGCCGAGGTCGCGCTGGGCGTAATTAAGCCGGTCACCAGTCCGGGCCAAGCGAGTCGCGGTGGTCAGGGGTGGCTTTGCCGCGGTGCCGTTCAAGGCGGGCGCTGTCGGCGGGTTATAAATTCTGTGGCCCTTTGTTGGCGCATTTGCCTGTCGAAATGAGTGACCATTTATCGCTGTTGAACGGCAACCACGGTGCAACCGCCCTTTCTGCGGTACCTCAACCTTTGACGAACGAAAGTTTGTGGCATCGGGTGCAGGGGATTGCCGAACTTTGTGCGACGCGGGCTGCCGAGCGGGACGCAGAGAGTTCTTTTCCTCAAGCTGAATTTCAAGAAATGGCGTCAGCGGGTTTGCTGGGCGCACCCTTGCGGCGGGAACTCGGCGGTCTTGGACTTGGCATTGAGGCGGCAGCTACCCGGCTTCTGCTGCAAACACTTAAAAGGCTCGGGTACGGAAACCTTGCCGTGGGACGCATCTACGAAGGGCACGTCAATGCTTTGCAACTTATCCAGACGTTCGGGCGGCCCGATCAGGCGAGGCGCTTTGCCAGCGACGCGCTTTGCCACCGCCGAATTTTTGGGGTTTGGAATGCAGAGGCCGGCGACGGGGTTAAGGTAGAAAGGGTCGGGCCTCGCCGATTCCGGCTGACGGGAGCAAAGACGTTTTGTTCGGGAGCTGGTTTTGTAAAACGCCCTTTCGTGAACGGCGCCACCGACGGCGGTTGCCAGATGTGCGTGGTGCCGATGGAGGTTGTTCAGACCAGGCACCAGCCCGACTGGTGGCAGTCTTCCGGCATGCGGGCCACCACCAGCTACAAGATCGATTTTACGAACGTCGAAGTCGACGAATCCTGCTTGATTGGCCAGCCCGAAGATTACCACCGCCAACCTTGGCTGACCGGCGGAGCCATTCGGTTTGCTTCCGTCCAACTCGGGGGAGCGGAGGCGCTGGTTGATCTCACGCGGGATTTTCTAGTTCAGCAAGAACGGGTGAAAGACCCTTACCAGGTGGAGCGAATGGGCAGAATGGTGCTCCTTATTCAGGCGGGCAACCTATGGCTGGACGCTGCCGCGGATCGCGTGGAGGCCTTTCATCAGACTTTCGGCGGCGATCCGAACGAGCCGGTTGAATCCGGCAAAGAGACCCGCTTGGTAGCGTTTGCAAACATGCTGCGTACGGCGATCGAACAGATTTGTATGGAGGTCATCCAACTGGCCGAGCGATCGATCGGTGCCCGCGGCCTGCTTCCGCCCCTGCCGATGGAACGCATCATTCGCGACCTCACGCTTTACCTGCGGCAACCGGGCTTTGATGCCGCGCTGGCCTATGTTGGAAAACAAGCGTTTCAAGCTTTGGAAAAGGGAGTTGCGGCTTGAGGAATGCCTTCCGGCCAAGTGCCGTTAGCTGCGCCTTTGATAAGGAATACTTCGAGCGGCTTTACGCGGCCGACCCGGACCCCTGGCAGTTTGCAACGAGTCTTTACGAACAAAATAAATACGCAGCCACGCTGAATGCCCTGGTCCACCCGCGTTACCATTCCGCCCTCGAGATCGGCGGGTCCATCGGCGTGCTGACGGCGAAACTGGCCGGGCGCTGCGATCGTCTGCTCTCGGTTGACCTTTCCACCTTGGCGCAATCACAGGCACGGGAACGTTGCCGCCAGTGGAGCCATGTGCGTTTCGAGCTTATGCGGGTGCCCCAGGAAATGCCTCAGGAAAGGTTCGACCTGATCCTCGTTTCAGAGGTGGGCTATTATTGGACGGAACCGGAACTAATCGTGGCGGGTGAAAGGTTGGTGCAACACCTGCGTCCGCAGGGACAGCTTCTGCTGGTGCACTACACCCCGCAGATAAAGGATTGTGCGTTGTCAGGCGATGCCGTCCACGATCACTTCCTCAGCCGGCCCGGCTTGACCCGACGGAGCGGCCGGCGATCCGAAGGGTACCGGATTGACCTGTTCGAGCGCGCCACGACCCCTGAAGGTCGCGCCTAAAGCGGATCACCCCGGGCGGCGGCAGCGCGCCGCATGGTCAGGCCAGCTTGCCGCTGCAAACCGCGAGCCGGCCTGAAAAAGGCCGTTGGATCAGATTGCCGGGTCCACACCATGCAGCGGTCTGGAGTTCCGCCCGGGCGTGACGCAAGAAAGCGTTGCGAATCCGGAGGTCGCTTACCGCTTGCTGGATGGGCACAGCCGGCCAACGGCGGCGCCAGTCGCCCAGGCGCGCCTGTTCTGCCTCTACTTCATGGAACAACCAGCCAAGCGGCATTTGTTTTTCCAACTGGGCCGTTAACCAATCCAGGTTAACCGCCAACTGCGCCGCCAGAAGCCTCAGCGGGAACCCGGCCTTCCGGCCGCCCCTTCGGCCCTGTTTTGAAAGCAAAAGCCGGAGGCGCCGATGGCAGGACAGGCGCACTGATGCTGCCTCCACTGGTTCCACAAATTGTGCACGGCCTGTGTCCTTCAAATTGTGCCATGCACTTAACTGGTCCGCCATGCCGAGTACCGCCCTCCCGGCCAGACGAACCGACGTATGGACCTGCACCAGGGGACTGTGGCGAATGTTAGCTCCGGCACGCAGCAAGGCATGGTATAACGCGATGTCCTCGGAAGTGGCCACGGCGGGCATTCCTCCAGCCTGAAGGTACACCCGGGCGGTCACCGCGAAACTCGCGCCGTTGTGGTAGTAATGACGGGGGAAAGGATCGGCCGGGTCAGGGTCAAGGAACGATTCAAGTTCGAGGCGGAGCAAGCCGTAAGCAACCTGCCGGAGGTAGCAGGCCCGCGTAAAGCCGTCTAACTTTGCCCGTTCCGAGTGATCGGTCTGGATACGGCCCCCCACGGCGTCGGCGCCGCGGCGGATCTCCTGCAGGGTTGCAGCGATCCAGGTCGGAGCGACCACGGTGTCCCCGTCCGTTGAAGCAATAATGGCGGATAAGTTACCGACGGAATGCTGGCGGCGGCAGGCCTCATCCATGAGCCACTTGCGGGCATGCCCCACGCAAGCGTGTTTCCGCGGCAGGTCCGCTTCGACCAGGTGCAACTGAAAAGTCGGGTGTTCGCGCCCGAAGCCGCGGACGATCTCTGCGGATCGGTCCGTGCAATTGTTCGCGAGGACGATGACCTCGTAGTCCCGATGACCGAAGGGCTGGCCCTGCAGGTCGATTTGATGGCAGAGTGCAGCGAGCGTTTGCGGCAACCGTTGGGCCTCATTCTTGACGGGAATGGTGACGGTAACCTTACAGTCAGAAACCATTTTTGGCAGGTCCGACAGGAACGGCAAAGGCTGAAAAGCATTCAGCAGCCCTAACTGCAAGGAATGGTCAGGGCCAGCGGTGCTGGGAATCGCCATGTTGCAAATCTACGCTGCCGAAGCAGGAATAGATTCGCGGGATGGCTCTCGGATGCCACGGCACCCAGGGGATTTCTGGCGAGGTCGGCCCGCGGTGAACGTGGCTCGGGGGGGCAGCAAACAGGATCGACGACGCAAGGAGACCGGTTATTTAGACGGGTTGACGTGCTCCCCTCTAAAAAGGTCGGTGCGGCCGTCCCGAAGGTAATGCTGTAGAAAGGCTTTCATAAGCGGCTCCACCATCGGGTCCTGAAAAAGCCCGATGCCCCCTCCGCCTGCATCAAAACCGTTCCCACTCGCATTGAAATTCAAACCGAAATACGGATTGTGGCCGCCACCTACCACGGTGTGGAAGTAGTAAGGCGCACCGGCTTTCTCCATCGCTTCGACCAGCAGTTCGGCTTGCAGGTAGGGAACCAGCCGATCGGCTGTTCCATGCACGACCAGCATGGGAGGTTCGTCCGCATGGACGTATTGAATGGGACTGGCTGACCGTGCCAAATCCATGTGCTCCTTCGGGGAGCCCCCCAGCAGTGAGACCTCGCCGTCAATGATCGTAAAATCGGCCACTCCGAAAAGGTTCACGACGCAGGTCACCTCACTGGAAGCGAGGAGGTTTTCTCCCACATCAAACGTTCTGCTCCCGCTTGTCACCCCCAGCATGGCCACCAACTGCCCCCCGGCTGATTCCCCCATCACCGCGATCCGGTTCGCGTTGTAGCCATATTGCTGCGCATGGGCCCGTAACCACCGGATGGCGGCCTTGCAATCCTCGATCTGGGTCGGCCAGATGGCGGCCGGCGCCAGGCGGTAATTGACCGAAGCCATTGCGTAGCCCTCCCATAGAAGCTGAAGATTGTTGGGATTCAAACTATCGCCCATTTTATCTCCATGCTCCCAGCCCCCGCCGTGGACGTAGACAATCAGCGGAACGTCTTTCTGGTTGGTCGGCACGTACAGGTCAAGTTGCTGTTGGGGGCCACCTTCGGGAACGTACGGGATGTTCGTGATCCAGGCTACACTGTTGGCCGCGGCGGGATAGGGCTGTTGAGTCACCGTGCGCGTTTGCGCCTGCCCGGACGAGGCGGTCGCGAAAGGAGCGCACGTCAGGATGGCTTTCACCAATGAGGTGCAACAAAAGAGGGAGGAATGCCGTTTCATGCAAAGAGGGGAAGTAAGGAGGTTAGACGAAGGCCCCTGACCATTGATTCCACATGAAGGTCGCCCGTAAGGCAAGGCCCTGCTCGGCCGAAGTTGCCGCTTTACGGGCGGGGGTGGAGCGCGTTTCCAGGAAAATCAATCGAGCAGGTCAGCTCAGACGGGTCACTGGCCTGCCATGGCTGGTTTCAAGAACTCACCACAGCTAGCTGACCGGCGCCTCGGTGGGCATCCGAAACAGTGGAAGTACGGGCACCTCCAAATCCAACGGTAACATCACTTCAAAGCAGGTTGTTTCCGAATTGGATGCTTTGAGCCGGATTTCGCCGCCGTGGAGGAGGGCAACCTCGCGGCAGATGCTTAGTCCAAGACCCGCTCCGCCGGTTTCCCGGCGGCGTGACGCGTCGACGCGGTAGAAGCGCGCGAAGAGTTGGGCCTGGTCGCCCTCGGGAATGCCTGGTCCGGAGTTTTCGACCCGAAGGATTGCCCCTTTTACACCGCGTGCCACCGCCACCCGGATCCAACCTCCGGTTTGATTGTACTTTCGGGCGTTGTCCAGCAGGTTAAGCAGCATCCGGCGCAGGAGTAACGCATCGCCTCGTACACGGAGACCCGGCAGAACCTCGCCGGCCATGCCGAGGCTGGCAGACTCAGCAAGCACCTGAAAATCTTCCAGGATTTCGTTGCAGAGCGCGGACAGGTCCACCGGTTCAGCCGGGATTTGGACCGCGCCGGCATCCGCTTGCGTGAGAAACAGGAGCGAGTCGCAGATGCGATTCAAGCGATGAATTTCCAACAGCAGCCGCTCAAAGGCTTCACTGGAACCCGGGTAGGGGTACGGTTGGCGCAGCAAGGCTTCCACCTCGCATTTCATCAACGTCAACGGCAGGCGGAACTCGTGGGAGGCATCGGCCGTAAAACGTTTAATGTTCAAAAGGCTTTGTTCCAGCCGGTCCAACAGTGCGTTGAAAGCCCGGGTCAGACGCACGACCTCATCCGCCGTGCCGGCGTCCGGAATCCGTTGGTTCAAATTACGGATGGTGATGCCGTCGGCCGCGTCGGCTAACGCATTGAGGCGTTCGAGAAGCTGGCGGCCACTGGCCCAGGCAACGGCCGCAGCGATGGCGACGGCCGTCGGCAAGAGGATAACGTCGCACGACAACAGCGTCAAAACCCCTTCAAACGCTTCACGCTGATCGCGTTTCGACGGCACCCGGGTGTGGTCTTCGGAGAAGGCATCCAGCTGTTCGTGGTAGAAAAGGCCGGCTGACAGCCCGGCGAAAAGCACCAAGGCCACCGCCACCAAGGTAGCGCAGAGCAGGGCAAAGCGGGATCGCAGCGAACGGAGCTTCACGGCGTTTCGGCCACTTTGTATCCGGTGCCCCGGATCGTGTGAATGAGCTTGGCCGGGAAGGCATCGTCCACTTTTCGACGAAGCCGTTGGACGTAAACGTCCACGAGGTTGGAGCCGGGATCAAAATGGTAGTCCCAAACGCGTTCGCACAACTGCGTTCGGGTGAAGACGCGGCCGGGGTGCCGAACCAGCAACTCAAGCAGCGCAAACTCCCGCGCCGTGAGTTCAATGCGATGGCCGTCGCGCTCGACGGCACGTTCCGCGGGGCGGACGATGAGGTCTCCGACCCGAAAAAAGCTGAACGTCTCACCTCCCGACCTGCGGATGAGGGCCCGGATTCGCGCCACGAGTTCGTCCATGGAGAACGGCTTGCCGAGGTAGTCGTCGGCGCCCGCATTCAGACCTTCCACCCTCTCCGTAACGGAGGCGCGCGCGGTCAGCAGCAGCACGGGGATGGCGTTCAGGCTCTCCCGCAAGCGCCGTGTCACGGCGAGGCCGTCCCGCCCCGGCAACATCACGTCGAGCACCACCGCATCAAAAGTCTCGACCTGCAGCCAGTGGAGCGCCTCGTCGCCATCACCAGAAAGAAGCACACTGAAACCTTCCTCCGTCAGGGCCTTCCGGATGAAGCGTGCCACCCGCTTCTCGTCTTCCACCACCAGGACACGCACGGCAGAATCTACGCACTTCGAGACGTTGCCAAAATGACAAATCTTTCACGTGGAACTCACCACCCCTTAATGCAGCGCGGGTAGGCTGCCGGTTGATGGTCGGATCAAGCTTACCTTCCCGGAAAACGGAGCGCGGTCAGGTGGGGGACGCCGGGCAGCCTCGCCAGAGGTTCAGGTTCCGGACCCCTCTCCCATTGAACCACGAAGGCCTGCGGCATGCATAGCCGTTCCGAAACCGTGGCCAGCAAGGTTCCCGAAGTGACATTGGCTTTCTGGGTCATCAAGGTGGCCGCAACCACCTTGGGCGAGACGGCCGGCGATGCCCTTTCCATGACGATGCACCTGGGCTACGCCTTCAGCACCGCCGTGTTCTTCGCCCTTTTTGTCGTGACCGCCGTGACCCAGGTCGCTGCGAAAGCCTACCACCCTTTTCTCTATTGGGCCGTGATCATTGCAACCACAACTGCCGGCACCACCATGGCGGACTACGCGGATCGCTCCCTCGGCATCGGCTACGTGGGCGGCTCCCTGCTCCTGTTCGCCCTCTTGTTAAGCGTTCTCGGGGTGTGGCGGTATACCCTGGGTGCCGTGTCGTTCAACCATATCTCCTCGCCGCCCGTGGAAATCTTTTATTGGATGACCATCCTTTTTTCCAACACGCTCGGCACCGCGCTCGGTGACTTTTTCGCCGACGATTCGGGGTTGGGGTACGAAGGGGCCGCGCTCGTTTTTGCCGGCGCGTTGGCGGTCATCGCAGCGGTGTACTTTTACACGAACCTTTCACGAACCTTGCTTTTCTGGTCGGCGTTCATCCTCACCCGTCCGCTCGGCGCGACCGTCGGCGACCTGCTGACCAAACCACGGGCGAGCGGCGGACTCAATCTCAGCCGCATCAGCTCCTCGTTGATCATCGCCCTGTTTATGGCCGCATGCGTCCTCTTCACGGCGCAGCGAGCCGCCCGCCAACCCGGGAGCCGTGCGCAAAGGCCGTGAGAGCCGGGAAAGCGGTGCGGGTGCGCGTGCTTTCCTTGAGCGCACACGCGCCCGGTTCTGCGTTGCTCGCCGCGGCCGAACGCGCCGGGGGCCCGGCAGGGCGGCGAGTCCCTTCGCCGCCGGGGGCGTGATGGGCCCCCGGTAGGGTCGGCGGTCCCTCGCCAACCGGGGTATCGGGATGGACGCAGGGGGATGGGACGCCAAGGTCGCCTGTCCCGACGCGACCCCCGTCGGATGGCGTTTGGGTACCGCAACGGCGCTTTCCGTGAATGGTTGGAGGTTGGTGTTCCCTGCCGACCGGACAGGAAGGCCGGCGGGTAAGGGCAACCGCCCCGGCCAGGCAGGTGCAACGGGGGTTGCGGT
>DASWVC010000195.1:0-8632 GCA_036401335.1 Chthoniobacterales bacterium
GAACTGACGTTTTGTGGAGTCAGCGTGGTCTCACCAGGGTTCAGCCCAGTCCGCGCGTTATCGTTGTGGTACGTAAGCACGTCCGCTGCCCGTACCCGTGCGCTGAATGCGGCGCAGACAAACACGACCAATAAACAAAAGCCTTTGCCCGCGGTGCTGATCGGCGAAGATTAGATGCAAAGCACCAGCCGGTCAAAGGAACAGCCAGGCCACTATGCGCTGCCCGCGTTGCCGGCGGAGAGGAACCCATCCTCAAGGTGCAGAACACGGTCCGCGATGCTGAGAATCCGCACGTCGTGGGTGATAAGAATCAGGGCGCAATTCTCGTCCCGGGCCAAACGCTGCAACAAGTCGACCGCTTCGCGTCCGGTCACACGGTCCAGGGAGGCCGTCGGTTCATCCGCCAGGATGATGCGGGGCCGGCGCACAAGCGCCCGAGCAATCGCCACACGCTGACGCTGCCCGCCGGAGAGCTGAGCGGGCCGTTTCTGCGCGTGCGCGGACATCCCCACGGCGTCGAGCAACTCCATGGCCCGCTGCCGGCATTCTGAGGGCGTCAGCGCCGGATCGACCGCAAGCGGCAACTGCACGTTTTCACAGGCGGTAAAGGCGGGCAGCAGGTTGTGCTGTTGAAAAATAAAGCCCACCGATCGGCGCGCCTTGACCAAAGCTTCGAGGCTCGCGCCCCGCAATTCCTCTCCGAGCAGCCGGACGCTCCCGGCTTGCACGCCTCGCAATGCACCGATCAACGTCAGGAACGTCGTTTTTCCTGAACCCGACGGTCCGGTGATGATCACGATTTCATGGCTGCGGATCTCACACGAGATGCCATGCAGGATTTCTTTGCGCAGTTCTCCCTCGCCAAAAGCATGGCGGACCTCAGCGGCTTCGATCAACACGTCATCCGCGCTCATACGAACACATCCGCCGGATGGGCCTGACGCAGTTTCACCATCGCCAGGAACCCCGCGGTCAGGCACATGCCGAAGGTAAGAACAAAGGCCAGGACCGCCTGGCCGATCGAGAGCGCGAAAGGCAGGTGCGTGGCGTCACGCGCCACGCGGAAAAGCACGAACGCAATCAATAACCCGGGAGGAAAGCCGAGCAGCGAAAGCCACATGGATTGCTGGACGACCAGTGACTGGAGGTTGCGGTCCTTAAACCCGATCGCTTTCAGCGTGGCGTACTCCGGCAGGTGATGCTGCACGTCGGTGTAAAGGATCTGATAAAAAATCACCGCCCCCACGAGCACGACCACCAGCAACGTCACCGGGATGATAAAACCCACCGGGGTGCGCCCATTCCAGTAAGCCTGCTCCGCTTCGACGAGTTGACGTTTGGTGAGGACAAGCATCTCGGGCCCGAGCCTTGCCTGCAAGCGGTCCCGCACCTCGGCCGGTTCCGCGCCCGGTCGCAAGCGGATGAGACCGAGTGACTCCGCGAAGGGAGGAAGGCCCGGGAAAACACGTTCAAAACCGGTTTTAGACATGATTACCTGGCCGTTGGCGGTGAACGAGATGCCGAGCTGGAAAAGGCCGCGCACCTCGCAGCGCCGGCCGTTGACCTCCACCGGGCAAGGTTCCCGCCGGGCGACCCGGCCTTCGAGGTCGCCGAATTGCGGCAGCGAAAAACGATCGTAAAGAACCGTCGTCGGAACGGTCAGCCAGGGCCGGTTGAAGGCCAACCCGGGCAGGTTAAAAGCCGTGCCCGACGGTTCGACGCCGAAAATCAGCATCTGATCGATGGACCCGGTTTCCGGAACCCGCCACAGGCCCACCGCCGCCCGCACCCCTTCCGCATCGGCCACGTCCGGTTCCCCGAGCACAGCGGCAATCCGATCCCGGGAGAACGGCGCATGCACCACCACGTACTTGTAATTGGCGCTGTGCATGACGAGGTCAGCGTTCAAGGCCAGGTACTGCGTGGCGACTCCGGCGAACAGCGCGTTGAACGCGCCGGTCTGAAAGAGGATGGACGTCACCGCCAGGATGATGCCGCAGGTCGCCGCAAGCAGCCGGGTGCGATCGAAACAAAGTTGCCTCCAGGCAAAATGAATTCCCGCCGGCGCAATCCAGCGCGCCAAGCCGGTGATAAAGCGGTTCACAAGGGCATCAAAAAAGCGTTCAACGAGCCGTTCTTAGTACGTCACCATGATGAAACATTTACTCGCTGGTTGCCTGGCCGTTCTGGTCTTTTGCACCCTGCAAAGTACTCCCGCTTATGCGGACAGCGACAATCTCGATTTTTCCCTGGTGAATAAAACGGGGTACGGAATTAAAGAGGTGTACGTGGCTCCACACAGTACGGATACCTGGAGCGAGAACCTCAGCAGTAGACCGCTGGAAAATGGGGAAACCCTGGACATCACCTTTCCGGAAGGCGAGAAGGCAGCGAAATGGGATGTTAAAATCGTTTGGGTGGATGAAGGCGCACCGGTGGTGTGGATGAATTGCAAACTATCGAAGATTTCTAAGTTTATTTTGCACTACAATCGGGACACAGACGAGACGTCGGCCGACACGGAATAGCTTTCTGCTCCGGCGTCTAACGGTTCCGGTCAGATTGCGACCGGTGGAAAACAGAGCGGTTCGTTGAGCTACGCCGTTTGTCAGAGGTCCTTTCCGAAAAACGGGCTGCCGTTCGGCTGCGCATTATTTCGCGCCTGGATCGGTAGAGATCAGCACCGTCACTTCCGCACCTGCCCGGGAAGTCAGCGGCCCTGCTGCCGTCGGGACAATGGTCGCCTCGACGGTGTGCCGGTCCACGTTCGAGAAGGTGGAGGGAGGGGAAAGCACACTGTGCTCCACTTCCGCATCGATGCGGGTGACGGTTCCCTCCAACTCGCCTTCCCACGCCTCGCTCTTGATCGTGGCACGGGCGCCAACCTTGACCCGGGCCGCATCGGCCACGCTCAGTTCCGCCTTGATCACCATGGCGCTTGTATCGCCCAATTCCAGGAGGCCCTGGCCCGCGGCGCCTTCGCCTGGGTAGGCCAGAATTTTGAGGACCTGTCCATCCATCGGCGCGTCGATTTCGGTCGTGGCCAGCAACGCTTCAGTGCGCGCCACCGCAGCGCCTGCCTCGGCAAGTTCGGCGCGGCTCACCGCGACATCGGCCGGCCGGACTTCCCGCATTGCGTCCAGTTGACGCTGGCCGACGGTCACCTTCCAGTCCAGGGCCTCCTGACGCGCAGTTGCCTCCGCTTTGCCGGCCGCGGAGTCCGGACGCTTCTTCGCTTTCTCCGCCCGGGCCTCTGCTTCCAGGCTTTTGATCAGGGCCTCCTGGGCGGCAACTTCCTGGCCCTTGGGTCCGGACGTCAGCGCCGACATCCGCTCCTGCGCAGTCGCCGCGTGCGCCTTTGCGATCGCAACTTCCGCAGCGGCAGGCGCCCGGCTCTGCGTCACGGCCAGCTTCTGGTGCCGGGTAACCCGATCTCCCTCGCGAACATCCAGCTCCGCCACAACCTGCGGTGAACCCAGGTAGTAAGGCACGGTCACCGTAACCGCCCGTTCTCCCGGCGACACCCGTCCGTATGCGGCAATGCGCTCGGCCGGCGGCTGTGCCACGCTCGGCAGGCTCCACATCAGGCATTCCAGCGCACACGCCAGGCTCCGGGCTTTTCGCGAAAAAGCCGGCAGCTGGCAAAGGAACCGCATCGCCACGCCATGACGCTACCGGAGCGCGCCTTCGTCTGGCAAGCGGCGATCAGCCCCTACTTTAGCAACCCTTTGTGCCGGAACCACGCGATCGCATCGCGCGCAGAGTCTTCGACCCTCCGCGCCGGCAGGTCCAGCAGGCGCCGGCTGTTTTCCATGTCGAAATGCATGCTGTACCGGGTCAGTTTGACTCCGGTTACCGTTGCCATCGGCATCCGGCCGGTTAGGTGATCCGCCACCCATTCACTCGCGTGCGCCAACAAAAGCGCGAACGGGTAAGGCACCGCCAGGCGAGGCGCCTCCCGCCCGACAATCCGGCCCACAATGGTCAACCATTCGATCAACCTCAGGTTCACCCCGCCCAACAAATACCGGATGCCGGGACGCCCCACCCGCATCGCCGAGCGCAGCCCGGTCGCGATGTCCCGGGCGTCAATCATGTTGAACTGACAATCCAGGTAAGCCGGCAGCTTTCCCTGGCAGAAGGCCAGGGTCATGCGCGAAGGCGGCGTCAGGTTGTGGTCGCCGGGCCCGATCGGCAGGGTGGGGCAGGCGACAATCACCGGAGCGCCCGCGTCGGCCAACCGGAAGGCTTCTTGCTCGCCTTTGAGTTTGCTCTGGCAATAAGGCCCGATGAACCTCCCGTGATCGAGCCGGAGCGTCTCCACTGGCTGCCCGTTCACTCGCGCAGATGCCAAAATACTTTCCGTGCTGGTGTGCAGCACGCGCTCCACCCCAGCCTTCAGCGCTTCACCAAGCACGTTGCGGGCGCCACGGTAATTCACCGCATCAAAATCGCTCCGCACCCGCGTCCACAGGTTCGGATTCGCCGCCAGGTGGTACACCTGCTGGCAGCCACGCACCGCCTCACGCACCGCGCCGGCATCGCGGATGTCTCCCCGCATGAGCTCGATCCGGTCTAGCGGCAAATGTCCCGTTGCGGCCGTCGGCCCCTCCAGGACCCGCACGGACGCACCTGAATGGACCAGTTGCTCCACAAGGTGCGACCCAATGAAACCGCCTCCGCCGGTAACAAGGATCAAAGCAACGTTCCCATTCCCACGGTTTTCCCGAGTTCCACCAGCATCTCGCGATGGGGTGTAAGGCCTTTGTCTTTCATCGTACGCATCATCGCAATCACGGCGGTATTCAAGGGGCAGGCACGGCCCCGGGCCAGCTTTTGCAGGTGCCCGTTGTATGCGGCAATTTCTGTCCTGCCGGTCCGAACGTCCGGGGTCATGGAACAGTAGGTTCCGCGTAAACCGGGGCGGAAAAACCGCGCCAATACCTTCGCCAGGGACGGCCGCCGGAGAATCCGATCCACCATCGCAGGATGAAAGGGTCCGATCTTTGCAAGCCGTGCGCCGCTGCGGCGCAGAATTTCGTAGTTCTCGCGTAGCAGGGTGAAAAAGAGCCGCTGGGCCAGCGGATCGCGCAGTAGTCCTTCATTGTCCATTCCGGCCGCCGCGGCGAGCGGAGAAATGGCTGCGTTGTACATCAATTTCGAACATTTGTAGGGGGTGATGGAGGGCACGACCCTCACCCGCCGGCACCCGCCCGCACGAATGCTGTGGGCCAGGTTTTCCAGGATGCTTCGCTGGCCGGCGCCCAGGTTGCGCCTCCCGCCCAGGTGCAACTCGCCCGCTCGCGTAATGCGGGTCGCAGCGCGGTCGGGTTCACCGTGGGAGACGAACGAGGCGATTCCTTCGAGCGCGTGATCCGACGCTTCGAGCAACGGATCGAATCCGTTCTGGACCGGGATCAGCAACGACCTCTGTGGAACCCGCTCAAGCACGGCCGCGTTATCGTAGGTTTTTGTGCAAAGCAACAGGAGGGAGCGGGGAGAAGGCAGCCAATCCGTAAAGGCGACGAAACGAAGCTTTCGTTCCGGCACGCCGTTGAGTGCGATCCCGTCGCGCCGGCCGGCTTGCACTTTGGCGGGATTTGCGTCGACCATCGTGACATCCCATCCCGCCCTGGCCAGAAACCAGCCCAAGGCGACTCCAATCCCTCCAGCGCCTATTACAGAAACGGCCTGCACCAGATAATATTGACAAATTGCCGGCGTTGCAGCAAGCATCGCTTGCTTTAATGAGCCGCTTTACCGGTACAGTCGCGGCGTAACGTGCTGCCACTCCCCTCCGGAACGGACGGGCGGGTATTGCAAAAGCCTTCGCCAAATAAGCCTGCGAACGGATTGCCGGACAGGATGCTGTGAAAAGAAATTTGGGTGTAGAGCGCTTTGAGACGCTGATCGTAGGCGGGCCCAAGAAAAGCAAGAGGCGCCATGCGCGCACCAGGCGAGATACCCGTTACAATGTTGAAAATCGGGCGTTGCCCGCTCTCGCTCCAGCCGCTTAACAACCCGGCACCAAACGCCCCATGCTCGCCTCCCCCGGAGAGCGCGAGGATGGAAAAATTGCGGGTCCCGTTAAACGCCGGCAGCGGGGCCGCTTGCTCCCGCAAGACCGAGAGTGGAACGTCAGCCCAGGAAAACCTCAGCTTGGACCAAGCCTTAGCCACCCATGAAACCGTTCTTTGCAAGCCTCGCCCTCCGCATCAAGAAAGGCCAGTCGGGATTGACCGGGAACGAAATTACCTTCGAAACGGAAGGGTGCGCACAGGATCTGAAAACCGCCCTCAATGAATTGGGAATCTCGTGCGCCGTCATCCGGGTTGGCCGGCAGCACAAGGTGAGGCTAAGCAATCCCGCCGTGGCCGAAACGGGGGAACAACTGCCGTGGCAATCTGCGGCAGGAAACCGTTCGCCGGAGACAACGCCGTTGGAGCCTCCCGATCCTGTCGCGACCCAGGAAATCACCGAAACGTCAGAACCTTCGAAAAGTATTCCATCTCTTGTTTTAAAGGGGTCAGAGCCTGCTTCGGCCGGCCTGCCCACAAAGGAAAAACGCCGCAGATTTGCCGAGTTAGCCAGGCAGGAGAACCTTGAGACCGGCCGTAAACTCGAGCAGTCCCAGCTTGAGTTTTCCATTTCGCCGGCGAGGAAAGCGGCCAGGAAGGGGCGCAAGGGGTAAGGCCACAGGTTGGACTTCACCCGCGTGCGACGGGAGACCACCCCGAGCACCGGAGCGATCCAGTCGAACGCGACGTTTTCCCAAAGGGGCGCTCCCAGACCGCTGCAATGTCCGCCTGCGCCTTCGGATTCCGCAAAGCGATGGAAGCGCTTTTCACAGCCCAACAGGCCGTAAAACCATTGGCTTCGGCGGTCGCATCGAACCCGGGGGGGTATGAGGACGGCGGGCCTCGGGGCGTTACCGGCATCCGGCCGCAACAAGCAGGCGGTCATCAACCCCACATCAAACGGGACTGCCGCCACGCTGGTGCTCCAGGGCAGCAGGGGAAGCGCAGCCTGAAAGGTTGCCCGATGGGCCGAAAGGGGTATGGAGTGTTTTGTCAGTGGTGCGATTCCATGCCGGACGTGCTCAATCAATTGCCCCTCCGGCTGGAAAACGGGTCGTATGCTCTCCAGACAGCCGACGGGTTTAACTACGTCACCGCCGTCAACACACACGTCCTGCAGACCACCGGAGGAATCTCCACGCGAATCAGTGACCCCAATGCGGCGCCACAAATTGGGTATACGGCCAAGTTCGAAATGATGATGATAGACCGGACCGAAGCGCTCCTGTCCCCGGGAAGCGGTGAACGGGGAGGCGGGCGATGGCACCAAGGAAAGGAAGTAGTTGGGCCCGAAAAGGCCCTGGCCTCGGCGCGTGAAGGTAACCGGGGGCCCGGTAGGGCGGCGAGTCCCTTCGCCGGGCAGGCCGGCAGGGGTCGGGGTGGGGCTTCCCGAAAGGCCCGTCCGGAAACGCCGCGTGAGCCGACCGACCAGACGGGCGCCATCCCCGCAGGCGCTTGAGGACAAGTTCCCCTACCGGAGGTCGCGCAGGGACACGCGGCCCGACCGGGGCGGCCGCCCCAACACCCCGGCGGCGAAGGGACTCGCCGCCCTACCGGGCCCCCGCTCGCCTGCCGGCCTCAGGATTATCACCCGTCGCATACAGCTTCACGTGGGCCAAAGCCTTGCTGTGTTCCGGAAGCGGCTGACAACCCGGACGCAGGCCATTCACCGCGTTTCGGTTAACAACCGCAGGTCAATCGAATCGGCCATTGCCTTGTAGCCGCCGTCGCCCGGATGCAGGTGATCGCCGGAATCGAAGGCGGCTTGAATGTGGCTCGGCCGCTCTGGGTCCCTGACCAGCGCATCAAAATCAATCACGCCATCAAATTCCTTGCTTTCACGAATCCATTGGTTCACGGCCTGGCGCGTCTTCTCCTTCTCGGGATTGTAGTAGTAGTCCAGTGGCGGATTAACCACCTTGAAGGTGTCCTCAAACGGCGTCAGCGTTGCCGCAAAGATGCGGATGTTGCGCGCGTGAGCCGCCGCGATCAACTGGCGATAGCCGGTGATCAGGTCTTCGACGGCAACCGGGCGAGCGGTGGGGTCCAGCACGCCGCCCGGCCAGCCGATGTCGTTGATGCCGATCATCACCACAACGGTGCCGACTCCCGGGACGCTGAGCGCGTCGCGCTCAAAACGCGCCAGCGCGTTGGCGCCCATGCGGTCCTTGAGCAACTGAGCGCCGGAGATGCCCGCGTTCAGCACGGCTACCGGCGTGTCCCCCGCCTCGGCCAGGCGCGTGGCCAGGAAGTCGGGCCAGCGGTGGTTGGCGTCCACCGTCGAACCGTCCGCATCGGTGATCGAATCACCAAACGTCACAACCACTCGCGCACTGGCGGGTGCCTCGACCAGGATCTGGCTGACAAACACCCGGCGGCATGCTTGGCGACAGGCTTCGCTTTTGGCCTGAGCTCGCCGGCCTAGGCGCTTGAGCCAGGTAAAATCTGGGTTGCCTCCTGGACCGCTTCGCCGCAAGGGCCCTACCCGGCCGGTTGGGCCGTGGCGCAGCCCGACCTGAGCTTCGCCCTTCCGCACGGCGACACCGAAGGCGCCA
>DASWVC010000196.1:0-7040 GCA_036401335.1 Chthoniobacterales bacterium
ACGGATGATTACCGGCGCTACCTGGAATCGCGGATTCGTGACCACCTCGGCTACTACGGCCTGCCAGTCCTTTTCCGGGTACGCTCGCGGCACACGGGATGAGGCATTGGAAGAATCGTATTAATGGTATCAATTCTATCAGTTGGCGTCAGTGGCAGCAACGGCCGGTAGCGTCTGTCAAAGGTCTGTTCAAAAATTAGCCCAGGTGGGCTGGCGAGGTTGCGTGCGTCCATGCGACCTTCGCCAGGGGAGCTGATCCTCTAGCGCCCGGGGAGCGACCGCTCCCCGGTTTGCCGCCCCGCGGGCCGCGGGGCGGTGTGGAATCGACGGCAGTCCCACGGCCGGAACGTGTGTTTAAGGCGATTGGAGATCCCAAAGCGGCTTATGTGAACGCCTATGGACTCATGACCCTGCCGGAAAGGGTGCACCTCGATACCCCGGCGAAGGGACTCGCCGCCCTACCGCAGACGCCACCCCGGCAGCATTCATCGAGTCTGCAACATTGTTTCAATGGATACCATTCATACAATTGTTACGATTTTCCCTCACCGCCCACCAACAACCCGGGCAGCAAGTCGACGTCTCGCGGTGGCACCAGCGAGATTTCTGCTTGCCCCCTGACCATCCGTTCGACCTCGAGCGTCTCGAACACCGCGCTCAGGACGCCCGGGTCCTGGCTGATGTCCCGCAAAACCTGGCCGATCAATTGGGGCCGGACCGAACGCGCGCGGGCGAATTCGGTGGCTGCCCTTCGTTCCGCTGCGCTCGTGATGATGTCGACCTGGTTTGCGCCCGCCTGCCGGATCGCGGAGGTTACCTGGCGCAGCCGGTTGACGACCTTTTGTTCGATCTGCCGGATCATCAGCTCGTCCCGGAAATGCACCTTGCGGATGTAAACGGACCCCAGCCCGTAACCCCATTCCTCCGCCCGGGGGGAAACCTCCGCACGCACCAACCGGCTCATCGAATGCCGATCTTCGAGCATCTTTTCCAGACGCAGGTTGCTCAAGTTACGCACGGCCGCATTGGCCACGTTGGCACGCAGCGATCCCCGGGGATCCTGGTTTTTGAAGAGGTAATCGACCGGGTTGCGCACCCGCATTTCGTACCATACACCGACGCCCATCGGGGTTCCCTCCTCTGAGTTGACCGGGTTACCGCGCAAGTATTCCTGGTCGAGGCGCAGATCGATGTTGATGACCCGGCCGAAAAAGCGGACCAGGGCAGCCTGCGGCCCAAGCCGCAACCAGAGCAGGTGCAGCCCCGGTTCATCGACCACGCCGAGCACGCGTCCAAAGAGGATGTAAACCTTGGCGTGAGCTTCAAAGACGGTGGTGTAGAAGTTGGCCACCCTCAATCCAATGAGCAATATCGGAATGGTGAGCCAGCACAGCACGAACGTCACGAGAAACACCGAAAAAAAGGCGGTCACAACTTTTGCTCCTTGAGGCTTAAGACCACCCGTTTTGCCTTGCTGAAAAGGTCCAGGCGTACATTGCGAAGGTACGCCGGTAGCGCGTGTTCGCCACTTTCCTGGAGAACGGCGATCTGCTGGGCCAGCCAGCGCAACGGCTGGACCTCCGCTTCGGCACGGTTCGTTTCTATTTCGACGGCCCGCTTGGACTGCTCGATCTTTTGGTCGGCCGCGGCCTGGGCCAGGCTCAGGTTCGCTGAAATTTCATTGTGGGCGGTGTTGATGGCGGCGAGGGCGGATTCAATGTCCGGAGGCGGGTCGATGCCCGTGATCAGGGAAGCATCCAGCTGGATGCCGTAACGGGCGGCTGAAGACAACCCTTCCCGGTCCATCTGGTCATTGATCTCGTTGAGATTTTTACGAAGGTCGTTGATGGAAACCCCGGCTTTGGCCAGCGTCTCGTTCGGGTTTTCCAGGGGTGTTACCGCACCCACCACGGCGGGCGCTTCGTATTGTGCGATCCGCTCGCGAAGGATGGAAACGAAATAGCCGACCACATGGGAGATCGGCCGCTTCACGCCGAACAGGTAGGCATAGAGGTTCTGTTCGGAAACACGGTAGCGCAGCTGGCCGGTGAGGTGGATGTTGAGCTGGTCTTTCGTGACTGCTTCCAGGGCGGTGCCGGCGGCGTTCTCAGACGGCGCGTCGGGATCGAAAGCGATGTTCACCGTCTGGATGGCCAGCGGCACCTTGTGCACCCGTTGCCACGGCAGGCGAAGGTAAGGGCCACCGGGTCCGATCACGCGGACCTGCGGGTACCGGTAGCGCTCGCGTTCTTCGGCCGTGAGTCCCTCCGCGATGGGCAGGCTCAAGGTGTCGGCTCCGCGGAGGCGTTCGGCCCGCCCGAAGCTGGTGACCACCGCGCGCTCGTTTTGGTTCACGCTGTAAAGGCCGCCAAGCAGGCAATAAACGGCCAGGAACGTGGCAAAACCAAACAAGACGCCCAGCAGGATGGCCATGGGTTGGGGGTATAAAGAAGTTGCCGGCTCTCAGCAAGCCGGAATAGAGTGACCGATGAGTTCCGATCCGTACCGGGCCTTGCTGGAGCGGGCCAGGGAAGTCTACCTCCTGCAGACCACGGCTTACGCGTTGGAATGGGACATGGAGACGTACCTGCCGCCTAAAGCGGTGGCACACCGCGCTGACCAACTCAGCTACCTCGAAGGAAAGGCGCACTCCCGGTTCACCGACCCGGCCGTGGGCGACTGGCTAAAAGCTTGTGAAGACCGGTCGCCTTCGCCAGAAACCGAAGCCAATATCCGCGAGTGGCGACGCGCGTACGACCGGGCCACGAAGATCCCGGTCGATCTGGTCGAGGAAGCCCAGCGAACGTATGCGCTGGCGCGTGAAGTGTGGAAACAGGCACGGGTGGCAGAAAACTTTTCTGCTTTTGCACCACAACTCTCCAGAATCCTTGACCTCACCCGCCAGAAAGCCGACCTCTGGGGCTACGAGCAATCACCGTACGACGCGCTTCTCCAGGATTACGAGCCGGGCGCGAGCGTGGCGGGCTTGCGGCCGGTGTTTGCTGAATTGAGCGAGGCTTTGGTTCCCCTCGTCGGAACGTTGTCGGGCCGATCGCTTCCAGAGGACGTCCTGGAAGGTCATTATCCCACCGCCGGACAGGCGGCGCTGAATGAAGAAGTCGCCCGTGCGTTCGGGTACAACTTCGAAGAAGGCAGGATTGACACCACCACGCACCCGTTCGCGACGTCGCTTGGACCGGAGGACCATCGGATCACCACGCGCTACGATGAACGTATTTTCCAGGCCTCCTTGTACGGTGTACTCCACGAGACAGGCCATGCCCTGTATGAGATGGGTCTGGACAAAATGGCGGCCGGCACTCCGCTGGGCGAAGCTCGTTCGCTAGGCATTCACGAATCCCAGTCGCGCCTTTGGGAGAACCACGTTGGCCGGACCGAAGCGTTCTGGGAATGCTGGCGCGACCGGGCGGTGCAGCACCTTCCTGATTTGAAGCGCTTTTCGCCTGCCGACCTCGGGCGAGGCGTCCAGCGGGTCGCACCGTCTTACATCCGGGTGGAAGCCGATGAAGTCACGTACGATCTCCACATCCTGCTACGGTTCGAAATCGAAGTCGCTTTGGTGGAAGGACAGCTGCGTGTGGCCGACCTTCCTGAGGCCTGGAACGAGCGGTTTCACCGCATGTTCGGGCTTAAGGTCCCGAACGACCGTTTGGGCGTGCTGCAGGACATTCACTGGAGCATGGGAGCCCTAGGGTATTTCCCGACGTACTCGCTTGGCAACCTCAACGCAGCCCAGCTCATGGCAGCCGCCGAACGTCAACTGCCGGGGTTATCGCAGGAACTGGCTGCCGGTCACTACGGAACCTTGCTCGCTTGGTTGCGGGCCAACGTGCATCGGCATGGCAAGCGTTACCACGCGTCCGAATTGATCGCCCGAGCGACCGGCGAACCAACCCAGGCCCGGTACCGGATTGATTACCTCCGGCAAAAGTACGCCTGAGGACCAGACAAACCGGTTCGCCAGGCCGCAAACGAAAAAGATGGTTGTTGGTTCCCGGGAGGTAAGCTAGCGTCGCAGGACGTGTATCGGTTAGCTGGCGTTGCGACAACCTTTTCTCCGCGGTTCCTGGCGGTTTTGGCTGAAGCGCAGCGAATCAGCAAGGCGTTTTCGGTTCCGCTGCACTTGATTCATGCCGACGTGCCTTCAATTGAAAAAGAGGCACGTTTTCAGGAAGCGGTTGTCCTCTTGGGGTTGCCTGCCGAAACCACGGTGCACTACCAGCCAGGTGAGCCGGCCGATGCGATTTTGGAGGTTCAGCACCGGGCCGGCATCGACCTTCTGATTGCCGGCGCGCTGGAACGGGAAACGCTGCACCGCAACTTCACCGGGAACGTGGCCCGGGAACTTATGCGGCGGACAGTGGCCGATTTGTTTCTGTTCGTGGGGCCAAATGAACAGCCGGAGTCCTTCGACCAAATCTACCTGGTATTGCCGGATTTTTCCAACCTGAGCCGCTGGGTCTTCGGCCGTGCCGTGGAATTTGCGGAACAAGTGGCGGCTCAGACCCTGACCGTTATCCAGGTCCAGACGCCCTTTTCCGAAGCAAAAGAGAAGGCGCTCGGCCAGGATGTGCTTTCTCCGGATGAAAGGCTCCAGTCCTGGATTGCCGAACGCACCGGGCTGAAGGTCCAGTTCGACTACCATCTGATTCGCGGGAATACCGGATTCACCGCGTTCGAATTCATCCAGTCATCAGAGGCCAATCTGTTGGTGATGCCTTCAGAATTGCCTTCCAATGGACTGCCCGTTTTCGCGCCGATGTTGGACTGGATCATTCAGGTAATCCCAAAGAATCTTTGGGTGGTGCGGGGTTTGGCCAAGCCGCGGGAGGCGTAGGATCGCGGGCCGACACCTTCTTTCACCCCGACACCCCAATGGCACTAACGTAAGGGCCTTTGGGGTGCGAAAGGGGCCCTCGTCTTAGGGCGTACGCCTGACCGGCGGCCCGGTAGGCCGGCGAGGGATTGCCGACCCTACCGAGGTCGCGCGGGGATACGCGACCCTGCCAACCGGGCGAATCCCCTACTGGGGCGTAAATGCGGAAGCCGAACCCTCGGTCGTGCGCAAGATCTCTCGAAGGACGAAAGACAAAATGCCGCCATGACGGTAATAATCCACTTCGATCGGCGTGTCGATGCGAAGGACCAAGGGAACTGCTTCCTTGCGGCCGTCCTCCCGCCTGATCTGCAGCACCACTTCCTGACGCGGCTGCAACTCACCCGTCAGACCGAGCAAACTGTAGGTTTCGGACCCGTCCAATTGCAAGGTTTGAGACGTTGTCCCGTCTTGAAACTGCAGGGGCAGCACGCCCATTCCGACAAGGTTCGAACGATGGATGCGCTCGAAACTGGCTGCCACCACCGCTTTAACTCCAAGCAACCGGGTGCCTTTGGCTGCCCAGTCGCGGCTCGACCCGGTGCCGTACTCATGGCCGGCGATGACCATGAGCGGAATGCCGTCCTGCTGGTAGCGCACGGAAGCATCGTAAATGGAAAGCTGCTCCCCGGACGGGTGATGCACCGTCACCCCTCCTTCCACTCCGGGCACCATCAGGTTCTTGATCCGCACATTGGCGAATGTACCTCGCGTCATCACCCGGTCATTTCCCCGGCGGCTGCCGTAGCTGTTAAAATCGATCGGCTTAACCCCTCGTGAGATGAGGTACTGACCGGCCGGGGAGGACTGCTTGATCGCCCCTGCGGGCGAGATGTGGTCAGTGGTCACGGAATCCCCGAAAATACCGAGCGGGCGGGCATCGACGATGTCTTCGGTCGGACTGGGCTGAAGCGAGAAATCTTCAAAAAAGGGCGGTTCCTGGATGTAATCGCTGGCGGCATCCCACCGGTAAATCTCTCCGGCGGTCGACGGGATCTCATTCCACTTCGGGTTTTGTTTTTCAAAATTCGTGTACAAACGACGAAACACTTCCGGAGTCAGCGCGGACGCCATTGCTTCCCTCACCTCCTCCAGCGACGGCCAGATGTCACGAAGGTAGACCTCATGGCCTTTCTGATCTTTTCCCAACGGCTCGCGCGAAAGGTCGATGTCGACGCGCCCGGCCAAAGCAAAGGCCACGACGAGCGGCGGCGACATCAGGAAATTCGCTTTGATGTTCTGATGGATGCGGGCCTCGAAATTGCGGTTTCCTGAGAGTACGGCGGCGGCCACGAAGTCGTTCGAAGTAACCGCCTCTTCGATGTTGTGATCAAGAGGACCCGAGTTGCCGATGCAGGTGGTGCAACCATAACCGACAATGTTAAACCCGAGTTGGTCCAGGTAAGGTTGAAGGCCGGTCTTGTCGAGGTAATCCGTCACCACCCGGGATCCGGGCGCGAGCGAAGTTTTGACGACGGGATTGACCGTTAATCCGCGCTCGATTGCCTTTTTGGCGAGCAGACCGGCACCGAGCATCACGCTCGGGTTGCTCGTGTTCGTACAACTGGTAATGGCGGCAATCAGCACGCTGCCATGCCCCAATTTGCCTTTTCCGTTGCCATTAGCCTCCGGGTCCGTCGAGGCTGCCTGACCACCCGCCCCGTGTTCCGGTCGCACTTCCACCCGGGTGGTCAAAGTGTCTGCCGCCTTGCCGTACCCCCCTTCATTGGTCGGTTTAGCGAACAAGGTGCGGAACGTGCTGCCAAGTTCGCCCAGATTGATCCGGTCCTGGGGCCGTTTCGGCCCTGAAACGCTTGGCACTACCGAACCCAGGTCGAGCTCAACGTCCACGCTGTATTTGATTTGTCCGGGCTGCGGCATCCCGAACATACCCTGCGCCTGGAAGTAAGCTTCAAAGAGCTGGCAGGCCGCTTCCGGCCGGCCCGTTGCCCGAAGGTAGCTCACCGACTCCTGGTCGATGGGGAAAAAGCCCATCGTGGCTCCGTACTCAGGCGCCATGTTTCCGATCGTCGCGCGATCCGGCAAAGGCAGGGAGGCAGCCCCTTCCCCGTAAAACTCAACAAATTTTCCAACCACCTTCTTGGAGCGCAGCAACTGGGTGACGTTGAGCGCAAGGTCTGTG
>DASWVC010000197.1:0-18413 GCA_036401335.1 Chthoniobacterales bacterium
CGACACGCAATGCGGCTTCAAGGGGTTCCGCCAAGCGGCCGCCCGTGAGATATTCGGCCGGCTGCGCACCGACGGTTTCTCCTTCGATGTGGAGGTATTATTGCTGGCGCGCTACCTGCACTTCAAGGTCGTGGACATGCCAGTCCAGTGGTCGAACTCAACCGAGACCAAGGTCCATGTGCTTCGCGACAGCCTCCGAATGCTGCGCGACGTTGCCGCGGTCCGCGCGCTGGTGCAGAAAACGGTGCGGGATTACCCGCGAACGGTCGGGCACTGAAGGCCAGGGTGATCCTTGGCTTTCCCGGACTGCGGTGGATGGGAAAGCCGGACGGGGCCGTCCGGGCCCTTTCCTTTTGGCGTGAACCATGGCAAGGTTTCCCGTGAGCGTTTCTTTAGCGATCGATCCGTCGATCACAATGGCGGAGCTGCTGCAGGAGTACCCGGGTGCACAGCGCGCGCTTTTCCGGGCGTACCACATTGGCGGTTGTTCCCACTGCGGTTTTCAACCGGGTGAGACGTTGGAAGAAGTTTGCCGCCGCAACGGTGGGTTGCCCGTGGGTGAAGTGGTCGACACGGTCCTGCAAAGCCACCGGGCGGAGCAGGCAATGCAGATAAGCCCTCCGGAACTCGCCGCCCGTTTGAAAGCGGGGGAATCCCTGGCCGTGGTGGACGTGCGCAGCCGGGAGGAGTGGGAGGCCGTTCACCTGCCGGACTCGGTGTTCCTGACCCAGGAGCTCATGCAGGAAATCCTCACCTCCTGGCCGAAAGACCGGGAAATCATCTTTTTATGCCATCATGGCGTTCGGAGCCTCGATGCCGCTGCCTTCTTTGCGGGTCATGGGTTCGGTGCGGTGAAAAGCCTCGAGGGGGGCATTGACCAGTGGAGCGTGCAGGTCGATCCTGAAACGCCTCGTTACGACTTGGCTTGAACCCATGAACGATCTCCCTAAGTCTTTTGCCCAGAGGGTCGAAGAAGCCATGCACAACCCGCGGAACCTCGGCGAGCTCGAAGGGGCCGATGCGGTTGGAACCGTGGGCAGCGGCGAATGCGGCGACATGCTGCGCATGTGGGTGAAGTTTCGGGAGGAAGGCGGCCGCCGGGTCATTGACCGTGCCACGTTCCAAACGTTCGGCTGCGAAACGGCGATCGCCGTGGCAAGCCTCGCGACCGAACTCATCACGGGTAAAACGGCTGAGGAAGCTTTGGCGTTGTCCGGAGAGGACATCGCCGCTCCGCTCGGCCCCTTGCCGCCGGTTAAAATCCACTGTGCCCAACTGGTTGAAGGTGCGTTGCGCTCCGCCCTCGGCGGGGTGAATGAACCTGCGGCCGGAACTCCGGACCCGGTGCTCGCGCCGACGCTGCTGCAGCAATTTCAGGGAACTGCCCCCAAAAAAGTAATTTTAAAGAAAGATGCATGATGACGGATGCACACGAGATTGATTTGACCCGCGATTGTGAAGCGATTCAGATCCCGGCAGGCTTGAAGACCACCATTCCGGCTGGAACCAAGGTGGTAATTACCCAGAACCTGGGCGGCAGTTACACGATTGCGTGTGATTACGGCCTTTTCCGGATCGATGAGGAAAACGCCGATGCCTTAGGCCTGACGCGCCAAGCCTTAGAAAAAAAACAAATTCTGGGGGGCGACGTTGATGAAAAGGACGTGTGGGATCAGCTTCGCACCGTTTACGATCCGGAAATCCCGGTCAACATCGTCGACCTCGGCCTGGTGTATGACTGTCAGGTGACAAAAACACCGGAAACGGGCACCCGCGTGGACGTCAAAATGACTTTGACGGCGCCTGGTTGCGGCATGGGGCCGGCGATCGCCCAGGATGCGCGCGGCAAGATTCTCGGGATTTCGGGCGTTGATGAGGCGGATGTCGAACTGGTTTGGGATCCGCCTTGGAACCAGCACATGATCAGCGAAGCTGGCAAAATGAAACTCGGCCTGATTTGATGGACCGGGCTGAACGACGGCTTTTTCTTTAATGCCGTTGATTTTTGCCGGGTGCCGCTTAGCTTGCGCGCCTTAACCCGAAGGATTTTATGTCACAGCACCGCAGTTTAAGAGGGGCAAGCACCATCCAGACCAAGCGAAACGTGCTTAAGCGTTTCGAGCGGGTCGAACTTTTGAAAAAACGCGGTCTCTTTAAAGCCGGCGACAAAGTAATCGGGTTGCCTAAAACCAAACCCGATGTGTAGCCCCCGTCGGGCCGGCTCTCTCTGCAGGCGCTGCCGTTTCTGATGGCAGCGCTTGTTTGCTTTTATGCGCCTTAACCGATTTTTGGCTCTGGCTGGCATCGCCTCCCGGCGAGCGGCAGAAGAGTACATTCGTCACGCCCGCGTAACGGTGAACGGAGCGATCGTCACCAACCTCGCAACTCAGGTGGCTTCTACTGACGTCGTGAAAGTGGATGGTCGCCGTGTGCAGACCCAGGCGTACCGGTACCTTTTGCTCTACAAGCCGGAGGGTTATATTACCACCAGGTCAGATGACCGTGATCGAAGGACGATCTATGATCTTTTGCCGCCGGGCCTGCCCCGATTCGCGCATGTGGGTCGCCTCGACCTCGAATCGGAAGGTTTGCTGCTACTCACGAACGACGGCGAGCTTGCGCTAAAGCTTACCCATCCACGCCACAAACTGGTGAAGGAATACCGCGTCACGCTCGATCGGGACTTTGACATGGCCGACTATGACAAGGTAAAAAAGGGCGTTTACCTGGCTGAAGGCAGGGCACGCTTTGATGAGCTTCGGCCGGCTGGGTCCGCACAGATCAGGGTTTTTCTTACGCAAGGCATCAAACGCCAGATCCGGCGGGTGCTCGCCGCTTTGGGCTACCGGGTAAAACGTTTGCAGCGCGTCGCCCTCGGTCCGTTGACCGACCACGGGTTGCGGCCCGGTGAATTCCGGGAGCTCACGGCCGCGGAACTCGAGACCTTGCGCAAAGGCTCGCGCTCGAGGCCCGCACCGCCCGCGGAGGCGAAAACCGTCAAGCATGGGAGTTCGACACCCGTACCGCCGCCGCCCGCGGAAAACGTCAAACGCAGGCCGCTCCCGCGGAAAACTCCAACGGCCCCTCCGCGGCCGAAGTTCGCCGCCCGCAGGTCAAAGGCCAGCCGCCAGACCGGCAGCTTTCGGGCAGCGCAAAGCCGTTCTCAACCCCGGCGTGGTCGACGGGCAAGCGGTTAGAGGCAGACAATAACGCCGTCCGCGAGGGACCGCCGATCCTATCGTGCTGCATAAGGCTTGGGGAGGTGAGCTGCTCAGGACATGACAAAAAATGGAGCGACGGCGGGTCACAGGACCTTTTGTCGCCGTCACGTCCGTCAACCTTAGAAGATGGTCTGGAGACGCACATAGCTTGAACGCCTTACTCGTGTGGTATCGTCGTCGTGGATGGATCGACCCACTGCGAGCAGCAGCATGTAGCCTTCCCTGATGTGGTAACGAAGCCCTACGTTAAAGATCAGGTCATCGTGTCGAAAATGTTCGAATGCGGTGCCATGGATTTTCCCGATCAGCTCAAGCTTACCCATAGAGTGGCCCACGGCAACGCCGTAGTCCCATTCGTTGGGAGCGTGCAGATGAAAGTTCGGCCCGGATTCAAGACCGATGCCCAGAGATCCCAGACGCGTGTGAAGCTCGAGAGGCAGGAAAAATTCCTGACCGTTGGTGGCCAGTCCACAACGTACTGACGAAATCGGGTTGTTGAAGGTGAATTGCGGAAAACAGAGGCGGACGCTGATAAGACACTTTTCACCTGGAAATTTCAGCATACAACCCGCAAAGTCTCGGGAAATTGCATAATTTTAATAGCCAATATACTTCGTGCGTGAAAGATGGTCGGGGTGCCATATGATGTGGGCAGATGGACAAGAACGTCGGCCCTGCGCGTGAAGAAAAGCCGCGTTTCTTTACTCCGACACTCCATGCCCGCTGCGGCCTTGCACGACAGGTTTATGACCAATTGGATCGGCGCGAGCGTTGGCA
Source organism: Chthoniobacterales bacterium (assembly GCA_036401335.1). Classification (GTDB taxonomy): domain Bacteria; phylum Verrucomicrobiota; class Verrucomicrobiia; order Chthoniobacterales; family JAFAMB01; genus DASWVC01. The sequence goes on from DASWVC010000197.1 coordinate 3,999, forward strand.
GGCCATCACGGAGTGAAAGCAGGCTTGCGCACGGCTTGCTTCGCCGCAGGCCGGCATGAAAAAAAAGGACGAACCTTCCGGTGTCCCTGACCAGAAAGCTCGTCCTGGCCTTCTTGCTGGTAAACGTCGTTCCGCTTGGGGTGACCATATGGGTTTCACACCAGACCTTCGCGGAACACGCTGAACAGCAAGTTGGCACTCGCTTGGAGGACGGTGTCGTCCAGGTTGGTAAAGCCATAGTTGAGTTCATGCTCAGCTGCATGCGGGGCATGAGAGACCTTGCCGAAGACCCGGAGCTGGTTTCCGAAGATCGCGATGGAGCCAACATAGATCTGGCCCGGTACATCCATTCCTTTCCCTACTTCAGCCAAGTCAGATTCGTTAACGCCCTCGGCACGGTCGTCGCCTCCTCGCAAGCCGGGGAGATCGGTTCGTCCCTGTTCGCCCGGTTCGATAACGTGCGGGATGAGTCTAGGCAGGCGTTTCATGATGCGCCCGGCCTGGTCTATATTTCCGACTTCGCGGTTGTTTCCGATGCCCTCCGCCGCGCGGCCGCTCCGGACCGGCTGAAATTCATCGCTCTGGGCATCGAGATGCTCACGACGGTGCAGGACGCCTCGGGTCACGTCGTCGGCGTGGTGGTCGGCGATCTAATTGCCGAGCCGATGGGCACGCTGCTCCACGATGTCAAACGGCAGACCCGAGGCGATGGGTCTGCGTGTTTGCTCGATGTACAGGGACGGGTACTGATGAGTACCGACTCGAAAGCGTCCCTGCTTTTTGCGCATCCGGACGTAACCCAGGGTGCATTGCAGCCAGCCTTGACTGATCAGGCAAGCGGCTACGTGGTGTACGGGGCGCCGCATGGACGCAAGTGGATGGCCGCTTACACCCACCTGAAAGACCGTGGCGGCAACCACGCGGGCAACTGGCGGCTGATCACCAGCGCTCCCTATGGTGCGCCATCCTGGAGCCGATCACGCGGACGTTTAGCCGAATGATGGGCATCCTCTGCGTGACGCTCTGCTTGGGACTGTGGATAGCGGGCCGTCTGGCTAGGCCGATCCTGAGATTAACGGAAGGGGCAAAGACCATCGCCACCGGCCAGTTCAACACCCGCGTAGTCGTGACAACGCGCGATGAAATCGGCACACTAGCCAGGGCCTTCAACCAAATGGCCGATGCGCTGGAGATGGAGGTCAGCCAACGCGCACAAGCTCAGGCGACGTTGCGCCGTGTCAACGACGAACTGGAGCTCGCGACCTGTCCCAGGTACTCGTGCTGGCGGTTGATGACAACGCCACGAATCGCCGGATCCTTCACCACCAGCTTCATGCGTGGCAACTGCAGGTGGACAGCGCCGCCGGCGGGGCCGAAGCCCTCAGCCAGTTGCGAGCCGCGGCCGAATCGGGCGCACCGTACCGCTTGGCTATCCTGGACGTGCAAATGCCGCACATAGACGGCTTGCCTCTTTCCCGGCTTATCAAGGACGACCCTGTGATCGCCGGCACACGGCTGACCGTCTTGACCTCCTTCGGACAAACCTTCGACCCGGCGGAACTGAAGGCAGCGGGAATTGAAGCTTACCTGGTCAATCCGGTCAAACAGTCGCGCCTGTTTGACTGCCTTGCCAGCGCCCTGGGCAAAGCCGTGCCGGAACCGATCGCGCTTGGCACAACGGCAGCCGATTTGGTACCCGGCCCGTTGCTGGAGAACGTGATCATCCTCTTGGCAGAGGACAACCATATCAACCAGCAAGTAGCGCTAGGTCAATTGCGGAAACTGGGTTACCAGGCCGATGCCGTAGCGAATGGGACGGAAGTGTCGGAAGCGTTGACGCTTCTCTCGTATGCCCTCATTCTCATGGACTGCCAGACGCCAGAGATGGACGGTTACGAAACGACCCGAACTCTGCGCCGGTGGGAGCAACGCGCAGAGTACCCCCCTCCTGGACACCCGCCAATCTACATCATCGCCATGACCGCCAACGCGATGCAAGGCGACCGCGAAAAAGGCACCGTGCCGGCACGGGCTACTTCAATGACGCCATGTCGATCACAAAGCGGTATTTCACATCGCTTTTCAGCATGCGTTCGTAAGCATCGTTGATCTGCTGAATCGGGATCAACTCGATGTCCGACGTGATTCCGTGCTCTGCACAAAAATCCAACATTTCCTGAGTTTCCCGGATTCCTCCGATCAACGAGCCCGCGAGGCGGTGCCGGTTGAAGATTAAGCTTGAGGCCGCAACGGGAAGCGGGTTTTCGGGCGCACCGACCAGCGTCAGGGTGCCATCGCGTTTCAGCAAAGCCAAGTAGGCATTCAGGTCGTGGTCGGCGGAAACGGCGTCCAGGATAAAGTCGAAACTGTTCAGGTGTCGTTTCATTTCCGCCTCATTCTTAGAAATAACTACCTCATGCGCTCCGAGCCGGACAGCGTCCGCGGCCTTGTTCGGCGAGGTTGTGAACAGCACCACCCGCGCCCCAAACGCATTGGCGAGCTTTACCGCCATATGGCCAAGTCCACCCAGGCCGACCACGCCGACTTTCTGACCCGGTCCCACGTTCCAATGCCGCAGGGGCGAGTACGTGGTAATGCCGGCGCAAAGCAGTGGCGCCGTGGCCGCCAGGTCCAGCGATCCCGGGATCCGCAGGACAAACGCTTCGTCAACCACAATGCTGTCGGAATAACCCCCAAAGGTCGTGGTTCCCAGGTGCGGATCCGGGCTGTTGTAGGTCCACACCGTGCCGTTTTCACAGAATTGCTCGAACCCGTCCTGGCAGTTGGCGCAGCTGCGGCAGGAATCCACCATGCAGCCGACCCCGGCGTGATCGCCTTCCTTGACCTTCTTTACGTCGGCACCGGTTTTCAGCACCCGGCCGACGATCTCGTGGCCTGGAACGCAAGGGTAAACGGTGCCGCGCCACTCGTTCCGCGCCGTGTGCAGGTCGGAGTGACAGACTCCGCAGTAAAGGATTTCGATCTGGACGTCGGTTGGTCCCGGGTTCCGTCGTTGAAAAGAAAAAGGTCCCAGCGGTGAAGTCTGGTTCTCGGCAGCGTAGCCCCTTGCATCGTAGGTTTGAGGTGTCATCGATTAGCAGTCGACGTTAACTCAGAGGATTGCAACTGCCCGAACGCAATCGGTAAGACGTTCTAAGCCGTTAGATCCGATGCCAAGGCTTCCGCCTGCAGGCGCAACTCCCTGCTGACAATACCGGGAACGTCCTCAGCGGGAACTGGGCGAAAGGGCTCGGAGTTGAACCATGTCATCTGACGCCTGGCGTACTGCCACGTGCGTAGCCGAATGGCATCCATGCACGAATGCAGGGTGACACGGCCGGCAAGCAGGTCACGGATGGGTTGGTAGCCGATCATCTGGGCCGCCGCATGGCCGACCTCGCCGGCGCCGGCCACCTCCGCGACAACGCCTTGGGCAAACATGTGTTTGACCCGTGCATCGATGCGAACCCTTAAATGCGTGCGGGGGCAGGTCAACAGACAGCGGGGCGGAAATGACTCGGCTTGAGCAGCAAACGATGAGAATGGACGGCCCGTGAGGCGGCAGACTTCAAGCGCCCGAACCACCCGCCGCGGGTTTTGCCGATCAATGCGCAGGAAAGCGGCGGGATCAAGGCGGGCCAGTTCCTCCAGCAAACGTTCCAGAGGCTCGGCCTGAAGCTCGGCGCGAAGGTCCGAGTCGGGCGCGGGCAACTCCGGCAGGGTGTGGGTCAGCGCACGGAGGTAGAAGCCGGTTCCACCGACGACGAGCGGTACCCGACCGGCAGCATTCAGGGATTGGACAATGGCACGGGCTTGCTGCGCGTACTGGTGGGCGTTATAAGTCGCTGTCAAGGGCACAACCCCGATCAGGTGGTGTGGAACCCTTTCGCGTTGACGCACGGTCGGCTTGGCCGAGAGCAGGTCAAGGCCGGCGTAAGCCTGGAATGCGTCTGCCCCTATAACTTCGGTGCCGCAAGCTTCAGCCACCCGAACCGCTGCCTCGCTTTTTCCAGTGGCCGTCGGTCCTGCAAGGATCACATACCGCAGCGGCTTCATGCCGGTACAACGAAAACCGAAAACCCGCACCCCTGCGGGTGCGGGTTAATCGAAAGCAGAACTAAGCAGCCCGTTCGATACTGTCGGGAGTCTTTGCGCCGCTAACAACCAATTTTCGTCCTAGAAACTCTTTGTCGTGCAACTCCAGGACCGCCCGCCGCGCTTCTTCAACGGTTGTCATCTGGACAAACGCGAACCCCTTGGACTTCTGGGTGTACTTATGGGAAACCACCTCGGCGCTGCGCACCTGGCCGACGCCCTTGAACAACTCCGTTAAGTCGCCCTCAGTCGCGTCGAAAGAAAGGTTGCCTACATACAAACGCGGGGAAGTCACCTCTATCAACTCAGGTTTCCGGCTCACCCGCTGCTTTGGCGGACTGCTCACCGGCGGCTCCAGCTTTTCGGCAACCTTCGGGGGAGGAGTTACCGCCGTCTTGGGTGGTCGAAAGAAATTTAAGATACGTTGGAGAAAGTTCGGCGGAGCTGCCGGAGGGGAAACGCTGGGAACACTGGGTCCACCACCTTCATTGCCTGGGCGTCGACGGCGACCTCGACGGTGTCGACGCCCCGATTGCTGCATAGATTGAGTTTTCATTTAATCACCATGTGAAGTTGATCACGTGAAGGGCATGCACTATGCACACACTGAGAAAGAACAGTTTGGGCGAGACCAACCCTCAAACCCAACCCCTTCACCGCAACACACGAGGGCTCGTATTTACGCTGAGATCCCTTGACACGCACCACGGATGGCCGTCAGAGCTCCCACTGAAACATAGAGCCTGGAAAAGCGTTATGGCGTTCCAGCTAACTCCGGTCCTTCGCCCTAAACTTTCCACCGCTCCCGTGTTACGCGACGAACATACGTTCATTGGAACTGCCGGGCAACCTAATAAATGCGGGGCCGGCACAGCTCGAGAAACGCGCCGGCCCCAGCAATGCGTCACCCCGTCACGCCAAACCACGGCGGCCCCTACGCGGGCCGGCCACAACAATTCTTATATTTTTTCCCGCTCCCACAAGGACACGGATCGTTCCGACCCACCTTATTCGGGTCGTGCCGCACCAGCGGAATGACCAACTCCAGGTCATTTTCCCCGTCTTCGACAACCTGCTGGTGCGCCACGGCCACCTTTTCCCGCCCGGACGCTACCGGGGCGGGAAGCGGGCTCGGAACAGGGCGGGGAGGCGCCGGCGTTTCCTGCGGCACCGTCAGGTTCATCGGCAGGCTGGCCAGAAACTGCTCGAAAGCCATCAGGTTGGTGGTGCTCCGGAACAGGTTGTTCAGCACTTCTGCTTTGATGCTGGCCATCAACAGGCTGAACATGTCGTACGCTTCCGTCTTATACTCCACCAACGGGTCCTTCTGACCGTAGCTCCGGAGGTAAATGCCCTCACGAAGCCCGTCCATCGCGTAAAGGTGTTCCTGCCACAGGCGGTCGATCGCATTCAGAATGATGTAGCGCTCAAGGCCGATTACCGCCTCCGCTTCCTCATGCCCCACCTTCTGCTGGTACGATTGTTTGATGCGATCAATCAGGAACTGGGTGTTTTCGTCGACACCTTTCTTGTCCAGTTCCGCCGTGGCGCGGTTTAAGCCGAGCGGAAAGGTCGAATTGACCCAGTTCAGGAGACCTTCGTAGTTCGGCTCGCCGCCGTCGGCGTCCTCCAGGTAAGATTTGACCCGTTCCGGGATTACCTCATCAACAATTTCGAAAATGAGCTTCCTTGGCTCGCCGGTCTCAAGCGTTTCATTGCGCAGGGTGTAGACGACCTCGCGCTGCTTGTTCATGACATCATCAAAATCCAGCGTCCGCTTGCGCATCATGTAATTGCGCTGCTCGACTCGTTTCTGAGCCGTCTCGACGCTTCGGTTCAGCCAGGGATGCTCAAGCTCTTCTCCGTCTTTCAGGCCAAACCGCTCCATCATTGACGTCATGCGCTCCGAGGCGCCGAAGTTGCGCATCAGGTCATCTTCGAAGCTCACGTAAAAGCGGGACGATCCAGGGTCACCTTGGCGGGCGCAACGCCCACGCAGCTGACGGTCAACCCGCCGCGATTCGTGACGTTCCGTCCCGAGCACGTGCAAACCCCCCAGGTCCGGAACGCCTTCGCCCAACTTGATGTCGGTGCCGCGACCGGCCATGTTCGTCGAAATCGTCACCGTTCCGCGTTGGCCCGCCCGCGCGACGATTTCAGCTTCTTGACGATGAAATTTCGCGTTGAGCACGTTGTGGGGGATTTTTTCCCGTTTCAACATGCGTGAGAGCAGCTCGGAAGCTTCGACGCTTGCCGTGCCCACGAGGACCGGCTGCCCGTTCGCATGGCAGCTTTTGATTTCTTCAACGGCGGCGTGGTACTTCTCCCGCCGCGTTTTGTAAATCCGGTCGTTGTTGTCCTTGCGGACCACCGGCCGGTTGGTCGGAATCACCAGCACGTCAAGTTTGTAAATGTCGTGAAACTCGTTGGCTTCCGTCTCAGCAGTGCCGGTCATCCCGCCCAGTTTATGGTAGAGCCGGAAATAATTCTGAATCGTGATCGTGGCGAGGGTCTGCGTCTCACGATCGATTTGGACGCCCTCCTTCGCTTCAACCGCCTGGTGCAGGCCGTCGCTCCAGCGCCGGCCCGGCATCTTGCGGCCGGTGTGCTCGTCAACAATCAGGACCTTGTTTTCCTCGACGACGTAGTCGACGTCCTTCTCGAAAAGGCAGTAGGCGCGCAGCAGTTGGGAAATGTTGTGGATCCGTTCGGCCTGAGCATCGCAATATTGCTGTTTCTGCCGTTTCCGTTCTTCCTTTTCGGCCGGCGTTAAGGTGGGATTGAGGTCGATCTCCGTATACTCCGTGATGAGGTCCGGCAGCATGAACGCATTGGCATCGTCCGGGTTTAGAAACGTGCGCCCCATCTCGGACAGGTCAGCTTCCTGGTGCTTTTCGTCGATGGTAAAGAAAAGCTCCTCCTTGAGCGCGACCAGATCTTCTTTGCGGGAATCCTGGTAGAAGGAGAGCTCCGCCTTGTCCATGGCCTTGCGGTTTTCCGGATCCTCCATGGCCCGCAAAAGGCCTTTGTTGCGAGGCTGACCCAATTTTACCTTGAACAGGAGCCGTCCGCCTAACTCAAGGTCCTTTTTTTCGAGGGTCTCGCGGGCATCGCCGATCAACCGGTTGCAAGCCATCGTCTGCCGCTTTACCAGTTGTTCCACCAACGGCTTGAACTTGTCGTACTGGTGGGAGGAAACGGTCGCCGGGCCGCTGATGATCAGGGGCGTACGGGCCTCGTCGATCAGAATGGAGTCGACCTCGTCAACAATGGCGAAAAAATAGCCCCGCTGGACCTGTTGATCCTTGGTGGTGGCCATGCCGTTGTCGCGCAGGTAATCAAACCCGAATTCGCTGTTTGTGCCGTACGTGACATCGCATTCGTACTGTTGTTTGCGCAGCGAAGGCTCCTGATCGTGCTGGATGCAGCCGACCGTCAACCCCAGGAACCGAAACAGTTCACCCATCCACTCCGCGTCGCGGCGGGCCAGGTAGTCATTCACCGTCACCAGGTGAACCCCGCGCCCACTCAGGGCGTTCAGGTAAAGGGGACAGGTAGCCACCAGGGTCTTGCCTTCGCCGGTGGCCATTTCCGCAATTTTTCCCTCGTGCAAGGCGATACCGCCGATCAGCTGAACGTCAAAATGCACCATGTTCCAGGTGATCGGCTGCTCGCAGATGAGCCACGTCTTCCCGCACAGCCGCCGGGCGGCGTTTTTAACGCAGGCGAAAGCTTCGGGCAGCACCTCGTTCAAACGCCTGGCCAGTGCCACCGGTTCCTCAATCTGGCTGAGTTCAGCTTTCCACCGCGCAGTTTTCTCCCGCAGTTGTTCCTCCGTCAGCGCGCCGTATTCCTGGTCGAACCTATTAATCTTTTCAACCATCGGACGGATGCGCCGGAGGTCGCGCTGGTGTTTGGAACCGAGCACCGCCTTTAAAATCATACTTACCATAGCAACTCTCCTACTTGCTCCCCGGTCGGGTCACGGGTATAGCAGCCAGTTCAGGGGGCAGACGGGCCGGTTCAAAAGCCTCCACCTCGAGCTGTATCAAGCTCTCGAAGCGACACCCGAAATCCGGCTTTGAACTTCCGCTGCGATCCACAATGCTTCCCACGGCGACAACCTGACCGCCGTGCGCTTTCACAATCTCGATCGTTTCCTTAACTTTTCCACCCCGCGTCACCACATCTTCCGCGACGATGAAACGCTCTCCGGCCATGACCTCGAACCCGCGGCGAAGCGTAAGCCTTCCGTCAACCTTTTCCGCAAAGATATGGCGCTTGTGCAACTGGCGGCCGACTTCTTGGCCAACCACGATCCCGCCCAAGGCGGGCGAAATCACCGCGTCACAATCCACCCCAGACAGCTTCCCGGCGAGCTGACCGCAAAGGTCGGCCGCAAGGTCCGTGTGCTGAAGCACGAGCGCGCACTGAAAGTACCGGCGGCTGTGCAAGCCCGAGGAGAGCACGAAGTGGCCCTCCAGCAGGGCTCCGGTGCGGGCGAAAAGTTCAAGGATGCTTTCAGGCACAGGTCAGGCGGGTTTCACGGCAATGGCTTCGATTTCAACCTGCGCGCCTTTCGGCAACGCCACAACCTGTATCGTCGACCGCGCCGGCGGGTCCTCCGCAAAAAAACGGGTGTATTCGGCGTTCATCTCAGCAAATCGGCCTAAATCGGTCATAAAAACTGTTGTTTTAACGATTTGTGCCAGCTGGACCCCCGCCGCCGACAGCACTGCTTCCAGGTTGCGAAGCACCTGCCGGGTTTGCGCCGGAACATCGCTTCCCACCAGTTCACCAGTTTTCGGGTCCAGCGGGACCTGCCCGGAGCAAAACACCCAGGGCCCGGCAGCAATGGCTTGAGAGTAAGGGCCCAGTGCAGCAGGAGCGTTCGGGCTGACAACGACAGTTTTCATGACCGGGGTTGAAGCGTATACAGCCGGGCAGAGGTGTCAACCACCGCCGCCCGTTCCGGACCGGCCTCTCTCCCAGACCGGCGTTCGCAGAGGGCCGGTCCTAATCGGTGCGGATGCCCTCGGCGGCGCGTGTCCGCTTTTCTACCTCTTCGACGCGCTGCCGTAACTCTTTCAGCGCTTTGAAGACGTTGGGCAGCCGCTTCAAGTGCACCTCCCTTTCCAGGAAATCACGCTTCGGCTGGGCCGGAGAACCGATCACGACCGCCCGTTCCGCCACATTGCTGGTGATGCCCGCCTGGGCATGAACCACGGCGTCATCGCCGATGCAGAGGTGGTCTGGCAGCCCGGCCTGACCGCCTACCACGGCCCGGTGGCCCACCTGAGAACTTCCCCCCAGGCCCACCTGCGCAACGATCAGGCAGTTCCGCCCAACCGTGACATTGTGACCGACCTGCACCAGGTTGTCGATTTTGGTTCCCTGGCCGATGCGCGTCTCGCCTAATGTGCCGCGGTCGATGCAGGTATTCGCACCAATCTCGACGTCATTTTCCACCACCACGTTGCCAATCGAGTTGATTCGAATCAGCTCCGTGTTGAATGCCTGAACCTCGCCGGTTTCGCGAACCGATTCAACGCTGCCCCGTTCCGGGGTAACAAACGCAAAACCGTCGCCCCCGACCACCGCGTTGGGTTGAACGATGACCCGATCTCCCAGCTCGCAGCGGTCCCCGATGCGAACCCCGGCGTGCAAGAGGCATTGGGCGCCCAGCCTGGCGTCTGCCCCTACCGATACCTGCGCAACCAATTTGGTGCCGGGACCAACGACCGCACCGGGCCCGATCCAGCAGTGGGGGCCGATGCACACACTCGCGTCGATCTGCGCGGACGGATCCACCGCCGCCGAAGGATGGATGCCAGGTTGCACGAACGCCGGTTTCTCGAACAGCTGCATCAGCCGCGCAAGAACCAGGCGCGGCCGCTGCACGATGATCTGGTGCGGCGTGGGCACGTTGAGTTCGCCTGCTTCCGACGGGATCACGGCGTTTTGGACGCGGTCGTTGTGCAAAAAAGAGACGGCGTTCGGGGAGAGCACCAGCGCGAGGTCGTGCGGCCCTGCGGCCAGGGCAGGATGGACCACCCGCGTTACCCGGACGGACGGATCTCCGCGCAACTCGCCTTCTACATATCGAGCGATCTCGCCCAGGGTTCTCATAATAGGTGCTTGACTGATGGGTCGTTCCCGGAGGGCAGTCAAGCGCCTCTGCGGGTTGCGGGCGGGAGGCAGTCAATTTCCCGTGGCTAGCACGACCAACTCGTCGGCCCGTCCCGGATGAAGCCGGCGCGTGCAGCCCTCCGAACGGGCGGTTTCGGCGCAGAACGTAAACGGCCGTTGGTTACCGTCCCCGGCCAGGATGCGAAGCCGGGCGGACGAGTTCCGGTTAAGCAGCACGGAAAGGGCGTAACGGCCGGAATTCACCGAAAAGCGCCCCAGTGGGTAGCCGTCCAAAGTCAGCGTGGCCCATCCGGGGATGTCATCGTCCCCAGGTTCAACCCAGAGCGTGTAAACGTTGGCTTCGCCCGTCCCGAGTGCCTTCCGCAGGTTTTCGGCGGCCGGCAGGAGCAGGGGAGGAACTTGGCCCTGGAGCAGCACCGGTGCGAGTTCACTCAGAACGGCCTGGGATACCTTTTCCTGCCGCACGAGGGCCAGTGCCACGCGGTTATCGGCCTGGTTGTCCTCAAGCAGTTTAAGGAGGAGGCTGGTGCTTTCGGGATCGATGTCCTCGGGGCCGAACACCAGCGTTTTCTGATTGCTGGAAGGTGCGAAATCGTCGCGGTAATTTCGATACGCCCAAACCGACCAGGCGCACAGAGCCAACGCGGCGATCGCCAAAGCCGGCCGGCACAGCCGGTGCAGGTTCCGAACCCAGGGCCAGGGCGCCGCGTTCGACCGGGGCGCAGAGGTTCGTGGGCGCCGCGGAGACGCGGGTCTGCCACGACCGGACTGGAACGGCTTGGTCATCCGGTCTGCGCGCGTTTGACCGAAAGCGCCAGAATGGCAGAAAACTCCGTGTGGGTGAGGGGTGCCACGGAGAGGCGGGCCTGAAAATTCCGGACGCGACCCCACACGGCCGCACGGTCCGTGACCAACTGTTGCCATGAGTAAACAGTTGGTTGCTGCTTCACGAGCCAGTGTTTTGCCATCACCGACCGGATAGCACGATGGGGCGAACAAGTCTCCCATTGTGTTTCTCGCAGGCCTCGGCTACTGGCACCCAGCATGCCGGGCATCCTGATTACGTTCGAGGGTGGGGAAGGCTCAGGAAAATCAACGCAGCTGGCCCGGCTCGCGGCACGACTTCTCGCCGCCGGGCGTGAAGTGGTTACCGTGAACGAACCTGGCACAACGGCCGTCGGCGGCCAGATCCGCAGTTTGCTGCTGCACGAGAAGGAGGGGCGTGGGATGCACCCGAAAACCGAGCTCCTCCTCTTTGCAGCCAGCCGGGCGCAGTTGATGGAGGAAGTGGTTAAGCCAGCCCTGGCCCGGGCCGCCGTCGTGCTTTCCGATCGCTTCACGGATTCCACCGTTGTCTACCAGGGCAGGGCGCGGGGACTTGACCTCGAATTCATCCATGCCCTGAACGCGTTTGCGACCGGAAACGTGCGTCCGCACCTCACCCTCCTTTTTGACCTAGACCTGCTTACCGCACAGGCGCGGTTGCGGCGCCGGGTGCGACCTGTGGGTGCGTACGACCGTATGGAAGCTTTGCCGGCCTCGTTTTTCCAAAGTGTCCGCGAAGGTTACCTTGAGCTTGCGCGCATGGAACCGGAACGTTTTCGGCTTGTGAATGCCGTGCCCCCTCCGGAACAAGTGGAAGAGAAAGTCTGGGAGGTGACCCGTGGCCTTTTTGGCTGAAGAAGCGCTCCAATACCTTCGGAATGCACACCGCACCCGGCGGCTGCCCCATTCACTTCTGATCTCGGGTGAGGAGGGCAGCGGCAAACGCCGGGTGGTAGAAGGGTTTTTTGAGACCGTTAACGGACAGCCCTTTAACCGCCAGCACCCCGATTTTCACGAGATTGAACCCGAATCCAAATCGCGCCGCATCCTGGTTGAGCAGGTGCGCAGGGTGGAGCAGGCCCTCCGCATGAAAGCAGCCACTGCACCCTGGAAATTTGGTTTGATCAGTGATGCCGATCGCCTTATGCCCCAGGCAGCCAACGCATTCCTGAAAACCTTGGAAGAACCGCCTGCCCATTCGCTGCTTTTGCTCACGACCGCGTTGCCCGAAGCCTTGCTGGGCACCATTCGGTCACGTTGCGTCCACCTGGCCCTGCGCCGGGGAGCGCCCCGTGAACTCGGGCCCGAGGCCATTGCCGTCCTCGACCACGTCGCTGCCTATTGGAAAGCCGGCCAACGCACGGTCGCCGGCAGTTTGGTCCTGGCGCGCCGGTTCCAAGATGAGCTGGGCCGGTTGCGGGATCGGATCGAGGGCGAGCATGAAGCGATCTTCAAACGCGAGCAGGAATCATACGTTAAGACCACGGACGGCGCTTGGCTGGAAGGCGAGGAGGATCGGTTAACCACCCTCACTGAAAGCCGGTACGTGAAAGGGAGGTCGGGGCTGTTGTTCCAGATTGTTGAGTTGTTCGGCGACGCGCTCCGGGCGGCTTACACCGATGCGGAAGGCAGTCTGGGACCGTACCGCGCGACCGCGGCCGCACTGGCCGCCGCCCTGCCCCCGGCGGAATTGCTCGAACGAATGCAGGCCATGGAAAAGCTTCAGGACCATCTCTCCCGGAACGTGCAGGAAGCTTTGGCCATTGAAGTGGCGTTTCTCCGGGCGTTCGGCCCCGCCCATGGTTTCCCGGCGGGAACTCCTCGACCTGCGCGCCAATGAGTCACCACCCTGAAATTCACCCTGCTTCGCCGACCGCCAACCCTCCACAGGAGCAACATGCCATCCCTTTACCTCGTCCGGCATGCGGACGCGGAACCCGTGCAAACCGTTGACGCCGAGCGCCGTTTGACCTCGAAAGGCAGAGAGCAGGCGGCACGTCTCGGCCGATTTTTCCAGGAACGGGAGTTCGTGGTCAAAGCGGTTTTTTCGAGTCCGCTGGTCCGTGCGGCGCAAACCGCTGAACTCCTGGCTCAACCGCTCGGGCTTAGCCCGGTTTTGCGCCCTGAGCTTTCCGCTGGCGTTAGCCCGGGCGCGGTGAGGCGGTTTTTGCAGGCCCAAAGTGTCTGCGACGGTGCGGTCATCGTCGGCCATGAGCCTGACCTCAGCGGGGTGACGGCCGATTTTCTCGGCTGCGAGCCCGATCGATTCCGGATCCGCAAAGCCACCGTTATCGCCCTTTCCCTGGCCCCGGAAAAACTTGGGCTTGCCACCCTGGATTTCCTTGTTCCAGTGAGATTCCTATGAAGCCTGAAATCATCCGGACGCACGCTTTTGCGGACGACGTAGCCCGTTTTATTGCCGATTGCTCCCGGGAGGCAATCGATGATTATGGCCATTTCCGGCTCAGCCTGAGCGGGGGCAACACCCCGCGGCTGGTTTACAACGCCTTGGCGTTGCTCGATTGCGCCTGGTCAAAATGGATCATTACGTTCGGGGATGAACGCTGCGTCTCTCCCGACGATCCCCAAAGCAACTTCCGCATGGCGTCAGAAGCCTTTCTCCTGGTCACGACCCCCGGCCAGGTGCACCGCATTCAAGGGGAGATGCCGCCCGAGGAGGCTGCCCGGGTTTACGATCGTACCATCGGCCAGCTCGCCACCCGTTTCGGTGAGGAACGCTGCCGGCACGACCTGACCCTGCTTGGGTTAGGAGATGACGGCCACACCGCCTCGCTGTTTCCGGACACCGCGGCCCTGGCGGAAACGCAACGGAACGTGGTGAGCAATTTCGTCCCGAAATTCAACACCCATCGAATCACGGCAACTTACCCGTTGCTGAACGCATCCCGTCGAATCGCTTTTTTGGTCAACGACAAAAAGAAGCAAAACATCGTGGACGGCGTCTGGCGGGGCGAGGCCGGGTACCCCGCGTCCCGGGTGCAGCCTGAGGCTGGCGCACTCCTCTGGTTTATCGGTGAATGATGCTCCGCCAGCGCGGCACGGTTGGTGCTCGGTCCCGGTGACGGATGCAATGAATAATGGTAAAGTCCGCTTCCATTCCTGAGTTCCCGCATGCACGAACTGACCGCCATTGTCCAACGCTGTAACCCGCATAGCCCTAAGCTTAAGCGGATCACCTGGTTGCCCGGAATGTTCCCGTTAGAATCCTGGCGGGTTTGGCTGGACACGTTTTTTGCCCCGGTGCTTCTGCCCCATTTCCTTTGCCTTCATCACTGTGCCCGGCAACCCGGCCTGCGGGAACTCCGAACGGCGGTTACGCGTCTT
>DASWVC010000198.1:0-16520 GCA_036401335.1 Chthoniobacterales bacterium
GGTGGTGCACCATCCGGATTGCCGTCCCGCAGCGCCTGTCGAGCAGCCGATTCACGGACGCGGGCCCGGGCCGCCTGACCGCCGGGCACCACCGCCAAGTCTTGCAGCTCCGCTTTGGCAGAGGGTTCCAGCCCGGGCCGATGCACCACCTTCACCCGCACCGGCCAGCCCTCCACCGAAGTGTCGACCATCTGACGAGGCAGGATCCACCGTTGAACCGCGTTTACCCGTAATCCGATCGTCGTCGTTTCCTGAAAACACCGCTCCGTGATCGTCCCAACCTGGTCTGGAACGGCCAAGACTTGAATGTGCGCCACTTGCCGTCCCCGCTTTCCGGTCAAAGTTCCCTGAGTCACGTCCAACACGCCCGGGACGTCACGCAAACGATCCAGCCCCAGGGCCAAATCCTCGGCCGACTGGTCATCGACCTCGAATTCCAGCACCACGACCTGGTCGGTCTCAATCGATTCAGCGCCGACGGCTGAATCGCCGTGGGCCCAGGGGACCGGCACCGGCCGGACGGTTTGATCCAGCAGGGAGCCCATGCGATCGGTCTCGTGAAAGTGAGTGTGTTCTCCCAGGTTCATTGTCGGTGGGTCAAACGCCAATACCCGCAGGCAGTTGCTCATTCCCGGGAAAGATTTCGTGCCCAGGCCGATCCCGGATGCCAACAAACGCCGCGAAGGCTGTTTGCCTGTGCCCTGACACCCGAGGTACCGGACGATGGCGGCGCCGGTTGGCGTAACCCGCTCGCCCGGAATGCCATCATCCCGAAGCAGAAAGCCCTCCAGCAGCAGCGCCGTTGCCGGTGCCGGCACCGGCAACCAGCCGTGCGCCGTGCGCACCTGTCCGGAACCGGCGGGCAAAGGGGCAATGGTCCAGGCGGTAGGGGCCAGGCGATCAATCAGGATTCCTGCGCCAATGATGTCGACAATGGAGTCGACCGCGCCCACTTCATGGAATTCAACCTGGTCCGGCGTGATTCCGTGGACCTTCGCTTCGGCCTCCGCGAGCAGCTGAAAAATCCCGACGGCGTGAGCGATTGCGCCGTTCTCCAAGCGCGCATTCTCGATGAAGTGTTTGATTTTGATCCATGGCATGTGGCCGTGAGCACCATGCCCAGGCCCGTGGCTTTCCCCGTCAGCCGTGGTTTCAACCACAAACCGTGAACCTTGCAGTCCATGGCTCACGCGTGATTCCAACCGGCAGGATTTAAGCCCATGCAACTCAAGCCGTCCTAATGCTTCAAAAAAGTCCGTTTCGAGATGGGAAAACGCGTTCAGCAGGGATGCAATGAACATGTCGCCCGCAATCCCCCCCACCGGGTCCAAGTGAAACTCCATTATAGTGAATGTCCTAAGGGCACGTTTCACCTTGGCACCGTTTGCCTCCCGCGCAACCTGGGCCAGCGGCCGAAACGGTCTGACGGGGTATCGGCTTAGCCCTGGCCTCATCGTTCCCGCAACCTTCCCAACGAGCTCCGAAAAACGCAAAGCAACCCCGGTCCGGTCAGGCCCGCTCCGTCTTCCGTTGGTAATGCCGACGGGCTTTGGCGCGACTGCCGCAATCGCTCATTGAACACCAGCAACGGCTCTGGTTTTTGGTTAAATCTAAAAACAGCCAGCTGCAATCGTTCCCGGCACATTCACGAACCTTGGCCAGTTGATCTGAGCTGAGAAGCTCTACGGCCGACCAGGCAATGGGTCCGAGCAAGCGTGCCTCGTCCAGCAAGGAAGACTGCCGGACACACAAGAAGCGCTTGCTTTCAGGGATGACCTGCAGCGTTACCGGAAATTGCACCAAAAAGGCATTTAGAAGGTTTAAATCCCCCGGTGGTACAGTTCGGCCGTGACTTAGGGCTGAAAAAATGCGGTACAACGTGCCGCGCAGGGTAATTGCTTCCTTAACGATTCGCTGGGCCTCCGCCGGGTGCGATGCCACCCGCCGGGCCAATTCTCCGGCCGACTCGGCTTGTATCACCCCGGCTTGTTCCGCCCAAGCCAGCAGGTCCGTCAGTGAATGCAGCTTTTCCGTGGCATCGCTCCTGGCGTGGTCACCCACGGTGTTGGAAAAATCGAGGGCAAGCTGACCACCCACGTACGACAACCGGGATCCAAACAGCTGCATCGTGCCAGCAAAATAACCTTTGAAAGGTGAGACGCAAACCGTTAAATCTTACCTTCATAAGCTTTAAATGAAGGTTATATGGCATACCGTCCAGTTTACCCCTCCGACCGCCGGCTAATCCATCGGTTTTCGAACCCCGGACGCCTTCCAGGAACTTCCGTGGTGCATCGCAAGCGTACAAAGGCAGGCTTGTTGTGGCGGTTCCGACCTGGAACACCTTTGATGCCGCCTAAGAAAGGAGGGCGCACCTTGGTGCTTTCTCGTCCTGGCCATTGGAATCGCTCAGGGACCGATCTGTTTGAGGACAGCGCTTACCTCGTTTGTGGGGCGACAACCCTTGCTGCCCTGATCTACCTACTTTTCTAAATCTTACGGTCTAAAGTATTTTTGAGGGTATTTTGTAAGACTTGAGGAAAGCTTTCCCGTGGCGGTCACCGGAGGTGACGGGGACGATCCGGTTGCAGTTGGCGTGAGATGCCGTGGCTGACCAGGTCGTGCTTGAGTTTGCGGACAGAGCAGGCAAGTTGCGGGGCAGTCCGTCAAGTTCGCACAGGCGATCCTGGATCGATATGTCACAAGAACCGACCCCACGTCCCTCCGACGTACCCGATAAGAAAGAAGATGCGTCTGACCGCCGGTCCGGGCACGGGCAGGACCACGGCGGCACGCAAAGCAGCGGCTCAAGCCGGCCACCGACGGAGCAAACCGTGGAGCCGACCGATCCGCCTTTCCAGCAAGACCGGGCCTAATTCAGGCCGGTCGCCAATTTCTTCGCTGTGCGCGCACGGCCCGTTTGCGTTTAGGAAAAACTTTTGCTCTCCCCAAGCGCAAAAGGACAATGATATTGGCTGATAGGTTGTGATACCGTGGTCTCGTCATGTCCGCCGTCACGAGCAGGCTTTTTGTCGAGCAGCATGCCTTCAACCGTCGAGTCTGGGAGCAACTCGTTAACGATTCGGCGTTGGCGGAAACAATCGAAAAGGTGGAGACCGATCGTGAGGGTAACCTGGTCGTGAGTCCCCCGCCAAGAAAGCCCCACCCTCGACGTGCTAACCGCATTGCGAAGCTCTTGGATCGGCTTTTGCCGACGGGGTTTTGGCAGGTGGACGACACGGTCTCAACTCCTGAGGGAGTTAAGGTTCCGGATGTGGCCTGGTACGGTCAGGAGCGCGCCGCGGCCTCGGATGCAGACCAGGATGAGATCCTCTCAACCGTCGCGCCGGATGTGTGCGTTGAGGTCCTTTCCCCGTCCAATTCTGCCCGCGACCTCCATAGGAAAATGGAAGCCTACTTTGCCGTCGGTGTGCGGGAGGTCTGGGTCTGCAAGCGCCAAGGTAAAATGAGCTTTTATGGTCCGCTAGGCACTTTGGATTGCTCAGCCATCTGCCCCGCCTTTCCCGATCAGATTCCGGCCAAGTTTCTGCAATGATCGACACCCTCAAGCAGGCTGAGGATCGGCAAAACGAGTCAGCGCTGGTTTCGTAATCCCCAAGGTCACGCAACCCTGCTTCAGCGGACCCGGCGCCGCCAGGTCTGATGCCACCGCTGGAGGTGCTCGGGAAGCTCCACCCGGGTCCGTGACCGGGTAACCGCAACGTAGAGCAGGTTGATTTCTTCCGAGAAAGCTTGCTCATTCAGGTCCTGTGGCTGACGCGACGCTTCGGTGAGGTCCAGAAAGTCGTCTGCCATTCGAACCGTGTCCCATTCCAATCCTTTAGCCCGGTGGGCGGTCGCCAGCGTGGCCTGGGCGGCCTCCGGCGAAACCGAGGCTGCGGCAAACCGGTCCAGCAGGCTCGGGACCTCAGCTTGCCAGCGGTCAACAAAAGCGACCAAGCGACTCAGTTCGAGGTCTCGCGCGCGGTGATCGCTCGCCAGTTCCTTAAGTTGATCGTAGGAATCGAACCGTCGGAAGTAGCTCGACTTTACCAGTCCGGGCTGCTTTTGGCGCAGGTGGTAAACGTCCAGGAGGTCGGAAAATCCGTACGCCGCGGCGGGATTGTAATTCTGGCGCTCGCTGGTGCCCACAAAGTGGAGGCGGGAAACGCCGGCGCTGATCAGGTTCTCGGCTTCTTCCAGGAGTCCGGCGTTCGTCCGCGCAATAAAGGCCCGCGTCAGGGACCGCTCCTGCCGGCCAAGTCCGCGCAACCGGACGGGGTCGGCCTTGAAAGCGTTCAGGAGGTCGGACGCCAGGTCCGCAATGGGCTGGCCGAACCGGAACGACGACGTCAGCGACAACCGGGTGCAATCCCTCAGTTTATCAGTCTGCTCCATGAAATTAAACGCGCCCCGGAAGCCGTAGATGGCTTGATGCCGATCGCCCACCAACACGACGGCCCGCTGTTCCCGCCGTTGCCGCCGCAGGAACAAGGTGGTGACCGGGTTCGTATCCTGGGCCTCGTCCAACAGCACGACGTCGCAGGGCCGAAGGGGGTAGCCGCCCATGACGTAGAGCTTCAGGTAGCCGTCGTGCGGCAACGGCACGCTGGACTCCGGGTCGGACATCTGCGCCCAGAGCCTTTCCGTGAGGTCAACGACCATCGATTCCTGTCCCGGCGAAAGGGGAAGCGCATGGGTGTGTTTGGCGGAAGGGCGTTCATCGACGGAGTGCAGAAACTCCTGGAGCGTCCGTTTGATCCAATAAGCAACGTAACGTTCCCGCAGCCTGAGCAGTTCCGCGATCTCCAACGGCTTCAGTTCCACTCCAAGCTTTTCCCGGGGGTAATCGCGGGCCACGGCGTCCCGGGCAACTTTGTGCAGCGTCTCGCAATATGCGTTTGCAGGAAACGCGGCGCGGGCGGCCTGGGCAACACTCCGGTTGAAGCAGACGTAGAAAAAGCGCCGGCGCGGCTGGGCTTGGGCCAACAGTCGAAGCGTCGTGCTCTTGCCCGCGCCGGCATAAGCGTTCAATAACAGCACTTCGCGCGGTTGGAGGTCATGAGCCAGGACGGCCGTCTGCTCAGGGGTAGGCTGGAAAGGGACTGCGGGACGCATCAAACAGAGGCCGGCAAGATCGATCAGGCGCGGTAAACGTCAACGTTCGAAACCGGCGCCCCGGTAGGGCGGCGAATCCCTTCGCCGCCGGGACGGGCGACGTGGCCCAGAAATGTCACAAGCCGAAAAATCGAAGAATGCCGCCCATGGCCGATGCAGAGAAGCAGAGCTGCTTACGACCCGGGAACCATTCGTGACATTGTTTGGTTCTTTAATTCGTGGCATTTGCTCTAGTTGGTCCGCCGTTGCAATTTCATCCGGAGCCGGCCGTGCGGTCGCAACGTAACGGCGGCGAACGGGCGCACCGCAGCCTGCCCGGGTGCGAGCACGAGACGCCAGGAGCGAAGCATGGCCGTCAGAAGCAGGGTGGCTTCCATCCATGCAAAGGCTTCGCCGACGCACGAGCGCGGGCCTGCACCGAAAGGAAAGTAGCCGGGCCGTGCCGGCTGCGACCGGGTACCTTCCGTCGGCCATCGCTCCGGGCAGAACTGGTCCGCCTTGGGCCAGAGCGCCGGATCCCGGTGCGTGACGTACGGAGAAAGAACGAAGGTCGAGCCGGTCGGCAGATGCCAGCCGGCCACCGTGACCGGTTCCACGGTTTTCCGGATGATGATCCAGGCCGGAGGGTACAGCCGCAGCGTTTCCGAGAGCACCGCCCGGATCAAGGGCAGGCTGGCGAGGTCCGAAGGCTCGGGAAGCAACCGGTTGCCGAGCACGTCCCGAACTTCCTGCGCGACGGCTTCCTCCACCTCCGGATGCCCGCTGAGGAGGTAGAGCGCCCAGGCCAAGGTGCTGGCGGTGGTCTCATGGCCTGCCAGGAGCAGGGTCATGACCTGATCACGAACTTCTGCATCGTTCACCTGCGACCCGTGATCGCCAGCACCCGCCCCGAGCAACACGGAAAGAAGGTTCGGTGGTTCCCCCGGAGCATTCTTTTGCCCGTGCTCACGGATGATGGCCTGCACGGCTGACTCCAGTTTTTCGCGTGCCGCCTGGACGCTTGCCTGTCCCGGCCGGCCTGGCCAAAGCTCAAGGAGTGCGCTCCAAGGGGAGCGCAGGCGCTCGGTCAAATGCATGAGGGCGGTGACGGCATCGCTGAGCGCGCTCGCGTTCCCGGCAAGCTCGGTGCGAAACAGCGTTTTCCCCAGGATCACCAGCGTCGTTGCGCTCATCTCGGCAGAGACGTCGATCGTTGTGCCATCCTGCCATCGGGCCAGGCGTTCCCTGGCGACCTCTGCCATCGTTTCGGCGTAACGACGAACCTGTTCGCCATGAAAAGCAGGGGCTACCGAACGTCGCTGGCGCTCGTGCACAGGGCCTTCACTCAGCAATAGTCCCTGCCCGAAGGTGTCGTGCATGATGGCTCCGACCCGCTTCAGCAGAAATCCTTTTTGCAAAGCGGCCGCCCGGGTCACGAGGGCTTCACGCACAGCCTCCGGGTGGGTAAACATAAAAAACCGCTGTCCACCGAACCGGAAGGAACTGGCGGGCCCGTGTTCACGGGCCAAGGTGGTCAGGAACGCCAGCGGATCCCGTGCAAAGGCCAGGGGATTGGCGAGGGGTGCGAAGACCCCGCTTGGACCCGGCGGAACGTTGGGCTGCATGGCGGCAACGTTAGCGAGGCGCGCGGCTGCCGCAATTCGGGGTGGGCGGGCGACCGCTCCCGAAAGCCGACTTCACTGGCCGGGTATTTCGTCCGTGACGACTCGGAACGTTTCCAGGGTGTGACGGCCGAACACCATCGTCAAAGGCACGTCCCCGGCATCCCGTCCCCGGGCCATCACGATCCGCCCGATCCGGCGCCGGTTGTGGCGCGCGTCGAAGGTGTACCAGCGATCCCCGAGAAAAACCTCGAACCAGGCACTGAAATCCATGGGGTCCGGAGAAGCCGGCACGCCAATGTCGCCAAGGTAACCGGTGACGTACCGGGCCGGGATGTTCATGCAGCGGCACAGAGTCACCGCCAGGTGGGTGAAGTCGCGGCAGACACCCACTCGTTCGCGGAACCCTTCGAGAGCGGTGCGGTTGGCCCGGGCCTGCATGTAATCGAAGCGCAGGTGATGGTGAACAAAGTCGATGATCGCTTCAACTCGGGCCGTGCCGGCCGGTACTTTTGCAAACCGCTGCCAGGCGAATTCAAGAAGTTCGCTGTCAACTTCACAGTAGCGGCTGGGAAGTAAAAAGGTCAGGGTCTCCGGCGGCAATTCCCGGACGTCGCGTTGCGGGGCGCCTTGGTCGCGCTCGTCCAGTTCACCGCTGTCGTGAACGACGGCCTCGTTCAGAAACCGGACCGTCCCGGCTCCGACGTTTACCCGGCCGCAACGGTTCCCGAACGAATCCTGGTAAGCTTCCATCGGCACGTCGGGCTCTACCCGCAGGGTTTCCGGCTTGACCAGGTCACCCTCGCGTGAGGGATGCACGCGGAGCAGATAGATAACGGCCGTGGGGACCTGCAGGTTCAAAGCGATATCAAAACCGATTTTGATCATCATGATGTTGGTTCTCCGTTTAAGCTTTCCATAGGCCAGTGGCACACCACCTGCGTCAGAAGGCGGACACCGAGAAGGAGCACGTCTTCCGCGATGTTAAATTGCGGGGTGTGCAAAGGTGTGATTTTCGCCCCCGGGCTCCGGCATCCCAGAACCATCATGCAGCCCGGCACCAAACGGGTGTATTCCGCGAAATCTTCTGCGCCCATGCTGGGAAGGTCATCGGTAATTACTGCGGTGGAACCCAGGAGCTGCTTCGCTACCCGTTGGCAAAGCTCGGTCACGGTAGGGTCGTTGGCCATCCCCGGCAAGAGGGGCGTGAAGGCCGGCGTGACCTCGGCCCGAAAAGCCCGGGCAGTTCCCTCGCACAGGTGCGACAACGTTTCGCGTCCGTGGTTCGCAACCGCCTCTCCCAGGGCACGGATCGTGCCGCGCAACACGACCCGGTCCGGGATCACGTTGGCGGACTGGCCTCCTTGAATGGAACCGATGGTCACCACCAACGGGGTGCGTGCATCGGTTTGGCGCGGCAACGCCTGGTAAATCAAGGTCACGAGGTTTGCCGCCACGGCAATCGGGTCCACCGTTTGGTGCGGGCGGGCACCATGGCCACCCCGGCCCACCACGTCGATGACAAAATCCTGACAATAAGCGGTGCGCAGTCCGGCCGTGATGCCCACCTGCCCAATTTCGCGGTTTGGGTCCATGTGGAGGGCAACAATGGCCTGAACCCCCTCCAAGGCACCTTGGTTGATCATCTCAAGCGCGCCCTGGCCGACTTCCTCCGCGGGTTGAAAAATGCCGCGCCAAGCTACCTTGGGTAGGCCGGCCCGCCAGAGGGCCAGCGTCGCCCCCAACAGAATCGCGCTGTGCGCATCGTGACCGCAGGCGTGCATCACCCCAGGGTTCGTTGAGCGGTAATCGACCTCATTCGCCTCTACAATGGGAAGCGCATCCAGATCCGCCCGCAAGGCAATGGCAGGTGCCGGCCCGGACGCGGTCGTTGCCTCGGTCATCAACCCTTTTCCTTCACGGCCGCAACGGTGCGGCACGCCTGCAAGCTTCAACTGTTCGCTCAGGTAAGCGGTCGTCCCGGTTTCTTGTCCGCTCAGTTCCGGGTAACGGTGGAAGCGGCGGCGGGTTTCACGAAGAAAACGGTCGAGGTGCGAACACTCGTTCTCCACCCGTTCCGACCATTGCGTTACGTCCATCACGCCACCCACGCGATCGGCGCGTACGGCTCGCAGAAAGTGGGATCCGTTTGCCGAAGCGTGCGAAGCGTGTTCTCGATTTCCGCCAGGATGCCGGCCATCACCGGACTCAAGCTCACCAGCACCGGCGTTGCTTGCCGAAGGGTCGACACCATTGCCTTCAACAGGTTTTCCGTGGTGCCGTGAGAGCCCGCGTTAAACACGCGGTTCTTATCCCAAGCTTTGCCCTTGGCTTCCTCGCTGGTCAGTTCACCGAACCGGATTTGCACCAGTTGACGGATCAGTTCAGTGGCAAGGTAACCCGCGCGGCCGTGCAAGCGCTGGTCGGTCTGGCGAAGTTTTTCCAACGAGGTGATGCTCCAATCCTCATAATAAAGCTGGGCAGCCGTCAATACTGCGCGTCGACCTTCCGGACGAGTTGCCAGTTCACCAATGATTTGTCCCAGCAAATGCTCATAATAATGTTCCGCTTTGGCAAAACGGGCCTGGAGCTCCGACGACCTTCGAAACCGGGCGCCCACGGTCATCACCTGCACGCCATGAATTACCTCCTCCTGAAGCGCCGCCCGGATTCGCTGGCGGTAAGGCCCGACTTCCCGTTCCATCATCTCCCAATCAGCGAGGAGGGGGTAATAAAAGGCAACCACGTTCAGATTACCCAGGTCCCCAATGTTGTAGCAGCATGCGAAGTAAGGCGGCTTGCGCGGTTTGCCGTTACGAACGCGGACCTTTACCCGGGAAATGGAGAACCCGATTTTCAGGGCTTCCAACATGGGTTTGAACCGCCGCAATTCCTCAAACAGAATGCGATGGGGGAGGGTTTCGACGTAGTTGTTTCGCCTTGGTGGATCAAGCGAGATAAAGTACGCCATGGGTCTTCCTTGAAGTGTAGTAATCGGCCCGGGTTCGCCGGATATTACTTTTCAAACGGTAGCATGCAATTTCAGCGTGATGGACGATGCGCCAATCAGGGTTCCTCGTGAGAGAGCAGGCGGTGTGCCTTGAACACCCGTGACGCCGCTGGAATGCAAGGGCAAAGAAAAAAGGCTGTTCAGTCATTGGCGGGCGGGCCGCTGAAAGCCGATGCACTATAGGCTTGGGCAACTACCTGCAACTTTAACAACGGGAAGAAACATCGGCCCTTGGGATGGAGAAAAGCCGTCTTCTCGTTGGAGCCGCCGATGCTCGAGCCGCCTGCTTCTGCGGGGCTGTTCTGTGGCTTTTTCTATACAAGGGAGCGATCCTTGATTAAGGATCGCGGCCAGAATGGCGTTTTCCACGGGTCAAGATGGCAGCGGGCTACCGTTTTTAATGGTGCTCGAAGGGGAACAGGGGCGCCACTCGCAGGGTTTAATGTTTTCGGTGCACTCTATGCGAAGTGTGCCGGTGCTGCCGGCGTGTGGTGCCCGGCGAAGATTCCAGCCTGGGCGCTTGCACGCCGGCCGGATTCCCGGCGCTTTGTTGTGCCAGGATGCCTGCCGCGATGGCCGCTGCCAATTTTTGCCGGTAATCCCGTTGGTCGATCAGGCGACGGTCGTCCGGATTGGTCAGAAAACCGCCCTCGCACAGGACGGCTGGGATCGCAGATCGCCTGATCACGAAGAAGCCGCGCCGGTGGACAAACCGGTTCTCGTCGGACGTGGCGGCCGTGACCGCTCCATGGATGCGTACGGCCAGACCGAGGCTGTCCGGCCGGAAATAGTAGGTCTCAATTCCCCGGGCGCCTGCTCGAAGGGCGGCATTAAAATGGATGCTGACAAATATGGCCTGCCCGCGCAGGCCTTCGGTAAAAGCCATTCTTTGCCCGAGGGTGACGTAAACATCGCTGGTCCGGGTCATCACCACCCGCAGGCCATGGCCGCGCAGGATCCGGGCGAGCCTCTGGGCCACATCCAAGGTCGCCGCCTTTTCCGTCGGCCGGGTGGGAACCCCCAGCATGCCTCCCGGATCGTAGCCGCCATGGCCCGCATCAACCACCACCGTGCCAAAGCCTTGTGGACCGCCTGCGGCAAAGCCCGCCGTCAGCATTGAAAAAAGGACAAATCCTAACGGGAGCCAGTACCGAAAAATCATGACCACGGTAAGAAGCGAATAGCTTAAGTGGTCCCATATTAGCGCAATCTGGCCACGCCGCCATCTGTGTGGAATGAAGCGGGGGCGAAACCTGAAACCGAGCGGGGGAACGGCCAGGTGGGCGTCGCCTTGGCCGAGGAATCCGATTGACTCCGGCCGTCCCTGCCTTTCAACTGGCAAGTGCGATGTGGGGTTTGATACGACTAAATGGACGGGATTCAAGGCTTGGGTGGCTTTGTTTGGGGGTGTGGGTTTCGCTCCTGGGCGTCCCGGTGCTGCGAGCGCAAAATTCGGCCGGCGACATTTCACGCGAACTCGATAAAGAAACGGACCTGCAAACCCAGGTTCAGAAGGTCCTTGACCCGGTGGGGGATGCGGTGAAACAAACCACCGACCAGGCAAGATTGACCAGTGGCAAATCCGCTTCCTCGGCTCCTGCCGACGAGCAATCCCGACAGCTTTACCAACACGCCCAGACCGGCTTCTCGAAATTACGGACGGTTCTGGTGACGGACCTCGAGGCTTTTGACCGGGCCAAACCGGCCAACGATCAACCCGGCAAAGATGCGGTGCATGCCTTGAACGATGCGCTCCAGGCCTTTTACGACCACGCCGCTATGCCCGGCCAGCCGGCTCCCCGGCTAAGCCAGGATCTGTCGCGTCAGTTGCAGGACATTTACTTTGTTCATACCGCCGGCCTGACACGGGACGCGACGGCGGCCATTCGCGGCCGCATCATTCAGCAGGTTGAAAGCCGGGTTGCTTTACCTGCGTTCGGCGCGGGCTCCCGCCGCTGAAAAACGCCGGCCGGGTGCCCCTTTATCGACATTTACCTCCCCTTTGCTTCATGCCCATCACCCTTATCAATGTTTCCAACCGCCTGCCGGTGACGGTCAAAGCGGACCAGGTCACCAAATCGTCCGGCGGATTGGTTGCTGCCCTGGAAGGGCTTTCCCGGGACGAATACACCACGAAATGGATCGGTTGGCCGGGCGCGGCTTTCCCCGACCCGGACCGACAACGGGAGGTTGAACGCATCCTGGCCGAGGACCACGGTTGCATCCCGGTCTTCCTTAGCGACGAGGAAGCGGAAGCGCATTACGAGGGCTTTTCCAACTCCAGCATCTGGCCGTTGCTCCATTACCTTCCCAACTACCTTCGGTACGAACCTTCGTGGTGGGATCATTACCAAAACGTCAACCAGCGTTTTGCCAATAAGGTCCTGGAGGGTGCCCGCGAAGGCGACCTCGTCTGGGTGCATGATTACCAACTCATGCTTCTGCCTGCAATGCTCAAGGCCGCCGCTCCTGACCTGAGGGTCGGGTTTTTTCTACATACCCCGTTTCCGGCCTACGAAATCTTCCGGTGTCACCCGCGCCGGCGTGAACTGGTCGGAGGGATGCTCGGGGCGGATTGGGTCGGATTCCACACCTCGGGTTACCTGCGGCATTTCGGCAGCGCTGTGCAGCGCATTTTCGGAATCGAGCCCGAGTTGACCCGCATCCACGCGGACGGGCACACCACCACCCTGGGTGTGTACCCGATCGGGGTCAATGCCGGGAAATTCGAGGAAACGCTTAATTCCGCCGACTTCGCCCAGCGGCGCGAGGAGTTTCGTGCGCTCCACGAGGGCAAACGGCTGATCCTTTCCGTAGAACGGATGGATTACACCAAAGGCATCTTGCACCGCTTGGAAGCGATTGACGACTTTCTGGCCGCCTTGGAGGACCGGGACGGTGTCCGGTTCATCTTCGTCAGTGTGCCTTCGCGGGAAGGCATCGAGGAATACCAGGCGTTGCGGGAGGAGGTTGAAGCGCAGGTTGGGCGGCTTAACGGAAAATATGCCACCGTGCGCAACAGCCCGATCCACTTCATCCATGGTTCCGTAGAGTTTACTGACCTGTGCGCACTTTACGCCCTGGCTGATGTTGCCCTGGTGACGCCCCTGATCGACGGCATGAACCTGGTGGCCAAAGAGTTCCTGGCTTGCCAGCGCGAGAATGCGGGCGCTTTGATCCTTAGTGAGTTCGCCGGTGCGGCCGAAGAACTTTTCAACGCGCACATCGTCAATCCCTACGACGCTCCGGCGGTAGCGGGCGTGTTGTCTGCGGCGTTGGCGCTTCCCCCGGAGGAGCGGCGGGCCCGCAACCAACCGATGCGCGAGCGCGTCATGCGAAACGACGCCCAACACTGGGCACAGTCTTTCATCCGAGATTTGACGTCGCGGCCGAGCGTGGAGGCCGTCGCCACCAGCAACCTGGGCGAAGCCCGAGCCGAGTTGACGCAGGCCTTGGCCGGAGGTAAACGGGTGGCTCTCTTCCTGGATTATGACGGCACGTTGCGTGAACTCGAGCGCGACCCCGATGCCGCCAAGCCAACGGCTGCCGTCACGGAGTTGCTTGAGCGCCTGGCCAATCTTCCGTTGGTTAACCTCACCGTGATCAGTGGCCGTGCCCGCGACGACCTTGAAGCCTGGCTGGGAGGGCTCGGGTGTCGCCTGATTGCCGAGCACGGGGCCAGCCTGCGCCAACCCGGAACGCAGGCGTGGGAAGAGCTGGACCGGGACGTTAACTACGAATGGAAAGAAGCGCTGCTGCCGATTCTGCGGCTTTACGAAGAGGCCACTCCGGGCAGTTTGGTGGAAGAAAAACGTTCGTCGCTGGTTTGGCATTACCGAAAGGCAGACCAGGAATTTGGCGATTGGAAGGCGCGCCAACTCGCCGAGGAAGTTGCTGCTCTGGCGGCCAACGAACCCGTTCAGGTGCGCCACGGCAAGAAGATCGTCGAGGTGAGTGCGGCGGAAGTAAACAAAGGCGCGGCCGTGAGCCGTGTGCTTAACGATGAGCCGTTCGCGGTCGTCCTGTGTGCCGGCGATGATCAAACCGACGAGACCATGTTTGCGTTAAACACGCCCGGTTTGCTCCCCGTCAAAGTGGGGGAAGGTCCGACGGCGGCGCGATTCCGCGTTCCCAATCCCGCCGCGTTCCGGCGTTTTCTGGGCGAGACGCTGCTTGCGCGTTGACGTGCCCGGCGCGGCCATGAAAGGTTTTCATGCCGGATCCCCTGATCACGTTCTACCTGGGAGAAACCGGGGCCGGTTCACCTGGCCGCACCCTCGAAACGATTTGGCGGTGGGACTGGCACCGCCTGTCCCCGCGCGACTTCCGGCAGGGTCGGCTGGCCCGTGCCGACCGTGGGGTGAGGTGTGGCCCCGGCAATGCCACGCGCCGTCACGTTTTTCCGGGGCGCTTGAGGAGGTCGCATGGGGACAGGTGACCCCACCAAACCGGAGGTCACGTCACGGCGCGCCGCGCTGGCGGCGAAGGGACTCGCCGCCCTACCGACCTGGGACGTCCCTCGCCTGACCCATTTTCCGAAAGGGTTTTTGGCAACTGCTGTATCTGTTTCCAAACCTGCCCAGGCCCGTTTTTTACCACAACTGACGGTCGAGTGAGCGGTACTGGACGGCTTCGGCCAGGTGAACGGCCTGGATGCGATCGGCGCCGGCCAGGTCGGCTATCGTCCGGGCCACTTTGAGGATGCGGTCATGGGCGCGGGCGCTCAGGTTGAGGGCACTGACGGCCCGGCGGAGAAGCTCCGTGCCTTCCGGCTCCAACGCGCAATGGCGCCGCAGCAGGCGCGAACCCATCCGGGCGTTGCTGGTCACCTGTGGCTCGGCCGCGAACCGTTTCTGCTGCCGCAGCCGGGCCAGGGTGACCCGCTCACGGATTCGCTCCGAGCTTTCCCCTTCGGTTGCATCGGTGAGGTCCTGGAGTTCCATCGCGGGCACTTCCACGTGGAGGTCAACCCGGTCGAGCAAGGGACCCGACAGACGGCTGCGGTACTTAAGCACCTGCCCCGGGTGGCAGCGGCACTCCCGTTTCACATCCCCGTAGTGCCCGCACGGGCAAGGGTTCATCGCGGCGACCAGCATAAATTCCGCCGGGAAGGTCATGGTGCCGGCCGCTCGTGAGATCGTCACTTTGCCGTCTTCCAGCGGCTGACGCATGACTTCCAGCGTGGAACGGCGGAACTCCGGCAACTCATCCAGTAACAGCACACCGTGATGGGCCAAACTGACCTCGCCCGGCGAGGGATGGGCCGTGCCGCCGAGCAGGCCGGCATCCGAGATGGTATGGTGGGGGGTGCGGAACGGCCGGTCCCACACGAACGGGTCCTTGCCCTCCAGCAGGCCGCAGACGCTGTGAATTTTGGTGGTTTCAATCGCTTCGGCCAGGGTCAACGGGGGAAGGATGGAAGGGATGCGTTTGGCGATCATCGATTTGCCCGAGCCGGGCGGCCCGATCATCAGCAGGTTGTGTTCACCGGCCGCTGCCACCTCAATGGCCCGTTTGACGTGAGGCTGGCCTTTGACCTCCGCGAAGTCGACCTCGGCCGAAGGCGCCGGCCGGGCGACACGGGCGATCCCGCGGGGCAATTCACGCTCGCCCCGGAGGAAGAGCACGACCTCCGCCAGGGTCGCTGCACCGACGATCTCGAGCCCGTCCACCACGGCCGCTTCGTCGGCATTGTGGGCGGGCAACACCAATGCGCGCCAGCCGCGTCGCCGCGCCTCCAGGGCAATGGCCAGCGCACCTTTCACCGGCCGCAACCGGCCGGAAAGCGCCAGTTCCCCGGTGAAGCAAAACGCATCCAGATCGGGAAGGCGGCTCTTGTCGTTGAGCGCGAGCAGGCCGAGGGCGATCGGCAGGTCGAAGCTGGGCCCTTCCTTGCGCAGGTCCGCCGGGGCCAAGCTAATGGTTATTCGGCCGGGCGGCTCCCGCAATCCGCTGTTGTGGATGTCGCTCAGGGTCCGGTCCCGGCTTTCCCGGACGGCCGCATCGGGCAGGCCGACCACGGTGACCCTGGCGTCCTGACCCCACATGCTCGCGTGCACCTCGATCTCGACCTCAAACGCGTCTACGCCGACCACCGCGGCGGAATGGACTCTAGACGGCATAGAATAACATGGATTAATCCTGTTACATAATCGAGTCCATGGCAAGCGCTTTGTCTGGTCGGGTGCGCGAGGTGCCCCTCTCAGCGGCGGCCCCATCCCCTTCTCGGTTGGGGAAAATCACCTCGGCCTTCTCTCTTGATCTTTTTTACAGGCCGTGCCGAAACCGAGTGTGCAGGTTCCGCGCTAATACCTGGCGACTTTGCTCCTCATAGCTTGCGGCTATGAACCGGAAGTTCGCGCCGTCAACTCTTTGAGCGTGCCCTCCGTCGCCAGTTTTTTCTCCGGGTGCATTGCAGGCAAGGCTTTAACCTTGTGGTTCTGCTTGCCTTCGAAGCGGTCGCTGACGATGCGGATGTAATGTTGAAGCGGCAGGGAAAAGTTTTCCTTCCGCCAGAGGAGATGCGTTTTGCTGTACACCACTTCGTCCAAGGGATGGAAGACGGTGCCTTCATGGGGAAGCCGGAGGCAGGACTCGGGCAACAGTGCCACGCCCATTTCCAATCCAACCAAGTGGATCAGCGTGGAGGTGCTGTTGGACTCGTGCGTGATGTTCGGGGTGAACCCGGCCTCGCCGCACACACGGGTGAGCCAATCGCGCGTGCCGGGGTAATCGTCCTCGGGAAGCGAGATAAACGCTTTTTCAGCGAGGTCTTTGAGCCTCAAAGGGGT
>DASWVC010000199.1:0-1925 GCA_036401335.1 Chthoniobacterales bacterium
TCGTGCGTTTCCTGGCACTCGGGTTTTGTTGACTTCTCGACGCAAGCCGTTTCGTCGGCTGCGCGGCAAACGGTTTACCGCTACAGAGGTGGAGGCGAGGGGAGTTGAACCCCTGTCCTCATGGCCATCAAACCAGACTTCTACATGCTTAGCTGACCTAAAATAGGCAGATGCTACTGGCCAGCTGGCTGCACCTGCCTTTGCGTCCACGAAATCTTTCTCGTCCTCCGGCGCGGTCGCCCCGCCTTCAGACCAGCCTGCTGTCGTCGCTCCCGGCCTTAGCAGGCGTCCGGCCGGGAACGTCACGGCTTATTTAGGCCGCGAGAGCCAGTTCTTGGTTGGCTTTTGATTTTTTGACCCGGTTTTTTACGAGGCCAACGGATCGTCCTCGGCATGCGGCCTGATCTTCAAACCATAAGTCGAAACCAGTACGCCCCCATTTTTGGGAAGGGACAATATGCCTTCACCCACTGCATTTGGCAAATGCGGGAAGAAAAGAGAATGGTATCAATTGGATGAATTGTAAAAATTCTACCAATGAAGAAGCAATTCCGGCCGTGGTGATGAACTCCAGATGCGCAGCCCTGCCAGCCACTGGACCAAGGCCCGGTGGGCTCAGATGTCAAAGACGAGCACGTGTTCGCCCCGGGCCTGGTCAAGCAGATCCTGAATGGTTTTACTGCCGAACAATTCCCGAAGCAGGTCGCGCGCCTGCCGCATCAACGGACGCAAAGGACAATGGACCATGTCCGGACAACCGCAGGGCTGCAGTGACCGGTCAAGGGCACATGGCAGGGGGTTAATGGGTCCGTCCAGTAATTCGATGATTTCGAGCACCACCATCTCCGAGGGCCGTTTGCGCAAGCTGTAGCCGCCACCCACCCCGCGTTTACTCGTAAGCAAACCTTCGTTGCGCAGGGTCAGAAGAATCTGTTCCAGAAATTTTACCGGGATATTGCCGCGCTCGGAAATGTCCTGAATTTGGTGAACGCGTTCCGGGGGATCGTGGGCGATAAGGAGCAGAGCGCGTAAGGCGTATTCCGCTTTCCGGGAAATCCGCATACGGGAATTTAAGCAGGTTTGTGCACGGAGCACCTACAAAGTTGAGTTCCCGAGCGTTTTAATCGGGAAACTCCGGTCGGGGCGAGCCGAGCACGTCGGCAAAAACGGCT
The DNA here is from genome assembly GCA_036401335.1 of Chthoniobacterales bacterium. GTDB lineage: Bacteria > Verrucomicrobiota > Verrucomicrobiia > Chthoniobacterales > JAFAMB01 > DASWVC01. The sequence goes on from DASWVC010000199.1 coordinate 1,173, forward strand.
TCATACCGGTCCGTGATCCGTTCCAGGTCGAATTGATTCGCCAAGGCCCAGCCGGCCTGTCGCATTTGCAACACCCGAGTGGGGTCGTTGATCAAGTCACGCACCCGGACGATCCATGCATCGCGGTCGCCGGGCGTGATCAGGATGCCGTTTTGACCGGTTTCCACGAGCTCACGCAGTGGGGGCAGGTCCGACGCGGCGAGCGCCAGCCCGAACTTCAACCCTTCAAGGAGGGCCAGCGGCAATCCTTCAACGAGGGAAGGGAAAACCAGAATTTCGCTGCCGGCCAACATGGCGTCCACCTCGGTACGACCCAGCCAGCCGTGGAACCTGACGCGCCGGCCGATCCCGCCGCGTTCAGCCAAATCGGCCAGGGTGAGGCGTTGCTGGCCGTCGCCGACCACGTCCAAGGTCCAAGGCAGGTGTTTCAGCTCGCCCAGGAGCTCGATCAGAAACGGCAGATTTTTCTGCGGGTTAAGCCGGCCAACAAACAGGAGCCGGGGACTCGGGTTCAGTTGCCGGGGCGGGCGAGGCCGGCCCGCGAGGTTGACCCCGTTGGGGATCAGGATGGGTCGGACGCCGTAAGCACGGTGGGCGAGATCAGCCACAAACGAACTGACGGTGGTCACCGCAGCCGCTCCGTGCCACACCGGACGGATCAACGGGTTGAGCCATCGGAACAGGTGATCTGTCTGGTCAGGAATCGCGCCGGGCACATCGCCCAACTGGGTGGTGATGACGTACGGCACGCCG
>DASWVC010000200.1:0-34397 GCA_036401335.1 Chthoniobacterales bacterium
GTCATAGCTTCAGTGCATCACGGATTGCTTCGCTTGCCTGCTGGATAGCCGCTTGCGTTTCTGGCAGGTCGTGAATTCCGTTAAGCAGGACGAAGTCGTGGATCATCCCGTTATACCGGATTGCGGTCACCGGCACACCAGCTTCCTTGAGCTTGCGCGCATAGGCTTCACCTTCGTCACGAAGCGGATCGTTCTCGGCAGTGATGACCAGCGCTCGAGGCAGGCCGCGAAGCTGATCGATGCTGGCTCGCATTGGCACGGCGTAAGGGTTTTTGCGAGTCTTCTCGTCCGGTGCGTAGGCTTTCCAGCCAAACTGCATGAAAGCCCGCGCCAAGAAACGGCCTGTGTCGAAACGGCGATAGGACTCCGTTTCGAAGTTGGTATCGGTAGCGGGAATCAGGAGCACCTGAAGACGGATGTTTGGACCACTGCGATCCTTCGCCATAAGGGTCAGTGCTGCCGACATATTGCCACCCACGGAGTTTCCGGCGACAGCAATTCTACTTCCATCAACGCCGATTTCGCCGCCATGTGCGGCCACCCATTTTGCGGCGGCATAGTTCTGCTCAACCTGGGTTGGAAAGACGGCGTCAGGAATGGGTGTATATTCAACAAACACAGCTGCGGCTCCTGAGCCAACCACTAAATCGCGAACAAGCCGCTTGTGGTTTTCGAAGTTGCCAGCAATCCACACACCTCCGTGGATGAAGAGAAGAACCGGCGGAGTCCCGGTAACCTTCTCTGGCTTCATGATGTAGAGCTTCACACTCTGGTGATCCTGGGAAATGGTCTTTTCAGAAATGGTAACGCCAGAAAGGTCGACAGGCGTCTTCGCCTGAAGGCCAGTCAGCGTTGCGCGAACCTGCGGACCAGGCAGTTCCCAGAACGGGCTACTGTCCTTGTTGACCTCCGCCAGAAACGCCCGCACCTGCGGGTCGATTCGAGGATCGTTCGCAGCCTCAGGGGCTGCAGATGTTGACTGTGTCATACTGATAATCGCGCCGAGGGTGAGTAGGTTTAAACAGTAAAAACGTTTCATTGATTTTGATTTGACCCTGTTCTATGCACCTGTGAACGCCTAGAAACATTCATTGTTAGTATCCTTTGTGCGTTTCATTTATAGCTCCATTTAGAATCAGGCGACGGCACAGGCAATGACATAAATACCGCAAAATCTGACATCGACGCTCGATTCACGGGCACCCGTTTTGTCGATGGCATCGAAATCACCGAAAACCAGCAGGCCGCTTACCGACTATAAATCAAGAATGCGTCACCACCCCGGTGCACAACATCTGGCATTATCTCGGAGGGGGTTCTCTCAGACGTTTGGACGGAACCTCCGCACCGGCCGGTGATCTTCCTGGAACTCTCGGGCAGCAACTTTAGCGCGGAGCGGGTGGTCCCCGATTTCGCCAGAAAAAGGCGCCCATCAAACGGCTCTACACGGCACCGCCCGAAGGCAGCGTGACGCTCTGCCGGGACGAAAGGGGCCCTAATTCGGCCAAAGCCCATCCGGGCGTCGGATCCTTGCCGGATGCACCGCTTAGACGGGCAATTTCACGGCCGAACCGCTGGCGGATGTTCTTCGGCAGCCGGCACTGTGGCTGTCATCCGGGACCGGGTCAGACAAATCAGAGCCGGTGAAAAAGCCCTGGTTGATGGCGATAAAGTTAAACAAGGGCTGCGCAACCTACTCGCCAGATAGCCGCTCGGTTAAATACCGTTACAATTCCGAAGCTCCAGCAGAGTATCGTGATGCGATTCACTTTTGTGGAAAGGCGGCAGAACGAATGTATGAGTCGGTGGAATCTATGATGGGATACGACACACGCAGGATCGTCATCGTCGGTGCGCCGCCAGTACAAATACTCGACGTAGCTGGTCCGCTCGAGGTGTTCTCAAGTGTTCCCAAGTACCACGTGGACCTGGGAACCCCGGATGGAACCGGTGTGCTCTGGTCGAGTCGCGGCCTAGCGTTTACAAATGCGATCCCAATAGAAAATCTGACCGGATCTATCGATACACTTGTCATCGTTGGTGGACCTGGGTCCGAGAGCGGTACGTATGACGAGCGCTTCTTAGCATGGATTGGCGAGGCCGCGACGCGGTCACGGCGCATCGCTTCCATCTGCACGGGCGCCTTTTTGTTAGCAGCTACCGGTCTGCTCGATGGTAAGGAGGCCGTAACCCATTGGAATTTCTGCAACAAGCTCGCGAGGGAGTTTCCGGCTGTGCGGGTTCGACGCGATCCAATCTACATTCGTGAGGGCAACACTTACACCTCCGCCGGCATCACGGCTGGCATCGACCTTATGTTGGCTTTAGTCGAGCAAGACTGTGGACATCAGGTTGCTCTGAATGTCGCCCGCCATCTCTTGATGTTCGTTGTACGGCCAGGAGGCCAGGCGCAGTTTAGCCAGATGCTATTGCGTCAAGCGCCAAATTCCCATCCGCTGCGAGAGCTGCAGGTGTGGCTGCTTGAACACCTGCAAGAGGATATCTCCGTAGAACGACTTGCAAAACAAATGTCCATGAGCCCGCGCCATTTCGCGCGCGTATGCTTACGCGAGACGGGTATGAACCCAGGACAATTTGTTGATCGTATGCGGGTTGAATCAGCACAACAGATGATCCTCGCTTCAGCCATGGGCCTTAAGGAGATCGCGGATGCGTGTGGGTTCCGGACAGTAGACCGCCTACGACGGACATTTATTCGCGTCACCGGAATCACAGCTGGGCAATACGCCGCTCGCTTCAAGCGCTGCGCGGTGCCGTCAGACCAAGGGATACCGCTCAGTGGCTGACAGTTGTGCGTGAGCGTTCTTCTTGAACCCGCAATAGCCCGCCTCTCAATGGAACGGCTGGCGGTGCGCGTTCCGGTCAGCGGTGGCTTGCCGGCCGGCGCCGGGTGCACCGCCCGATCGTTCGAGGCCGCCTGAACTCATAAATGGAAACAGAACACGCAAGCAACCACGATCAACAAAACCACCCGCAAGCAAGAGCGTTTTTGCAGAACTTGACGCACAGAACTGCCGGATTTGGGTTTTGCGGCCTGCCAACTTGCCTGGTGGCCGGGATTTTCACGTGTTGACTACACTGAAAAAACATCTGGTCTTCGCAAAGCGGGAGCGGAAAACTCCGTCAGCTCTGCCCTGTTAAACCCGGAAGGTTCCGTACAGGGCAGCCTGACCGGCGATGGCCACCTCACGGCAAGTCGTGGATCCGATTCCCCGGGCACTACCCAAGTCTCAAAGGCTCTGGCGCGCCCTAAAGCGGTGTACTCCTAGAAATCGAATTTGTCGATGTTGTCCTTGTTGAAGATAAAGGGAGGACCCAGCAAAATCTGGCTGCCGTTGATCACTTTCAATTTGCCGAGGCGGCCGGCGTCGAGTTCGGTGTCGCCCGGTTTCAGCTTTCCGTCAACGACGGCACGCATGGCGTAGGCGGAAGCATACCCCAGGTCGACGGGGTTCCAGAGCACGACGGATTTCACGCAGCCATTGTGCACGAACGGCTTCATCTGGTTGGGTGTCGACAAACCGATCACCGCGATCTTGCCGATCAGGTTGGCTGAAGTGATGGCGTCAGCCACCCCGGGACCGGCCACGCTGGACAGCCCGATGATACCTTTAACTTTCGGGTACGCTTTCACGATCTGGCCGGTCACCTTGAACGCAAGCTGCTGGTCTTCTTCGGCCGGCAACACCGTCACGAGGTTAAGCTTGAGGCCGGCCGCAGGAATGTACTTCTTGATTTCGGCAATCCAGGCATTCTGGCCGGCCGCGGTGGTCGAACTGGTGACAATCGCAAAGTCCGCTTCCTTGCCGATTTCGGTCACCAAGGCATCGACTAGGGCTTTGGCCACGCCATCCGGGGTGCACTGTTGGAGAAACCATTCCCGCGCGTCGGGTTGTGATTCGGCATCGTAACCGATCACGTGAATGCCGGATTTGAGCGCCTTGCGCAGCACCGGCGAGATCGCAACGGGGTCATTCGCGGCGAAAAAGATGCCGTCAACCCCACGGGACATCGCGTTGTCGACGAACTCAATTTGTTTCTGGATATCACCCTCGGTCGGTGCATCGGTGGTCACGTCCGTTTGCAGGCCGTTCTTGGTCAGTTCGGCACAACCTTCGGCAATGCCTTTTGCGGTCGCACCGAAATAGCCGATGCCGATCAATTTCGGGATGTCGGCCAGGACAATTTTCTTGCCTTGCAGGTTCTTTGGGTTGGTGGGTTTACCGCCATCGTAGGTCGAGTCCGCGGCAAACGCCGGTGTGCCGGATAAGGTGGCGAGGAGCAGCATGCTCCCGGTTAACGCGATTTTATTCAGGGTCATGGTCAGGGGAATATCAGCGGGTTGGGTTCGGTTGGTTTTTTGGAACGCGGCGGCCCGCGAGGGCATGCTTTTCCAAATATTGGTTCAGGAGAATGGAAGCGATGAGCACGGTACCGATGAGGATCACGGTGCCTTCGCCGCGAACACCGGAGAGTTGCAGTCCATTCTTAAGCAATTGGATAATGACGACTCCCAGCGTCGTGCCGAGGATCGTGCCGCGTCCCCCGAAGATGCTGGTCCCGCCAAAGACAACGGCGGCGATGACGTCGAGCTCCAGGCCGGTGGCGGCATCCGCCCGGGTGCTGGTGACGCGAGACGTGTAGATGAACCCGGCGAGACCCGCCATAAAGCCGCTGAGCGCATAGACAACCAATTTGAGCCGGCCGACCCCCAACCCGGCAAAGCGGGCGGCGGTTTCGTTGTTGCCGATGGCGTAAAGGCACCGACCGAACGGGGTACAAGCGAGCGCCAGGGCGCTTACGAAGAGCACAAGTAGGAGCACGTAAAGCTGGACTGGCAGTCCAAACAGGTCTCCGCTCCCCCAGAACGCGAACGACTCCGGGAACCCGTGCACGGAACGCGATTCACTGATCCCAAACGAAAGCCCGCGGTAGATGGCCAGGGTGGCCAGGGTTACAATGAGCGGCGGCACGCCGAGGTAGACGATAACCAAGCCATTCAAATAACCGGCGAGGCCCCCGCCAAAGATCGCGATGAGCACGGCCACCCACAGCGGTAGGTGGAACGTCTGCCAGGAAAAGCCGAGCAGCACGGCGCTCAAGGCGACCATCGAGCCAACTGACAGGTCAATGCCGCCAAGGATGATAATGAAAGTCATCGGGACGGCCAGAAGGGCCGTCTCGCTCATGAAACGCACTTGGTTCAGCAAGTTGGCCGGGGTAAAAAACCGGTCCGTGTGAAAAGAAAGGACAACCACGGCCAGGACCAGGATGCCGATCATCATGGCTTCCTGCAGCGTGAGCCAACGCCAATTAAGGAACTTCGGCGAGGTGGCCGTCGTGTTGACGTTGCCGCCGCTGACAACGCCCACCGATGAAGTCTGGCGGCGCCGGAACACGTCCAGCAAAATGGTAAGGAGAATGAGGCTGCCCTGGACCGTCTGAAACCACTCGGATCGAATGTGGAGGAACACCAGGGCACTGCCGATGGTTTGAAGAAGGATGGCACCCAGCAACGCCCCCACAACCGTTCCGGTTCCGCCCAGGATGCTCACACCCCCGATAACGGCAGCCGTGATGACGGTGAGTTCAAACCCGGTCGCGGCGTTTGCCTGGATCGCGTTGAAATTTGTTGCGTAAAGAATGGCGGCGATGCCCACAAGCAATCCGTTCAGGACAAATACCCGGATAGTGATCCGACGCTCGGAGATCCCGGACAGCCGCGCCGCTTCGGCGTTGCCGCCGACGGCATACAACTGGCGTCCGCCGGCGAAAAAGCGCAGCCACACCGAAAACAACGCCCCGAAAACGACCATGGCACAGATCGGCAACGGCACCCCGAACGGGTGAAGGCGGCTGATGGCGAATCCGGGAGGGAGGCCGTAAATCCACTTTCCCCCCGTGGTCAGGATCAGACCGCCTTTGAGGATGCTGGCCATCCCCAGCGTGGTGACAATGGCGGGGATGCGCCCATACGCGACCAAGAGCCCATTCACCAACCCGATGACGCCCCCGGTCACAATGGCGATGAGGAAAACCGCGGGCAGGGGCATGCCGCCGACCGCGAGCTTCCCGGCGACGGTGGCGCAAACCCCGAGGGCTGCGCCGATGGAAATATCGATGTGCCCGCAGAGGATGACCATCGTCATGCCGACGGCCGCAACGCCGATGTACGAGGAATTAAATAGGATGTCGACCAGGTTGCCGGGCTCGATGAACCCGCGGTTGACGGAAGTAACGCCCGCCAGGACGACGATAAACGCAACGATGAGGACGGCTTCCTGCCGGTTAAGCCAGCTCCAGTCACGGCGCGCCCGCAGCGGCGGCGGAGACGCTCTGAAGGAAGCGCTTGGGCTGCTTGAGTCCGGAGAAACCGACGTGGAGGGCATGTTCTTGGGTTTTTTCCTTACCGCGCCCGGCCATCGTTAGGGGCGACGCAGCCGCGGTGGGAGGGAATCATCTGTCAGGATTGATCGTGGGTCGGGCTAATCGCCGTAACAACGTTTGCCGCCGGCCGGCCGTCGCCACGGCCCAATGCAGCCGCCAGAACTTTTTCCTGGTCTGCCTGAGCCCGGGTGAACTCTGCAACCAGCCGGCCTTCCCGCATCACCGCAATTCGGTCAGCCAGCCGGAGAACTTCCGGCAGGTCGCTCGAGATTACCACAATGGCCATCTTTTCTTCCCGGGCAAGCGTATCCAGCAACCGGTGGATCTCCGCTCGAGCGCCAACGTCGATGCCGCGGGTCGGCTCGTCCACGATGAGCAACTTCGGTTTGGTCGCCAGCCACTTGGCAAGGACAATTTTCTGTTGGTTGCCCCCGGACAAGTTGCGGGCGAGCTGGTGGCGGTACGGCGTCTTGATGCGAAGCGACCCGATGAATTCGTCAGCCAACGTCGACTCCGCACCAAAATCGAGAAATGGTCCCCGGACCATTTGCCAGATTCGCGTCAGTCCGATGTTTTGCGCGACGGACATGGCCGTGACCAGGCCCTGGCGCTGCCGGTCTTCAGGGACGTAGGCAATGCCCAACGCGACTGCATCCTGGGGACGACGGATCTGCACCGGCCGGCCTTCCACCTCGATTGATCCGGATTCGGCGGGTGCCACCCCGAAGATTGCCTGGGCGAGTTCCGAACGGCCGGACCCGATCAGCCCGGCCAAGCCGACAATTTCTCCGGCCCGTACCTCCAGCGAGGCGTCCCGGAGCAACGGCCGGCAGGCAAGGTTACGGGCCCGCAGGAACACGGGGTTGTGGTTCGGCGCCGTGTCCAGATGGGGAGCGGGTTCCTGGGACAAGGCCCGACCGACCATCATCTTGATCAACTCCGGCTCCGTGGTGTCTCGGGCCGGCTTGGTTCCGACCAGTTTGCCATCCCGGAGCACCGTCACGCGGTCGGCCAAGGCAAAGATTTCATCCAGCCGGTGGCTGATGTAAACAATGGCGGCTTGTTGGGCGCGGAGTTTCCGGATGATCCCAAACAAACGCTCGGTGTCGTGCTGGGTAAGCACGGCGGTGGGCTCGTCCAGGATCAGAATGCGGGCGTGGCGCGACAACGCTTTGGCTATTTCGACCCGCTGGCGATTCCCCACGGACAGCGTCCCCACCCGGGAACGAACGTTAAGGTCGCTCGCGTCGAGGTTCTCGAGCAGCTTGACCGCATCGCGTTCCGCGGTTGCCCAATCCAGGGTGAGTTTAAGGTACCGCCGGGGCATGTGCCCTGCAAAAATGTTCTCTGCGACCGTCAACTCCGGGTAGAGACTGAATTCCTGATAAATGGTCGCGACGCCTTTGGCAGTGGCATCACCGGGATGCGAGTGGTGCACCGGAATGCCGCCGATCAGCATTTCACCTCTGTCAGGTGGGTAAACGCCCGAAATGATTTTGATCAGCGTCGATTTCCCGGCGCCGTTTTCACCCAGCAGCGCGTGCACCTCGCCGGGTCGAACGTCGAACGAAACATCGTCCAATGCCTGCACGCCAGGGAACGCTTTGCTCAAATGCCGGATCTCCAGCAGCGGCGCAGACGGGTCGGGGGGAGCAACCATGGGTAACCAATTAACGTTCAGGAAGCGAAAAGATCAATCTTGTTGGTGAAAGACGACGAAGTGCTTGAGTGAGAATGTTGTCATTGGAGAACGCCCAAACAGATGCCGGCCGATCGCCATGGTCCATCTTTAGGGCCGTGTTGATCGCTGGGACGGTTGCCGTCGCGCTGGCAGGCTGCGCAACGCCCTCTCAGCTGTCGTCGAACGACCGGCAGCAGATCGTAAAAAGGACTTTCGTCATTACCGGCGCCTCCAGCGGCTTTGGCCAGGGCGTGGCGCTCAGGCTGGCCTCCTACGGCGCCAACGTCGTGCTGGCCGCCCGGCGGACGGAGTTGCTCGAAGAGGTGGCCCGCAGGGTCACCGCCGCTGGCGGAACGCCACTGGTCGTGACCACCGATGTGGGCCGGCCGGGCGATGTCGAGAAACTCGCCAGAGCCGCCGTGGCCCGATTTGGCCGCATCGACGTCTGGATCAACAACGCCGGCGTGGGCGCAATCGGGCGCTTCTGGGACATCCCGGTAGAGGATTATTCGCGCCTGATCGACATCAACCTCAAAGGCGTGATCTACGGCAGCTCTGCGGCGATCCGGCAGTTCCGCGCCCAAGGTTACGGGACCCTTGTGAATGTCGGTTCGGTTGACAGTGAGGTGCCCCTTGCTTACCAGGGCGTTTACTCCGCCTCAAAGGCTGGCGTGTTCAGCCTTGGGCGCGTGCTCAACGAAGAGATCCGGCTTAGCGACGTCAAGTCGATCAAAGTGGCAACCATCATGCCTTGGGCTGCGGACACGCCCTGGTGGGAGCACGCCGCCAACTACAGCGGCGGCACACCGCGCATGGCCCCGGTGGATGACCCGCAGAAAGTGGTCAACGCGATCGTCTGGGCGTCGCTTCACCCCAAAGAGGCCGTCCCTGTCGGCGGGAGGGCGGAAGGGTCGTACATTTCTCACCGCCTGTTTCCCAAGCTCACCGAAAACCTTGCCGCAAACCTGTCGCACCGGGAACAGATAGAGAAATCAGCTCCGGCCCCACCGACCTCAGGCACGCTGCACCAGCCGATGCAGTCGGGCCGGACAGTGGATGGCGGCGTCAGGCTCCGGATGAAAAAAGAAGATCAGCAGCGCCGCGAACGGGGCAGCACGGGCACCGGCGCTTCCATGCCACCAGGGTCAGAACCGCCGGCGGTGGACTGAGGTCCATGCTTGCAACCAAGAGGGCGCTTGAGGCGGTCGCGCAGGGACACGCGACCCTGCCAGAGGGCGCGGGTCAGAACACGCTGTCCGGCTACCGCCGCGCGGCGACGTCCCGATGCCGTCGGAACGCTTCCATGGCCTCGTACTCTGCGAGCCCTAACGCATCGAATCGCCGGGCCGTCGCGCGATTGGTGTGTTCCGCCGCCTGCCAGCTTTCACTTGCTGGCTTTTCAAGGAACGGCGTCTGGCGGCGCTGGGAACGGTGATGGTACAAACAATCCAGTTTCGTGGCGAGTTCGTCAGGACTAAGCGGCACCGCCATGTCGATCTCGTGCGGCAGCCAGGGCCTCTCAACGGATTCGTAAACCCACACCTGACAGTTGTTCATCCACGGCTGGTCCGCACCATCCGCAAGCGCCTGCATCACCAATTGGAATGAGAGGCCCGCCACGCTGCCCGGCTCTGCGCCCGAGCCGGTCAGGTATATTTGGTGGGGCTGAATGCGCTCGCATACGCTTTTCAGCGCCGCAACGTCCTCGGCTGACGGCTTGAACTGCCGGTACCCTCCCTCCTGGTAGAACGGCAGGTCGAGAAACACCACCCTGGACGGGTCCAGGCACAAAATGTGACATGAAGCCCGCGCCTCGGCCCTGCGGATCAAACCCTTGAACTGCCGCAGGTCGGCGCTGTCTTCGTCAGCCGAAGCTTTGCTTTCTAGTTCCCGGGTCAACGCTTCAAGCCGGTTTCTTCCCTGAACGTCCTGGCTGCCACTCAGCTCATGGAGGAAACTGACCGCCATCCGGGCTTCGTCGTCGGGCACGCCCAGATTTCCCGAAGTAAGGTAGGCAAACGTCACGTCGTGTTGATGACGGACCAAACGGTTCACGGTGCCCGCCATCGCCAGTTCTGCATCTAATGGTTCCGGGCCTAAAACAAGCACCCGCTTTTTTGCGGGCGTGGCCGGCACCGGCCGGTTCGAGTCGTCGGCATCGGGTTTGCCCCCTGGCCAACCGGTGATCGTGCGTTGAAGGTCGTTGAACACACGGATGTTCAGGCCGTAAGCAGATCCGGTCTCGACCAGCAGGCCTGCCAGCCCATTCTCCGAGTAATCTTCGTCACGCAGGCGCAGCACCGGCTTTTTCAAATCGTCCGCCAACGAAATCACGGCTTTTCGAACGACCGAAGGCGTCCATTCAACCGGCCCCACTTTCCAGGGAGCCCGGTAGCGGGTGAGGTCTCCGGCCGCCGATTGATCGATGAAACAGTGGCACTGGGGGTGCCGCTGAAGAAAACTGGCAGGCACGGCGTCGGTTACCGGACCTTCGATGGCTGCATGCAGGATGGAGGCCTTGGATTCTCCCCACGCAAAGAGAAACAATCCGGCGGCCTCAAGGATCGTGCCGACCCCCATGGTGATCGCGTAGGCCGGCACGTTGACTTCGCCGCGAAAGTCGCGCGCCGCATCCCGCCGGGTCAACCGGTCCAGGGCTACCATCCGGGTGCGGGAATCCACCGCAGAACCGGGTTCATTAAACCCAATGTGCCCGGTCCGCCCGATCCCGAGGATTTGAAGGTCGATGCCGCCGGCGTCCCGGATGGTTTGCTCGTAGCGCTGACAATACGCAAAGGCGTCGGCACGGGGCACCAGGCCGTCCGGCACGTGGATGTTCTCGCTCCGAACATCGATGCTCCGGAAGAGTTGCACTTCCATGAAGTGGCGGTAACTCTGCGGGTGCTGCGGCGCCAACCCATAATATTCATCGAGGTTGAAGGTAACGACGTTCCGGAAGGAGAGGCCTTCTTCACGGTGCAGCCGGATGAGTTCCCGGTACAACTTGACGGGCGTTGAACCCGTGGCAAGTCCGAGCACCGCAGGGCGACTCTGCGCCTGGCGGTCGCGGATCAAGCGGGCGATGGAAGCCCCGACGATCCGGACGGCCTCGTCGGGGGTTGAACAAACGCTCGTCCTAATGCGTTCGTATTGCTCCCGTTCGGTTGGAGCCGTTTCCATGACCTAGGTCTGAAAGGCCTGCCACTCCGGTTCGTGCTCGAAAATCCAGTCGTAGTAATCCCTGCCTTTAAGTTCCCGGGCGGCCTCCTCATCTACGATTACCTTGCAGTTGGCATGCAACTGCATTGCCGACGCACTGATCATGGCGGTAATGGGTCCTTCAACTGCTTTGGCCAGGATGGAGGCCTTGGCGGCACCGGTCGCGAGCAGGAGCAATTCCCGCGCATCCAGGATGGTGCCTACGCCCATCGTGAGGGCTCGCGGAGGTACCTTGTCGGGATCTCCCCCGAACATGGCTGCATTTTGCCGGCGGGTAAGGGGCGTGAGCGCCTTTTCCCGTGTGCGGGACCTGAACGCCGACAGAGGTTCGTTGAAGCCGATGTGGCCCGCCTCACCGATGCCCAGGAGTTGCACGTCGATGCCCCCGGCATCCCGGATCTCGTGCTCGTAGCGGGCTGACTCTGCGGCCAAGTCCGGTGCCATCCCGTCCGGGACATGGGTGTTCGCCAGATCCGCCTTCACCCGGCTGAAGAGGTGATGGTTCATGTAATAACGGTAAGAACGCTCGTCTTCGGCGGGGATGCCGACGTACTCGTCGAGGTTGAAGGTGCGGCAACGCGAGAAATCCAAGCCCCCTTTTTCCCGCATCGCGACCAGCCCATTGTAGACGCGCTCCATGGTGCGGCCGGTGGCCAGCCCCAGGACCAGGTCGGGCTTGGAGCGCAAACGCGCTGCAATCAGGCGGGCGGCGAGGTCGGCCGCCTGCTCGGCATCGGGTCGAATGATCACTTCCATGGCGTCAATTCTGGGTGGGGGTGAGAAACAAGGGGCGCAAATCGTCCTGGCTCGAGAGCGCCCGGCCCCGATCCAGCACCTGCTGCAGCCGGCCGTCGGCCCAGTGGCGCAAGCGGTAGAGCGTGGCAAACGTAAACCGCGGTGCGGTGCCGCCCTGACCACCGACCAACTCGGCCCCGCGCCGCACGTTGTCCACCATCCAAGCCGGCAAGCGCACGTGGTAGGGGTTGCGCGCGACCTCACCCACGTGCAGCGAAAGCGCGGTCACCAACTCGGCCACGTCCGCGGCGCTGGACTCAACCATAAGGTTGGGCGTGTCCATGGCGCCCCAGTATTCCGTCTCCACCGTGCGGCAGGTTAGCCCCGGACACCGGGCCAGGGCTTCGAGCACCAGCTGATGGGTGCCAAGGTGAGTTTGATTCCAGTCGTCGGCGTGCGGCGCAAAAACAATGGAGGGGCGGTGCGCGCTCAAAATGCCGGCGATCGCATCGACGGAGGCGGACCACCGTTTGGGATCCTGCTTGCGTGCGGTCAAGTTGATTCCTTCCAGGCCCTTTTCGGCTGCTGCGACCAGCCCGAAGCCGATGTAATCGCAAGCGTTCTGCAGTTCATGCCACCGCCCGGCGCGGCGCTCCAACCTACTGCCAAACGTGACCGCCACGTTGACCACGTTCACATTTAGTTCGTGCCGCAGCCGTAACGGCAGGCCGCCGATGATGACCTCGTCGTCGGGGTGGGGCGCAAAAATCAGCGCGGTAGGCGCGTCCGACGTCAGGGACGGGTGTTCGGGCAGAGTCAGGCTCGTCGGACTCAAGGCCTCGCCCTTGGCCAAAAGCCGCACAAAGTCGTCCACCCAGGCGGGGTACGGGTTGTTCGTGGCAGTTGGTTCCTTCATTTCCGGCTCGCTTCCGTAGACGGGCCGCCTTGGACGGCGTTGCGAATCATGAACAGCGCGCCGTGCACGGCGTCCAGCTTGCAGGGCACGAGCCGCGCCCGAAGCGCCTCTCCCAGCCACGGTTCGATGAAGGGCGCCAACCCGCCGAGGAGGCTGCACGGCAGCGCTTGATCCAAACTCTGGGCGGCCATGGCGGCCCCGAGCCGGTCGATCTCATGCGCCGCCTGCTGAATAAGGGTCAGGGCGAGCGGAGTCCGGCGCTTTACGTGCTCAATGACCAGCGGCGCGATTTGGGCAAACTGGGTAGCATTGGCTTGATTGGCCCAGACCACCAGGCGGACCAGGTCACTCCCAAAGTGGGCGTGCACGGTTTCCAACAGCGGCGAAGGACCGCTGCGGCCGTCCAACCATTGCAGGGTCAAACGCACGGCCTCCAACCCTAACCAGGCGCCGCTGCCTTCGTCGCCGTGAGGAAAACCCCAACCGCCGACTTTGCATTCCCGGCTTCCCTCGATCTGGTACGCCACCGTGCCGGTGCCAATGGCGATCAAGGCGCCGTCGCGGCCGGCGTGCGCGCCCAGGCAGGAGGTGTACCCGTCCGACTTGAGCACCAGTCGGGCAAAAGGATGGCGGCTGTTAACAAACTGGTCGCAAGCGGCGGCGACTTCCGTGCCCGCAAGCCCGGCGCCGCAATGGAAACGGTACCCCTCGGCGTCAAGGCGCAAGCCGGCCTGTGCCATCGCTTGTTGAAGGGCCTCATGGATGGACCGCCAGCTTCCCTCCACCGACAGCCGGATGTTGGCGGGTCCACCGTGGCCTTCGCCGAGGACCTCGTGCTGCGCGTTCTCCACCCGCACCAGAGTCTTCGTGGCGCCCCCGTCAATGCCGATGTAAAGATCTTGCGTGGGGACGGTCATGAAGCCCTCCGTTGTTGCAGGGAAGCGCTTGCCTTTGACCCTCCCTTGTCAAAATACGCCTCGATTTCTTCCAGCGTCTTGCCTTTGGTTTCCGGCAGGAAGAACGCCGCCGTGATGAAATAAATCACCGTGCAACCGGCCCAGAAAAAGAACATGGCCGAGTAGCCGTAATTGCCGACCGTCGGCAGAAACACCGTTGCAATTGCGGTCGAGACCCCTTGGTTCAACAACAGCGCGATGCCCATGCCGGTCGAACGGATTCGGGTCGGCATCAACTCCGAAAGGGCAAGCCACACCACCACTCCCGGGCCCACCGAGAACGACGCGATAAAGAGGCAGAGGCAGGCCGTGACGAGCCAACCTGTGGCTTCTGTAGGGACAGGACCGTACAGGGCGCGCTTGATGACCGGCGGCGCGTTGGGGGCTTTCGGGTCCGGGGCGATGCGCAGCACCGGGTCGGGGTCGTTGCTCAAAACCGTGTCGACCTTGTCACCGCCGCCGTAGGAATAGAAAACCGTGAGCGCCATGGGACGTCCTCCCACTGCCGGTCCCAGAGTGGTCTCGTTTACCGGGAGGGTCATCCCCGCACCGCTGACCGCCGTTTGCACTTTGTCTCTAACGTCCACGCGTTTGGACTCGAATCCACGGAACACCAGGGCTCCCGCCAAAAGCGCGAGAATGATGCCGCCGGTGCCGATCTTAAGCAGAAACTTCCGGCCTTTTCGGTCCACCAAGGCCACCGCCACCATCGTCATTACGCAGTTGAGCACCTTGACGGCAACGTCGCCTTTAGTCGCCAGGCTCGCGGTCATGCCCGCCTGCTTCAGAATGACCACCAGAAAGCCCAGGATCGAGTTGATGCCGGTCGCCTGGTTGCAGGCGAGGATGATGCAGGCAAGCACAAACGGGATCACGTACTTGCGCTGCAGCAGCGAACCGGATGTGCGGGAAACGCCCGACTCCGGAGTTCCCGGGGCCGCGGTCGCCATTTCGCGGATCTCCACTTCGGCTTCTTCCTCGGTGCAGGACCGGCGCAAGGCCGCGAAAGCCTGCTCCTTCTTGCCACGACGAAACAGCCAGCGCGGCGATTCGCTCACCAGGAAAGCGCCAATGAAAAAAATCAGGCCGGGGTAAATCACCGACAGAAACATGCCGCGCCACGCATGGTTTTGAGCGGCCCGGACAAGTTCCGCATTGCCCGCGGCCGCGGCGATCGCCGCTTCGGCCCGCTGCGTATAAAACAATCCCACCACAGCGGCCACCACGATGCCGAACGTGAGCATGAACTGGAAGATCGCCGTGCCCTGGCCACGGCTTTTTGCACTGAGGCATTCGGCGAGGTACAGCGGCACCACGACCGCGATGACGCCGCCGCTCATGCCTTGCAACAGGCGGCCCAGGAACAGCGGCACAAACCCTTGGGAGATGACGATTAACCCCACACTCGCGACAAACATCAGGCCGCTGACGATCATCATTTTCTTGCGGCCGAACCAATCCGCCAGCACGCCGGCCACGAGCGAAGAGACCATGCTGCCACCCAGCACGGCGGCAACGATGATCGAGGTCTGTTCGACCGTGAGGTTGATTGTCTTACTCAGGTAGAGTAACGCGGCCGCGATAATGCCGACGTCAATGCCGTAGAGCAGGCCGCCCATGCCCGCGACAAACAGCAAGAGCTTTCCGTAAAGGGCGGTGTTGGACGACGGCGCGGAAAGGGCGGTGCTGGTGGAAGTGGGATTAGCCATAGGAGGTTGCGGTCAGTGATTCGGGTGGCAAAAGCTCAGCGCGAAACGTCAGAAATGGCGGATACGACCTCGATAGCGGGCAATCAACTGCGCGTTATGGGCGGACGCGCCGGGCAGGTTAGCGCTCGCGAAGATTGGCACGATAAAGTTGCGTCGCGTCAGGCGGGTGATGATTTGCTCCAGCAGCAGGTTGTAAATGAGGGCCACCACAACGGTGCTGATGGAAGCAGCCCGGAACTCAGTGCCCGGCAGAGGCAGGACGGCGTCTCCGATCGGGACGTGGTTGTCAATCACCAGGTCGGCTTCCGTGATCAACGTCTTCTGCAGGCCGCGTTCTTCCGCCGCCGCCTGGCAATAGCTGCGAGACGTGACCGCGATGACCCAGAGCCCGCGGGCGCGCGATTCGGCCGCGACTTCCACCGGAACGTCGTTGATCCCGCTGACCGAGAAGACGAGCATCGGCTCACCTGGCCGGAGATCATAACGATCGAGGATCAGGCGCGCCAAACCGGATTGGCGTTCCATCCAGGTGCTCAACAGCGCCCCGCAATCGACCGAAAGCAAGGGATCGAGAATGGCATTGACGCAGGCCAGCCCACCCGCCCGGTAAAATGCTTCAGCCACGTGGGCAGAGCTGTGCGCCGTGCCGAACACGTGGAGGATGCCGCCGCCAGCAACTACCTCCGCGCACCGAACCGCGGCGCACTCGATGACGTGCGCCTCATCCACCACAATGCCGTCCATGGCTGCTTTCACAGAAGTCCAATAGTCCTTCGGGTACATACCGATCCCTGGTAATGTTCCTACCTATTTGACAAGATGGTCCAAGTCAAAACCTCTTGGATTCATTTTACGAACAATTTAACTTTCAGGTACCCTCATTTCCAGGCTTTGCGCTATCTCTGTTCTATTGTTCAAGACAATGGCTCGAACCAAACTTCATGAACACGCACGGCGCCGCGTCGAAAAGCTGATTCTGGAGCGAGGCCTTCAACCCGGCAGCCATCTTCCTACGGAGACGGAGTTAGCCGGTGAGTTCCAGGTCAGTCGGACCACGATCCGCAACGCCCTGAAAGCGCTGGAACAGGAAGGCAAAATTGAACGTGCCCCGGGTAAGGGAACGATCGTGCGGCAGCCTCGGTTAGGGCAACTCCTGGGCAAGTTGCTCAGCTTCACGGAAGAAATGAAGTTGCGGGGGTTGACACCTTCAAACCGGTTGCTGGAAATCACCCGGACCTTGCCCAGTGCGCCGGTGAGGGCGCTCCTGCAACTCGATGGCGAATCGGTCTGGCGGCTTCAGCGCGTGCGTTGCGCGAACGGCGAGCCAATTGCGGTCGAAACCTGCCACCTTCCCTGGTCCGCACTCCGCGAGGAGGACGCGGCCTGCCTTGGAAACGGCTCCCTATACGAACTGTTGGCTCAACGCGGGCGAGCCCCGGTCCGCAGCGAGCAGAGCGCTCAGGCCGCACTGGCCAGTGCCGAAGAGGCCGCCCTTCTGAACCTCGAACCGGGGCGGCCGGTCCTGAAGTTTGAGCGGCTTTCATTTGATGCGAACGAGGAGCCCATCGAGTTTGTGACGTCCATCTACCGGGGGGACCAGTATTCATTCTATGTGCTGTTGAAGAAGTGATCGTCTCGAGCCGAAGCGTGTTCGGCATGCGCCAACTGGCGGAAGTACCAGAAAAAGAATGTTCTCAGGTGTCGAATCTTAAAATCATCGGCCAGCACGAGCAAAAAACCATTGCGCAGGCGCAAAACTGCCTCGACAAAGGCGCCGTTCGGTTTGTCCTGTGCGCGGACGGACACCTCGGTTATGGGCATCCCATCGGGGGCGTGGCGGCCTACCGAAACCAGGTTTCCATTTCGGGCGTCGGGTATGACATCGCCTGCGGCAACATGGCGGTGAAGTTGCCCCTCAAGTATGTGGAGATCAAAAACCGGCTTCAGCAGATCGGGCGGAAGATCCGTTCAGAGATTTCCTTTGGGGTTGGCCGGAAGAATTCAACGCTGGTGCCGGCTGAGTTCCTGGACGCGGAAACCTACTGGCAGAACGAGGCCACCAGGGGCTTGAAAGACCTTGCCGCGAGCCAGTTGGGCACGGTCGGTTCCGGCAATCATTACGTTGATGTTTTTCACGACGAGGAAGGCTTTGTCTGGGTGGGCGTTCATTTCGGCTCCCGCGGCCTCGGTCATCGAACGACGACTTACTTCCTGAAAAAGGTGGGGGCCAAGGACAGCATGGACGCCGACCCCTGCGTCCTTAATCTGGATTCGGACCTCGGCCAAAGTTACTGGCATGCGATGACGCTGGCCGGCAAGTACGCCTATGCGGGAAGGGAGTGGGTTTGCCGGACCGTGGCCCGTGCCATTCAGGGGACTGAAGAATGCCTCGACCAGGTGCACAACCATCACAATTTCGCCTTCCTCGAAGAACACGACGGCAAAAAATACGTGGTCGTCCGCAAAGGTGCGACGCCGGCATTTGCCAATCAGCGGAGCTTTGTGGGCGGCTCGATGGGCGACGACTCAGTGATCCTGCATGGGCGCGCCACGTCCGCCGCGAGAGAAAACCTCTTTTCCACCATCCACGGCGCGGGCCGGGTCATGTCTCGCACCCAGGCAGCGGGTAAGTTTAAGGGATGGGGACCAAAGCGGGTCCGCGTCTCCGAGGGATTGGTAGATGAGGCCGCGATGCGTGAGCGCGTGAAAGCCAAGGGCGTTCTGTTAATCGGTGCCGGGGCGGACGAAGCGCCCGAGTGCTACCGCAAGCTTGATGAGGTGCTGGCGTGCCACCTGGACAGCGTTGCGGTGGAAACGCGCCTCACCCCGGTGATCGTCTGCATGGCGGGGTCGAACGAGCACGATCCGTACAAGGATTGAGCGGCATGACAGAGGAACGCGGATTGGCGAGGAACGAGCCGAAGGGGGCGCCCGCGCGGTCCGGCAGGGTCACGCCATTTGAAACCAAGCAAACTGGCCTTATCGTTTACCTTTCTGGGAGTCGCGTGGCCAGCGTTCGCGCAGGTTGCCGGCGTGCTGCGTTTCCCACCACAAGGAAAAAAGGTTAAGCAGGATGAAATTGACGTCGTTCGTCACCGGTTTATTGACGACCGGTCTGTTCGTGTTCTCGTTCGAGTGTCGCGCGGCTCCCCGCGTCGGGCCTCAGGGCGGAGGATTCCGTGGCGGTTTGGCTGGGCGCGGTTACGGCCCGGCTGCCAGGGAACGCTTGGGATCCGGGGCAGCCCCGGTGTTTACAGGAAACCAGAACGGACCTGCAACCGCATCCCCGTACCACCACCGATTCATCGCTCGCGGCAATCGCTTCTTTTCCTACCGGAACGGTTGTCTGCCCCTGACCGGCTATGCATTCGGCACGTTCGGGCTCCCCTGGGTTTATCCCTACGGTTACGACGACGGAGACCACCTCTACGAAGGGCCTTCTTACGGCGTGGCGACGGTCAACGAAGGCTCCCAGGGAAACGATCTTGCCGGGACGGCCCAGCCGGTGTTTGTACAGCAGTTCTATTCCCAGGGTCCGCTGGGCGGAGCAAGCCGCGGGGGCAGCGACCGGGCTTCCGAAAGTGACCAAAGTCGCTCCGGCCTGAACAGCGGAGGGCAACCGCAGGGTGCCGTAGCGGAACCGGAAGGGCCGGCGGTGCAAGCCGGCCGTGCGATGCCGATCCCCTCGCCCGCAGCGCGGGCACAGACCGGCACGTTTGGCGAGTTGGTGCTGCTCAGCTGGCACCAGGAGGACGGGAAAGCGACGATCCTGGTCGAAAATAACGAAACAAATGCCATGCAGGAGATCACCACCGAAGCGAACAAAGACAACCTCCGGGTCGTCACGATACATCCCAACGCGAATCCAAAGCTTTCCGAGGTGGTTATCTCAAACGGCGTCGAACAAGGAGTAATAAAGTTCCGCTCCGACCCTCCCTCAGCGGGGACCCTGCGGCAGTGATCGGCTCTCGCGGTTCGCTACGATGGGGACATTTCAGAGGGGGCGCTTAACGACCGGTTCCCGCACCAGCCGCGCCCTGATAGGCAAGTTTTGGCTTCCTAAACGGAACGGAGCAACGTACAAGGCTGCTGAAGGCGTAAACGATGGCCAGCCCGTCCCGTAGCACCGTTACCCTGAAACTTGCGATTCCCGGCAAGCCGGCCATCGAGGTTCCGGGCATCCCCTGGTTTCCCGGCATGACGGTGTTCGAAGCGATGGTAATCGGGCAAGCCATCGATCAACGGTTTGAGTTTCAGGTTCGTTTTCATCACGAGTACGGCGCCTTCGTGAACATGATAGACGGGACGGCAGACCAGGGAAGCTGGTTTTGGATGGTTCGGGTCCGCGGCCAAGATTCGGCGTTGGGCATCAGTGAAGCCATCCTGCAGGAAGCGCCAGGCGAGACCGTCGAAGTAGCCTGGGATTACCGCGACCTCCAGGGTTCGGCACAGGATGATGCCTCTCGCCGGCCGCTCCGGGCTAACGCTTGGAAGCCGGGGTAGATTCAAGGGGGCGGTCGTGTGCACGGTTGGGTTGCAATTTCGGGTTCAGAAGTAAGGGGCCGATTGCTGGGCAACCTGAATCGCGCTCCGCCGCGGGTCATCCACACCGGGCAGGACGCTTTGCTTTTGCGGCCGCCATTCCACAGCCGATTACGGCCCGTTCAGCGAGCTCAGCGCCACTCTGCGAACCTCGTGATCCACGGGAACTTCGAAGCATCGGCTGCGTTTTCTGCCACCAGATCCGAGATTCGCCGGCGAAATTCGGCGATGGATTGGTCATCCTTCTTGCCGGTTTGAACGATCAAATTGGCGATCATGAATTCCAAGAAAAGATCTGATAACCTCTCCAGAAAGGCCACTTCAGGGGCGTTTTGTTGCCGTAAGATCTCGAGATACCGATTCAGTTGAACCCACAGGTTGCTAAGGGCCGTCTGCCGCGAAATCTCGGCCGCCTCCCGAGTCGTTCGCCACAGTTGGATGGAGTAGAACGTATAGATGACCGTCGAGATGGAGACGGCCGTAGCAAGAATCAGGGAAATATCGGCATTCATGGGCGCGTTTCGAGAGGAAGGCCTAGTTTCTGTTGAACCAGGAGCGGGCGCAAGATGCCCATCCATGCGATCGCCAGAAATCGCAGTCCGGCCGAAGGGAAAATTGTTGGACCCGGCAGTTCGATCTCAGAAGCATTGGGGCGTAAGCCGCCACGTCTAGAACCGTCTTTCGGCGCGTGAGTCACTGACTTGCTACCCGGTTCGCCAGAGAGAGGTGTGCCGGGTGGCGTTCATGGCAGGCATCGCGTCGGACCGGCGAGTGCACCGGCATGTCGTAAGAGCGCCTGTTTCCGGCGTGCCAGGGCGTCCTGAAGGTCGGCGGGGCGTACCGGCTTGCTGAGGTAATCGTCCATGCCTGCGGCGAGGCACTTTTCCCGGTCGCCTTGCATGGCGTTGGCCGTCATGGCAATAATGTAAATCGGCGCGTTCCAAAGACAGGGCGACTCCGGCCGTTGCTCCTGTTGACGGATGGCCTGAGTCGCTTCATAGCCGTCCATCTCCGGCATTTGCACATCCAAGAGTGCGAGGTCGTATGGTTGGCCTGCCTCGACGGCAACCCGCAACAAGGCCATAGCTTCCAGCCCGCCGGCGGCGCACCAGGTAAATCAGCGTCAACGGGATGAAAAAGTAGGCGAGTGCGACAAGCCCGTCGGAAATGATGTGCAACCCGATGACGTACGGATCCCAGGTGTAGCACGATCCGTGGGGCAGGAACCCCGAGCTTGAAAAGAGCTTGCGGAGGATTTCCATGGCCGCCCTTACGCTGCCCTGGCCAGTTCGCGTCCGGAATCCGGCGCTGGTTCGATCAAAGACCCGCGCGGTTGCCAGAGGAAGCCGCCTGCTCGGTGGCGGGGTGGATGTCCGTTCCCCTTCTTGGGTAGGAAGGAATTCGTGCCCATGCACCACAAGCGATCGTCCCGACCTGTCTTAAATGGAGCGAAAGATGAGAATGCGATGAAGCAGACGACGAACTGGGCCACCGGCGTGCTGGTTCTTTTCGTTGGGGCCAGAAACGTCCGGCTCGCCAGCCAACCGGCATTCGTCTAAAGCTCATTGGCCATGCGCTCCCTGCTTTTCCTGCTGCCTTTGGGCGCCATTGTGGCGCACCCCTTGCCGCGGCCCAAGAGGTCACTCCAGGTACCGCGCCGACCGCGGTGCCGTTAGCCGACAACAGCAGGCCGGCCGAGCTTGGGGTTTCCAAATCGACCGTGAACGGTGTTGCGCCAAAAGCGTCTTCGTTCGACCGGCAATGGACGGTGAACGGGTTCAAAGTTTTAGACCGTAGCGGCATTGTGGCATTTCATTGGAAAGAAGACGAACGCATCAAATGGCGGGAAACTCTCCATTTCGCGGATGGTCGGCTACGCTTGACCGAATAGGGCCGATCCGCTGCGTCGTCGCGTCAGGATGATCCGTGGCTTTGCGACGTGGCGAGCATGACCCGTCTGGCCGTTTGGTCAGGTCCTATTAGCCGTGCTCCACATTCACCCCGTCTACTTGCTAAAACGTCCGGCTCGCCAACCGGCAGGAAGCGGGCTAGAACTCAGGCCTATGCGCACACTTGTTTCCCTCCTTGCCTTTGGCGCCTTCGCGGCCGCGCCCCTCCTTCTGGCCCAAGACGTCACCCCAAGCCCCGCGCCAGCGGCCATGCCCCACAAACGCATGAGGAAGGCGCCGCCGTCGAACTCCACCGCTAATCCGACGCCCCTGGCGAGCGCTGCGCCGGCCGCCGCCACCTCCAGCACCACCCCAAAAACCACAATGCCCACCACTGCGGCAGCGGGCGGTGGCCACGGTCAGGTCTGGGTGAACAACAACACCCACGTCTACCACCGTGAAGGCTCGCGCCTCTACGGCAAAACCAAGCACGGGCAGTACATGAATGAACAGGATGCCATCAAAGCCGGCTACCACCCCTCCAAAGGCAACGATTGACCGCGACCGCTCGGCGCCTGACCGAAGTCGCAGAAGCGGCCGTCCAAAGGGCTTAACACCGGTTACACGTCAGGCAGGTGACCTGCCGTGGCCGGTTTCCCCGGCGGGTCACGATCCAAAGGCCAAGGTTGGCGAGAAGCAAGGTCACGATGCCGGCGCCCCCGGCCACGCGAACAGCACGTATCGGGCCTTCTCGGCGGTTTGCACCGGAATGGACATTGGCACCGAGACGATTTGAGCTCCGATCGCCTCGTTCAGCTTCAACCGAAGCCATGGTCGGAGCCGCACTGTCTGGTCAGGGCGGGAGACGCCTGATCCATGGAGCCTCTGGTTCACGAATCGCGCGCCGAAATCGCGACCAAAGGACACATCAACAGCCAAAATCCGTCTCCTTATTGCCGTCGATCATGTGACGGTTTGGCGAAACAACGGTGAAAGCCCATCTGCGAAGCATCTTTGGCAAGCCGAACGTCCTGAGTCGTACCGAAGCGATCGATTGCGTAAGCCGGCGCGGATTGGTGCAGATGTAGGGCTGTGATTCCTCCGGTCCTGGATGTTTCTCACGGGGATCGTTCTAAGGAACGAGGGAACAGTCGTTATTTCAGGACTGAACGCGTGGGTTTGCTTGGTCAGTGGCCAGCGTCAGCAAGTGACGTTATGCTCTGTTGAGGCCAACGAAAGGAATTCGATGAGCACTTTTGTTACCAAAGACGGCACGGAACTCTACTTCAAAGATTGGGGGAAAGGTCATCCGGTTGTATTTAACCATGCGTATTCGCTCAACGCGGACGCTTTTGAAGATCAGATGTTCTTCCTGGCACGCGAAGGGTATCGCTGCGTAGCCCATGATCGCAGGGGTCACGGGAGGTCCAGCCAACCCTGGGAGGGCAATGATATGGATACCTACGCCGATGATCTCGCCGAGTTAATGAAGTTCCTCGATCTGAAGGAGGCCATGCTTGTTGGCCATTCCACCGGCGGGGGAGTGGTGGCGCGTTACATCGGGCGTCACGGGACAAAGCGGGTAGCCAAGGTGGTTCTCATTGGTTCGGTGACTCCGCTCGTGCTGAAAACACCGGAAAATCCTGCCGGCACACCAATCGAAGTCCTCGACGGTTTCCGGCAGGCAGTCATCGCCAACCGTTCTCAATTCTTCAAGGACCTAGCGATTTCCTATTTCGGGGCCGATCGTCCCGGGGCAGAGATCCCGGAAAGCCTGCTCAATTCCTCGTGGCACCAAGATATGCTCACCGGCTTCCCCGCCGCATATTTCGCGATCAAGGCGTTCTCCGAGACCGATACCACCGAGGACCTGAAAAAAATCGACGTCCCAACCCTCATCCTGCACGGGGATGTTGACCAGATCGTTCCGATCGGCAACGCCCACCGCTCGGCCAAGCTCATCCCGAACGCGATCCTGAAGGTCTATCCCGGGGCACCACACGCGATGCTCGCGACGGCGAAGCATCAGGTTAACGAAGACCTGTTGGCCTTTCTCAGGAAGTGATTCTGGCGGAACGCGCCGCGAACGACGTGATTTTTCCCTCTGGTAGCTTCTACATAATAATTTGGTCAGCAGTACCCGTAAATCGGTTATGCCGGTAGAGAAAGCGCTCAAGTACCCCCTCAACGGTTCCAGCCCGGTACCAGGTGATTGGCTACACCAGGACTGGCGACAGTATGCCGCTGGAGGCTGTGGAAGTTGACGTCCCGCGTTCCGGCCCGAATCAGCTGCTTATTTAGGTCATGTGCTCGTCACTCAATCCATTGGAATACAAGCTTGCTGAAGCGAACTTTCTTGGCCGGACGGAACCGGTCATTCCTGGATTTGATTTGGCGGGAATCGTGATCGGCACCGGGCAGGATGTGAAGATCAACGCTGGACTTCAAGCCATGAAGGCGGGTAAGGGCTTGATCGAGAAGACTGCAGCGATCGTCGATCCGAGCCACGCATAAGCTGGCCTGCTGGCGACCGGCGGGCAGTCCGGGTCCGTGTCTGCTGCCGATATGGCGCGGGCGTCACGCACGAGTTCTTGTTCCAACAACGGCTTCAGGCTTTGATCCGGTCCCGCATGCCCCCGTAAACAATGGCGCGGACTGGTTCCATTGCCATGAAGTCCTGCGGAAAGCCGAGCGAAACGGCACTGACTTTGTCCAACCGCTCGAGCTGTTCCGGGGAAAGCGTTACGTCCAGGCTGCGAATGTTGTCCTCGATTTGGGAGGGTTTGCGCGCGCCGATGATTGGAATTACCGGGACCGGGCGGTAACGTAGCCACGCCAGGGCGACCTGCGCAGCCGAGACACCGAGGTCTTTAGCGACCGCAACGACTTCCCGGACGGTTGCGTGGGTGCTCTCCTCCACAGTGCCGAACCCCTTCATCATCTCGCTATGCATCCGCGCGCCTTCCGCCTCGGATTGCTTGACGTTTTCCGGCAGGTATTTGCCGGTGAGCACGCCATTGCGCAAGGGTGACCAGGCCAGCACCGTCATTTGTTGGTCGTGGGCCATCGGGACGAGTTCGCGCTCAACGGTCCGTTCGAGAAGGCTGTATTCGATTTGGAGGCCGACGTAGCGTGTCCAGCCGCGCAGTTCTGCCAGCGTGTTGGACTTTGCCACGACCCAGGCCGGCGCGTCGGAAACGCCCACATAAAGCACCTTTCCCGCGCGCACGAGGTCATCAAACGCGCGCATGACCTCCTCAACGGGGGTGATCTGGTCCCAGATGTGCAGCCAGTAAAGGTCGAGGTAGTCGGTGCCAAGACGTTTCAAACTGGCTTCGACGGCCTGGACCATGTTCTTGCGCTGGTTGCCGCCCGCGTTGGCGTCGGTGCCGGGCTTGCCGCTAAAGCCGGCGGCGGCGTTGGTGTACTTTGTAGCCAGCACGACTTCCTCGCGGTGGCCGGCGACGAACTCGCCGACGAGCTTTTCACTGGAGCCGTTGGTGTAGATGTTGGCGGTGTCGATGAAGTTGCCGCCCGCCCCGCGGTAGGCATCGTAGATTTTACGGGCTTCGTCTTTGGCCGCCCCCCAGCCCCAGTCCTCGCCGAAGGTCATGGTGCCGAGGCAAAGGTCGGAGACGCGCAAACCGCTGCGGCCAAGAAGTTGGTAGTTCATGGAAAGGTTGCTCACGCCACCAAGCTAGACCGGCCCCGCAGCAGGCGGGTAGACCGATGCTGCCAAGTTCTTGCCTAAACCAACCACGGCGTTTGATTTTGCGGCTGGAAGGCGGGACTGGTGGGGCAGCAACATGACCGAACTGTGCGCCCTCATCACCAGGCATTGCCACCGTGACACGATGCCCACCGCCGTCCCGGGGTTAATTTTGTCCCGCTCAAGGGTCACCACTAAGTTAACGGCAGGCATGTATTACCCGCTGTTGTGCGTGGTCGCCCAGGGACGCAAGCGGATTTTCCTTGGCAACGAGGAGTTCCGTTATGATCCGAACTCGTACCTGGTCGCCTCGGTCGATCTTCCGGTCAGCGGACAGGTGATTGAAGCGCCTTGCCTGGGGGCGACTCTCGCCCTTGATCCTGCCGCGATCGCCGCGCTGCTCCTGGAGATGCCGCCCGCCACCGGTGAACGCGCGGCGTCAAAAGCGCTGGCGGTCAATCCACTGGATGACGATCTCCTCGATCCCCTCTTGCGCTTGCTTCGACTGCTGGACCGGCCCGGCGAAATCCCAGTGCTGGCCCCGCTCATCGAACGTGAAATTTTATACCGTTTGCTGTGCGGTCCGCGTGGCGAGATGCTCCGGCAGCTTGCCCAACCCAGCAGCCAATTGTCGCAGATCAGCCGCGCGATCAACCTGATTCGTCAACGTTACAACCAAAAGAATCGGGTGGACGAGCTGGCCCGGACTGCGGGGATGAGTGTCACCTCCTTTCACCGGCATTTCCGGGCGGTGACGGCCATGAGTCCGCTCCAGTTCCAGAAGCGAATCCGTTTGCAAGAGGCGCGTCGCCTGCTCCTCTCCCGGGATGCAGGCGCAGCCCGCGTCAGCTTCGACGTGGGTTACGAGAGCGCCTCGCAGTTCAGCCGGGAGTACCGCCGGCTGTTCGGCGCGCCGCCCGGTCGCGACGCGGCGCGCGCACATCGTGCGCTGACCCCGCAAAAGACCAATCTGGCTACCAGCAAATAGCCCCCGGTTCAACCACGACCGCGCTCAACCTCCCGGATCATCCTTCCGTGGCTCAGCCACAAACCAGTGCCGAAGGGTTGCTCGAAACCACCCCGACACTCCGTTACCCCGATACCCCGACACCTTCCGTCCCGCCCCCCAGCACCTGCTCGTACGAATGCTCGGCAATGGCACCGCGGAGTTTTTCGTACAGCGGCCGTAACCCTTCCGGGATCACGCGCGTCCCGGCGAGCACAGTCATAAAGTTGTGGTCACCGGCCCATCGCGGAACGATATGCAGGTGCAAATGATCAGCCGCGCCGGCCCCCGCCGCAGTCCCCAGATTCCAGCCGATGTTAAACCCCTGGGCCTTCGACACGACCCGTAGGAGGTGCTCGGCATAAATGGCCAGGTTTACCAGTTCGAGCCGTTCGGCGGGTGCCAATTCGTGCAGTTCCGCGCAGGCACGGTAGGGTACGGCCATCAGGTGCCCAGCCGTGTAAGGGTAGCGGTTCATCATGAGAAACGTGCTTTTCAAGCGCAGCAGGACGAGGTGATCCTGATCGTTGGCAGCTTGCGCCGCCGTCAGCAAAAAATCTGGGTCGCGCGCTTTCTGCTCAAAGTATTCCACGCGCCAGGGCGCCCAGAGACTTTGCCATGCAGCGGTAGAATCGTCAGGCCGGTTTTCTGTTTCCATAGGTTTCGAGGAGGCGTGAGTTCCATAGCCGGGAAGCCGGCCACTGACGGCCGTCAAACGGCCGCAGGCGTTTCGCCAAGGTGTTCGGAGATGACCCGAGCCGCGTGTTGGCCGGTGTCTTCCAGTCCCAACTTCCCGATTACCTCAAGCATGCCCTCGAGCATGCGGGCACGCGCCGCTGAATCGTTGCACAATCGTTCGAGGGTTTGGGCGATGGCGGCAGGGTTCGCACGGTGTTGGATGAACTCGGGGATCAGGGTGCGTTCGGCCAGCAGATTGGGCATGCCAAGGTGATCGACCCGGATCACGGCCCGACCGATAAGGTAAGTCAGCCAGGAAACCTTGTAGATAAGGACGAACGGGAGTCCGAAATAGCTCGCCTCCATGGTGGCGGTGCCGGAAGCAACCATTCCCACCCAAGCGCGCTGCATCAGCTCGTGGGCATTGCCGACTCCGATTTCAAGCCCGGCAAACCCCGCTCTCGCGGCGCACCGGCGCATGGTGAAGGCAGCATCCTCGTTAACGGCAGCGGCGTAAAACCGGAGACCGGCCTGACGTTCTCGCAACCGCCGAGCGGCCTCCAGCATGATCGGAAAAATGCGTTTGACCTCCCGTCCACGGCTTCCCGGGAAGAGTCCGACGAGGTCACGGTCCCGATCTCCGGCAAGCCGGCGCCGCGAAAGTTGGGCAACCAAGGGATGGCCGACGAACTCGGCGCGCAACCCGCTCTGGCGGTACAGGGACGGTTCAAAAGGAAAGATGCAGAGCATGAGGTCAAGGAACCGGGCCATTTTGGGAATCCGTCCCCGGTTCCATGCCCAGACCTGGGGACTGATGTAAAAAATGAGTTGGCCCCGATAACCGGTGGCCTTCAAGTACCGGGCCAGCCGGAGGTTAAAACCCGGGTAATCCACGAAGATCACTGCCTTCGGGTGTAATCCCAGAATTTCACGGTGCATCCGGTGAAACTGAGCTCGAAAGTAGCCGTACTTGAGCAGGACATCCCAGAGGCCCACCACGGCTTCATGGGTCCATAAAAAAATCCTGCCGGGAGCAACCGCATTCATCTGGGGACCGCCCGCGCCGCGCCATTCGAGCCCGGGTCGCAGTTTTAGCAACTCCCGCAGGAGGGCGGCGCCATGTGCGTCGCCGCTGGCCTCGCCGGCAATGAGGTAGAGCATCATGCGACTTAGCGGCTCCGAGAGAAACGGTGAGTTCAGGGCCTTTCAAACTCCGTCTTGCTTCGGCGAATCCGTTCCGTGATGTCGATGGCGAGTTCGAGGGCAGCGGCTGCCTGGGGTCCGGAAACCACCGGCTCGCCGCCGCGCCGGCAACAGTCAACAAAGGATTGGAGTTCGAGTTTGAGCGGTTCATCCTTTTCGATTTCCACGTTCTCACGAACGATCCGTCCGTCCAGCAATCGATAAATTTCTCCGGTTTGGTTTTGGTAATCGAGTGAGAGGTAAGCGTTCTCCTGAAAAACCCGGATCTTGCGCATTTTTTCGGGACTGATCCGACTTGCGGTGATGTTGGCGACCGCGCCGTTACGAAAGCGCAGCCGGGCGTTTGCGATGTCCTCACCGCGGCTTAAAACCGGGACGCCCACCGCATCAACCGTTTCCACCGGAGATCGGACGAGGTGAAGCACCACTTCAAGGTCGTGGATCATCAGGTCAAGAACGACCCCGATTTCCACGCTGCGAAAGGGATAGGGCGAGAGGCGGTGAGCTTCGATGAACCGTGGGCGAGTCAGATGTGCTTCCAAAGCGCCGAGCACAGGGTTGAACCGCTCGACGTGCCCGACCTGGAGCACCAGCCGACGCTCCCGCGCCAGGTCGACCAGGGCCTTGGCCTCGTCAGGCTTTTCTGTGATCGGCTTTTCCACGAGAACGTGTTTGCCGCGCGACAGCAGAAAGTGCGCAAGTTCGAAATGAAAGGGCGTCGGTGCCGCAATGGTGGCAGCATCCACCTGTTCGGAAAAACCCTCCAAGGTCGCGGCGACCGGAACCCCGTAGGTCCGGCCGATCGTTTCTGCCGCATTTGGATCGGCGTCAAGCACCGCAGTAAACAAAGCGTTCGGTAATCCCGCACAGATCCGCGCATGGTTTTTGCCGATGCTGCCCACCCCGACGATGCCGATGCGAACACCCCTGCTCATGCCCGTATCCCGTAAAGGGTGACGTTATTCTTGAGGGCGGCACCCGTGACGGATGGCCGGTCCAGCAGCAACGTCAGGCCGGCTTCCACCCCGATCAGTCTAACCCCGACATGCGCCGCGACCTCCAACGTTTTTACGCCGATAACCGGGACATCAAACCGCATGTCCTGCTTCGGCTTGGTCACTTTGACCATCACGGCCTGCCCCCGGCCGAGCTGCGCGCCGCGCCGCATGGCCTCATCGGTTCCCTCGAAGGCCTCGACGGCCAATACCGTGCCGTTCCGAACTACCACCGTCTGGCCGATGTTCAGGCGCGACGTTTCCTTGGCGATCTGGAAGCCGAACCGGGCATCCTCCAGCGAGCGCCGGCGAGGCGGCGGTCCGGCCACCAAGCCTTCCGGTGCAAGCGAATCTTCCAGGAACGTGGAAGCAGGCAAAAGGCGGACTCCAGCCCTCGCCAGCTCGTCCGCTACGGCGCCGAACAGGGATTCGGCGTTGCGCTCCTTGAGCCGGCTCAGGAGGACCAATGTCTTGAGGTCCGGCCTCAGATCGAAAAGGTTCTTGGGAGAAATCTGCCCGGCCATGATGGCTTCGGTCACCCCGGTGTTCTGGAAGTACCTGAGCAGCCGCCCCAGTTGACCTACCCGCACCCATTCCATGGATTCGACCAGGTCAGCCAAGGCCGGATCGGTCTCGTTTTCGAAAGCGGCTGCGTGGATCGCCGGGACCCCTTGCCGCCGGGCAGCCCGTGCCACCAGCATCGGATAGATGCCATTGCCGGCGATCAGGCCAAGAACTCCAGGGATACCCATGCGGTGACCTTGGACGTTTCCGCCGCGCGATGCCACTGATATTCGTCAGGCTGGCGGCGCGCCGGGGTCCGGGTTGCCCTCCGCGATAAACGTCCAGAACCGTTGGCCCCAAAACGCCAAAAAACGTTCTCGCACCGCCTTTGCCTGATCTTCCGAGGCGGTCAGCGCAAAGAGCGTTGAACCCGAACCGGACATAAGGCTGAGTTCGGTTTCCGCCTGGGCCCGCATCCATCGCTTCAGTACCGGCAGCACCAGGTATTTTGGAAAAACGGCTGGCTCGAGATCGTTTCGGACCAAACCCCAACGGGTCTCGACAGACTCGCCCTTATTCTCGTCCGGCCGGAGTTTAGCATAGGCGGCGTAGGCGGACGCGGTGGCAATCCCGAACCCCGGTTTCACCAGCAGGCACCAGACTCGCCCTGGGAAAGGCCGCGCCTTCATGATTTCTCCGCGTCCGGTGCACCACGCAGGTTGCTGACGGATGAAGAAGGCGACGTCGGAGCCAAGGCGGCCCGCCAGGTCGACCAACGTGCGAGCGGGCAACGGGCCGCCATGCAACGCGTTCAGCGTCCGCAAGGTAGCGGCGGCGTCGCTGCTGCCGCCGGCCAGCCCTGCACCGAGGGGAATGTGCTTTTCGAGCTGGACCCGGTAAGCCGCGTTTGGCTGGCCAACGGCCTCGTTGAACAACTCGGCCGCCCGATAGATCAGGTTTTCGGCATCCCACCCAAGGGCCGGCACGTTGCTCACGAAAGCGGGAGCTTCGGACCGCTCGATCTCAAGGTCATCGTACAAGCCGACCGGAACCATCCAGGTAGCGATCTCGTGAAACCCGTCCGCCCGCCGGCCGCGCAGCTCCAAGGTAAGATTGATCTTGGCAGCGGTTCGGATCCTCATGCATCGTTCGTACGTGATCGAACCTCAGGCTGCCAAAGATAAAATCATCCTCGCCCTGGACGTGCCCAGCCGCTCGGATGCGCTGCGCCTGGTCGACCAACTTGGCGGAGAAGTACGCTGGTTTAAGATCGGCCTCCAGCTTTTTTGTGCCGAAGGTCCCGCTTTCGTCCGG
Source organism: Chthoniobacterales bacterium (assembly GCA_036401335.1). GTDB lineage: Bacteria > Verrucomicrobiota > Verrucomicrobiia > Chthoniobacterales > JAFAMB01 > DASWVC01. The sequence continues at coordinate 31,465 of DASWVC010000200.1, forward strand.
GAGTTGCGAGGGGCCGGTGCCAACGTCTTCCTGGACCTCAAGCTCCACGACATCCCGCAGACCGTGCGCCACGCGGTGCAAACGGTCATTGGCATGGGGGTGCAGATGCTCACAATCCATTTGCTGGGTGGCACAGAGATGTGCATGGCCGCCGTGACGGGCCGGTCCACGGCAGATGCCCTGCTGCTTGGGGTCACCGTCCTGACCAGCCTCACCGACGATGACCTTAGGGAAACGGGGTTCCGAACGGTCGTGGAAGATGAGGTATTGCTGTTGGGTAACCTGGCCAAAAGCGCCGGAATCCCCGGACTGGTGGCAAGCCCGAAAGAGGTGGCCGTGCTGCGGAAGCACTACGGTTCTTATTTCACCATCGTAACCCCCGGGGTACGCCCGGTCTGGGCGGAGCCCGGAGACCAGAAAAGGTTCGTCACCCCGGCCGAAGCAATACAGGCCGGGGCAGATTACCTGGTGATTGGCCGCCCGATCCACGGAGCCTCTAAACCGATTGAAGCGCTGCGGCGTGTGATCGAGGAAGTTGAGGCGGCCGATGCCGTGTGACGGCGTGACGGCACGCGTGAGCCCGGTAGGGGAGCTTGTCCTCAAGTGCCCGGGTATCGGCCTAACATCGTGGAAGCGGTGATCCGGACGGCAGCGAACTCAGAGCGTTAGCTCGTAACGGACTTCCGTTGATGAATCGCTCCACGGTGCCCCGGGGTGTTCCAACGTCCGACGGAAACCGGCATCCACGTAAAGGCCGATGGCCCGCTCAAGTCCCTGGACCGTCCAGAGAAAGACCAACCGGTAGCCTTCCGCCCGGGCGTAACTAACTGCCGTCTCCACCATCCATCGCCCCAAACCCTGACCGCGGAGCTTGGCATGAACAAACAAGAGGCGGAGTTGGGCTACATTCCCGGGCAGTTCAACGATGAAAACGGATCCAACCACATTTTGCTCTTGGAGTGCCAGCCAAACCCGTGATCGACGCCTTGGCTTCGCCAAGAGGAAGTCAGCCGCAATCCGCGCACAATGCGCTTCATGCAAGGCGTCAAAGCCGTAGTCCATGGCATTCTGCAGGCCATGAAGCCGGATCAACTCCCCGAGATCTCCTGGCCGGAACCCGTGCGCGATTCCAATTCCTTGCTGGGATAAACCGGCCGGCAAGGCCCCGTCGCCTGACAAACCGGCGGGTGTGTTACCTGTCACGGTTCTCTAACCAGCCCTTAAAGAATGTGTTTAACCGTGCCGCCGTCCACCCGAAGGGCGGAACCGTTCGTGGCAGACGCGGCCGCGCTGGACAGGTAAACAACCAGGTTCGCAACCTCTTTGGTCGTGGCAAAGCGCTGTAAAAGGCTGCTGGGCCGGGTTTCTTTGAAAAATGTGTTCTCCACCTCCTGCACGGACTGGTGGCTTCGGGTGCTAAGATCCTGGACAAATTGTTCAACGCCCTCGGACCGAGTGGGACCAGGCAAAACGGAGTTCACGGTCACACCTGTGCCTCGCGTGAGCTCTGCCAGGCCCCGGGACAAGGCCAGCTGGGCGGTCTTGGTAAGACCGTAGTGAATCATTTCAATCGGAATGTTCAGTGCAGATTCACTGGAGATGAACAGAATTCGGCCCCAGTTGGCCTTCAACATTTTCGGAAGGTAAATCCGGGACAAGCGGACGCCGCTCAGGACATTGACCTCAAAGAAGCGCCGCCAATCGTCGTCGCTGATTTCTGTGAAGTTTTTGGGCTCATAGATGCCCAGGTTATTGATCAGGACATCCACTTGCGGGTACCGCTCCGCGCATTCGCGAACGGCTTGATCGGTCGACAGGTCGCCAACGAACGCCTCCAGTTGTGCCTCAGGCGCCTGCTGTTTGATCGCGGCCACCGTCTGGTCCACGCGTTCCTGGGTCCGACCATTCAGAATAACCCGGGCCCCTTCGCGCGCCAACCCTTCCGCGATGGCGGCGCCAATTCCCGCCGTGGAACCGCTGACCAGGGCAATCTTGCCTTGAAGCTGAAAATCCATGAAACAAACGATCAAACCGGTTAAACGACCGAAAGCTTCACCTCGATGTTGCCGCGGGTGGCATTCGAGTACGGGCACACGTGATGCGCCTCTTCGACCAGTTTTTCGGCCTGCTCGCGATCGACATTGGGGATGTGTACTTCCAGCGCGACGGCCAACCCAAAACCTCCGGAATCATTCTTGCCGATGGTGACGTGAGAGCTAACCTGGACATCTTTGACCGGCGTTTTGTGCTGTGCCGCGACAAAGGCGACGGCACCACCGAAACAGGCGGCGTACCCGCTGGCGAAAAGCTGTTCCGGATTGGTGGCACCTGGTTTTCCGGCACCGCCCATTTCCTTCGGGACCGTCAGGTCAACTTTGACGTTGCCGTCGTTGGTTTCCGCATGGCCGTCACGACCGGAGGTGGCGGTGGCATGGGCGGTGTAGAGTGGTTGGAGAGCCATAAGTAATGATTGTTTCTTTTGTTCCGGCGACGTCGCCGCAAGGTTCGGGTTGAACCAACGTTAGAATACGAGCACGAAAAAGCACGTTCGCAAACGCAGCGACAAAAATGTTATTCTCGCCACCAAGTCTTCAGCCGGGAAAATCGGCCCATCCCGCACCGGTAGGGGCTGGCCCTGCCGCAGGGGCCAAATTTTAAACGAACGAGGGTTCCTGAACCTGCAAGATCCGGTAAGCGCCCGCATGCAAGCGGTCGAGTACACCAGGGTCGTTCGAGATTTTTGCTTGTTGAAGCATGCCCATCACGTAAGAAAACAGTTCGTACGCCAAAGCACCCGGGTCGCCCGCAGGAAGCTCGCCGGCCTCCATTGCCTCCGTTAAAACGCCGGCAAGGTAACCCCGACGCTGGTCGCAGATCTTCTGGGCCATTTGACGGATCCGCTCGTCCTGGGTGCTCAACTCTGACCCAAGCGA